>JAGAHC010000077.1 GCA_017627275.1 Lachnospiraceae bacterium
AGAGATATCTCCATGCGGGAAGTCTACGGATTGGGTTCTGAAAAATCAAGGTAACCAGTAGTCAGGCGGGGTGGCTCCGAAAGTCCGGACAGGTGGCTCCGCCACCACCGGACAGGCGGCTCCGCCGCCCCGTAATATTCATATTTAAAGGAAGAGGGTGTCTGGCGTGGGCTGCTTTCTGTCGTACTGGTGGAGATGGTGCAGGTAATCAGCATCGTCGTACCGGGCATTGCGGTGCAGATTGCGGCGGGGATTATCTATGCGTGGTGGAAAGCTTTTTTCGCCTGCTATATCGGATTCGTCTGCGGCCATGCCCTTGTTTTCTTTATCGTACGCAGGATCCATGCTAAAAACGGTCGATTCGTGGATAAATATATACCCGGCATCACAGGCAGAGACTTTGTTCTGGCTTTTGCCGCATCGAGTGGCTTCAGATTCTATGCAATTGTCTTGCGGGACGTTTTTTGTTAAGGGGTGATTACACATATAAATAAGCATAGACGACTACGACAAAAATAAAGTATGATGAAGAGTGGATTTAAGCTAAGCCACTGGTTTGAAGCAAAAAGTATGATTCGACACGAGAGAGATAAATGAAAGAAAGATTAAAGAAAGAAATCCCGCTAGTGTGTGCAATCTGTTTGATACTGCTCTTTATGGCTGTGACAAACAGTGTTTTTTTATGTCCGATCGGAGTGATGGCGGATGAGATAACGCCGGTGGAGGAAGCGGAGAGTGTAATCCCTTCCGAGGATGTGGTATTGCAGGAGGGGGAACCGCTTTCGGAAGAAGCAATGCTGTCGGAGGAGGAGTCGCCTTCAGAGGACATAGTATTGCCGGAGAACGAGCCGCCTTCGGAGGAAGTAGTATTACCGGAGGAGATTTCTTCAGAGATTATAGTATCGTCAGAGGAGGAACTGCTTTCTGAGAACGTGGTGTTACAGGAAAAAGAATTGCTTGCGGAGAACGTGTTGCTCATAGAGGGAGCCCCGCAAGAAATGATGCTTACAGTTCCATCCCCGGAACCTGTCTCGATACAGTACAGAACGCACATCCAGAACATCGGCTGGGAGAGGGATTGGAGACAGAATGGCGAGATGAGCGGCACCTCCGGAAGGGCGCTTCGCTTGGAAGCGATTGAGCTTAAATTATCCGGGATTGCGCCGGAGGAGGGGAGTGTCGAATACCGCACGCACATCCAGAATATCGGCTGGGAAAGCACTTGGAAGCATGACGGAGGGATGAGCGGCACTTCCGGAAGAGCATTGCGCCTGGAGGCGATTCAGATACGACTGACCGGGAATGTAGAGAGCCGATATGATATCTATTACCGTGTACACGTGCAAAACATCGGATGGCTTGATTGGGCAAAGAACGGAGAAAAGGCAGGATCGGCCGGATATGCCTATCGCCTGGAAGGAATCGAAGTCAAATTGGTTGAAAAAGGCGCAGAAGCGCCTGGCAGTACAGAGAAACCGTTTCTTGCAGATCTTGTGCAGTATAGGTCGCACATCCAGAACGTCGGCTGGGAAAGCACCTGGAAGCATGACGGAGGGATGAGCGGCACTTCTGGCAGGGCGCTGCGCCTGGAAGGACTGTATGTCCGGCTGAATGAGCAGCCCTACCCCGGAAGCATCGAATACAGAACTCATATTCAGAGCATCGGCTGGGAAAGTACCTGGAAGAAGAACGGAGAGATGAGCGGCACTTCCGGCAGGGCACTTCGTCTGGAAGCGATGCAGATCAGGCTGACCGGAGAAATGGCGGACCACTATGATGTATATTATCGTGTGCATGCGCAGAATCTCGGTTGGATGGGCTGGGCCAAAAACGGAGAGATGGCAGGGACAGAATGGCATTCTTATCGGCTGGAAGCGCTGGAAATAAAGCTCGTAGAAAAGGGAGCATCTGCTCCCGGCGCTACGGAAAACCATTATTTAGGGATTAAGGGAGAACCCGGATGGTATCGCGCATTCGGCAAAACCTATCGGTTCGATGAGAACGGAGACCTCATGCGAGGCTGGTATGTATTAGATGGGCTGAATATCTTTACGAATCCCTCGACGGCAGGAAACAGATATTTCTTTGATCGTGTAAATGGAGAGATGTACACCGGGACGTGTACTGTGGATGGTGCGTCGATCACTTTTGCATCAGACGGGGTGGCGGATGCCAAACTCCCGGATATCCGGATTACGGCGGTGCCGGATTATGTGATAAATGTCCTGGATTATGGGGCAACTGCAGGAGATGGCACAGACGATACAGCGGCATTCCGAAATGCGATCGCTGCTTGTGGGGAAGGAGGAACGGTCTATGTACCGTCCGGAAAATACATAATCCGTCCGACGACAGGGATCAGACCTCACAGCAACATGAATATTATTATGGAGAGGGATGCAGTCCTGGAGGTTTCTGCAACGAACAGTGCCAACTATGATGTGATTCGTTTAAGCTATCTGAACAATGTTCATATCTTCGGCGGACAGATTCAGGGAGAGTGGAAAAGACATACCGGCACAAGCGGAGAAGGCGGCAACGGAATCGGGATTTATGACTCTACTAACGTCTCGGTATCCTACATGACGGTTACGAACAACTGGGGAGACGGAATCTACATCAGTACCAATGTGGACACAGATCAGGTATATGGCTGCGACGGCATTCGAATAAGAGCCTGTAATGTTTCCGACAACAGACGAACCAATATTTCCATCGTGGATGCAGATAATGTAATGATCGACAGTCTGACGTGTATCCGGTCTGCCAAGGGAGGCACACAGCCTGAATGCGGGATCAATATTGAACCGAACTACATATGGCAGAACGGACAGCCGGTCGTGGCTGCGGATAAAGTATGCAAGCATATCACGATAAAGCATTCTACGATTAATACGCCGGCAAAGGGATACAGCAATTACTATTTTTGCTTCCAGACGGTCTATTGGCCGTACGATAAGAATTTTATTACAACAGAGGATTTGCAAATCTATAATTGCTCTTTCAGCGGAGATGTCGGCAATTATTCCGGCAGAAACTGCAGAATCAGCAATTCCACGATCGGAGGAACACTTTATCTGTTTCAGAATACGAATCTCTCCAACGTAAACGCCGCAGGGATTTGGCGCGGGTAAAGAAGGGTGGTTTATGGGAGCTAAGAGGTGAAGCATGGAGAACAGGGAAACGATTATCGATTTAAAAAAATATTTTTATGAATTGTTACGGAGAGCGATTCCGATTCTGCTTTGCACCCTGCTATGCGGCGCGCTGGGGGTGGGATATGCAACGATGCAGAATAAAAAAGCGTATGCCGTAGAGATGCCCATGGCGCAAAAGGAAGAAGTCGACCGCATTTTTAGCCAGTATAAAAATAGAGTGATTATCAGAGATAACCTGAACAGCTATCTTTATAATTCTACCTTTATGCAGCTGGATGCCGAAGATCTTCCGACGATGAGCGTTCAATACCAAATCGAATCTTCCAGACAGAGCGTTAAGGACACACTGTGGGAAATGGTGCTTACGCCGGAGATCAAAGACGAGCTTATAAAGATTTATGGGTTTAAAGAAGACACCGCTAAGCGGGATATCGGGAATTTCATCCAATTTAAAGATTCCGGGAATTCATCCACGGAGATGTCGACGGATCTCGTACCCCTCGAAATAGGAGACAGATTGAACAATCAGTTTGAGTTTGTCTTGACGATACGTGCCATCGGGGAAGAAGAGAAGGTCTGCAGAGAGGCGATCAAGGTAATAGAAAAAGCCATTGAGGATGCCGGTGAAAAGTATGCCGCTACAGATGCCGGATTCTTATTGTCAAAAATAGATGAACAATACGAAAGGGAATATAATGAAATAGTCAGACAGGCTCAAAAGAACTATTTAAAAGAGCTGTCACAGATGAACATAGAGATTAATGAGTTTTCGACAAAGACGAACAATGTGCTGACGATGTTATCGGAAAGCCAGAAGAGTTATTTTGAACGGCTTGTGGCCGATTATACAAACGGAGGTGACGGAGAAGTAGCTTCAAGTATAAGCGCAGGGAAAAGCATAAAGAAGTTTGGCATCCTTAGTATGATGGCAGGTTTTTTCCTATCTGTTCTTTGCGTGATGATGCTTTATTTATTCAAAGACACTGTAAAATCGGCAGCGACCTACCAGGAGCAGTATTCTACGCTGAGCGATATGGTTCTTTGCGGAAAGAAACCCAATGCGTTACAGAAGCTTTTAAAGGCAAGACAGACATCTGACATGGAAGTGCGGATGGAAACTGAAAAAACCGTCCAGACCATCGCAAAGATTGCAAAAAACCACGGATGGAGTAGTGTTTTTATGGCCACGACAGGGCTTTCCGAGGAAAGCAAGGAAGTATTCGACAGCCTTTGCTTGGCGATGAATGCAGTAGAAGGTCTTTCGATGATGGAAGGCGATCCGGTAAAAGAGATTGCAGATCATAAAGCGATGCTTGCTTCGGATGCGGTAGTCTTAAACATCGAAGCTGACAGGACTTCACAAAAAGCGATGGATCGATTGATAGAGATATGTAAAGACGCGGACATTCCGATTGCGGGCTGCGTCTACGAGACGGTGATTTAAGATGAAGACGGACTGTGTCTTGGGAGTCCGTTTTGCGCTTGGCGATCTTGCGGAAGCTGCCCGGTGTGTGCGCAGGCTAAGAGAGGATCTTGCGGGCAGGTATATTACGTTCTGTAATGTGCATACCACAGTAATGGCAATAGAGGATGCGGAGTATATGCAGATTCAGAACGACGCCGCTTTTTGTTTTCCCGATGGGATGCCGATTGTCTGGAGACAGCGCCGGCATGGGCACCCGTATGCAGAACGGATTTCCGGGCCGGATTTTATGTCGGAGATATTTACGCTGACGGCGGATGCGAGCCTTCGGCATTTTTTTTATGGATCGAAGGAGGAAACGCTGGAGGCTCTTAGAAAGAAGCTTAGCGAGAGATTTCCGTCTCTTGTGATTGCCGGTATGATTGCGCCTCCCTTTCGGGAAGAGACACCGGAGGAAGAAGCAGAAGACATCCGACGGATAAAAGAAGCAAGACCGGATATTATCTGGGTGGGGCTTGGAGCGCCCAAGCAGGAAATCTGGATGGCAAAGCATAAGGATATTTTCTCCGGCGTTATGATCGGTGTGGGAGCGGGGTTTGACTTTCATGCCGGGATGGTAAAAAGAGCGCCTTCCTGGATGCAGCGGGTGGGACTTGAGTGGTTCTATCGTTTGATGCAGGATCCAAAGCGCCTGTTTTCCAGGTATTTCGTAACCAATACGAAGTTTGTATTATATTTAATAAAAGAACGGTTTTCTGGATAGAGAGTTTTTAAGGAGAGAATAGATGGCACAATACGATTACCTCATTGTGGGCGCGGGACTCTACGGCGCCGTGATGGCAAGGCAGATGAAGGATGCCGGCAAGAAGGTGCTGGTCGTGGAGAAGCGCGACCACATCGCGGGCAACATCTATACGGAGCAGACCGAGGGGATCAATGTCCACAAGTACGGCGCGCACATCTTCCATACGAACAACGTGGGAGTCTGGGAATACGTGAACCGCTTCGCGGACTTTAACCGCTTTACGAATTCGCCGATCGCCAATTACAAGGGGGAGATTTACTCGCTGCCGTTCAACATGTACACGTTCAACAAAATGTGGGGCGTGGTGACGCCGGACGAGGCACTGCACAAAATCGAGGAGCAGAAGAAGGCGGCCGGCATCACGGAGCCGAAGAACCTCGAGGAGCAGGCGATCTCGTTAGTCGGAACGGACATTTACGAGAAACTCGTCAAGGGCTACACCGAAAAGCAGTGGGGCAGACCCTGCACGGAGCTGCCGGCCTTCATCATCAAGCGTCTGCCGGTGCGCATGACATACGACAACAACTATTTCAACGCGCTCTTCCAGGGGATTCCGATCGGCGGCTACACGCAGATGGTGGAAAACATGCTGCGCGGGATCGAAGTGCAAATGGGCGTGGATTATCTCGCAGACAAAGAGGCTCTGCGCGCGCTCGCGGACACGGTCGTCTATACCGGTCCGATCGACGCGTACTTTGATTATTCGCTGGGCGCGCTCGAATACCGCAGCGTCCGTTTCGAGACGGAGGTCCTGGACATCCCGAACTTCCAGGGGAACGCCGCCGTCAATTATACTGACGCCGAGACGCCCTACACGCGCATTATCGAGCACAAGTGGTTCGAGTTCGGCACGCAGCCGAAGACCGTCATCAGCAAGGAGTATTCGAGCGAATGGAAAGTCGGCGATGAGCCGTATTATCCCGTCAACGACGAGAAAAACAACGCGCTCTATGAATCCTACAAGGCGCTCGCGGATGCCGAAGACGGCGTGATCTTCGGTGGGCGGCTGGGCTCCTATAAGTATTACGACATGGATGTTGTCATCGCGGAAGCCTTGAAGGAAGCATCCAAAAGATAAGTATAGTATACTGGGTACATATCACACTGTCCAAGGAACCAATGTCCCTGGGACATTGGTTCCTTGGACAGTGGTTCCTTTTAGATAATCTGCGGCAGAACGGCGCGGAACGTGATCTCGTGCTCCGCGGTCTTGGCGGCGGAAATGATGCCGCCGTGGGCGGTGGCGATGGCCTTCGCGACAGAGAGGCCGATGCCGCTTCCGCCGGTCTCCTTGCTGCGGGAACTGTCGGCACGATAAAAGCGGTCAAATAAGCGGTTCAGATCACCTGCGGGGACTTCCTCGCAGGTGTTTTTTATGGTAAGCGCGACAAGGGTAACGCCGGCCGGGAACGAACGCCTGCCGGAAAGGAACCACTGTCCCTGGGACATTGGTTCCTCTATCTCGTTGTAGGCGATCTGCCGGAAATCCACTGCTACGTTCCCGCTTTCCGGCGCGTACTTCATGGCGTTTTGCAGAAGCAGGTGGCAGAGCTGGCGGAAGGCGTTCTCGTCGCCGTTGATGCGGAGATTATCTTCGATGGCTTTGGTATAGGTGATCTTTTTCGACACGGCATTTGCCTCGAAATCGGAGGCACTGTCGGCGACAGCCTTCGATGCGTCGAAGAATGCGAAGGAGGATTTCTCCAGGCTCTCCATGCGGGAGAGGAGGAGCATATGGTTGATGAGGGTCGTCATATGGGAGACCTGGTCGCGGATGTTGGTGGTCCACTTGGTCTTTTCGCCGGTCATCTCCATGACGTCGACGCTGGCGGAAATGACGGACAGCGGGGTCTTGAGTTCGTGCCCCGCGTCGGTGATGAAGCGCTTTTGCTTTTCGTAGGAATCGACGATGGGCTTGACGGCCATGCCGGCAAACAGCCGCACGAGGAGGTACATGGCAAGGAGCGCGATCATGCCGATCGAGAGGGAATTGATCAGCTGGTCAAACGCGCGGGAAAGCTCGAGCCCCTGATCAAGAAAAACGATGCGCCGTGTGCCGTTATCCAGGTCGCGGGCAAGGTAACGGTAGGACTCGATGGCGCCCTTTTCGCGGACCGCCTGCGCCGCGTAGTTTGCCAGATCGTCCTCCGTGACGGCGGCGATGTGGGTAAGGTCGTCAGAAAGGATATTGCCGTCAGCGTCCACGGTCACAGTAAAATACCTCGTTTCAAAGGGACGCTCCATGTCGCGGGGATCCCGCGCGGGAGCACCTTCCCGAGTGGGGCCGGGGAAGCCCGCAGCAACACCGGTATCAGGGAAAGCGCCGCCGTTTTCCTGCAGTATAGTCAGGACTTCATCGGCACGCCGCCTGTTCTGCATGAGTCCCAGCAGAAAGATTACGACGATCATGGCGGCAAGGATGAGAGACAGCGAAAACATCGCCGTAAAAATGAAGCGCTTTTTCAGGTCTTTGACCATTTGGCTTTCCTTGGGAGCGGTTTTTGGCATGGAAATCTCCTTGTAACAAACAGTTTATTTACCGGTATCTACGATCGAATACCCGACGCCCCGGGTGGACTTGATCTCACAGGAGGCGTGCAGGCTCTTGAGTTTTTTGCGCAGGTTCGAGATGTAAACCCAGACGGTGTCCTCGCCGGCTTCGCCGTCCGGCCAGATGTGGTCGAGGAACGAGTCGACGGAGTAAAGCTGGCCGGGATGCGTCATCAGAAGTTCAATCATCTGGAACTCCTTGCCGGAAAGGGAGAGGGGAGCTTCGCCAGGCACGGACAGCGTGAAGGCGCTGCGGGACAGCGCAAGATTCCCGCAGGCTAAGTCCGCCTGCGTATAGTTTTCCTTCCGCCGGACCATCGCCCGCACTCGTGCGAGCAATTCTCCCATGTCAAAGGGCTTCGTAATGTAGTCATCGGCGCCGAGGTCGAGCCCTTCGATGCGGTCCTCGATCTCACCCTTTGCCGTAAGAAAGAGCACGGGCGTCGCGATCCCTTTTTCGCGCAGCGTTTTCAGGACTTCCGTCCCTTCCATCTTCGGCATCATGATGTCCAGGATGATTCCGTCGTAGTCCGCCGCGAGCGCGTATTCGAGCGCGTCGCGCCCGTCAAAGACCGCGTCCACCGTATAGCCGTTGTGTTTCAGGATCTCGACGAGCGCCTCGTTTAAGGCGGCCTCGTCCTCTGCCAGCAGCAGTTTCATGCTTTATACCTCTTTATCATTAAATGACAGAAACCTTAGACGAACCTAAAGGAACAGGAACCAATGTCCCAGGGACAATGGCTCCTTTCGGTTTGGGACCAATGTCCCAGGGACATATTGGTCCCTTGGACATTGGTTCATTTTTTACGGTATCGTAAGAAGCATCCGTTCCGCCTCGCGCACGAGGGGGGAAGCAAGTTTCGATTCGTAGAACTCCGCGCACCGGATGTCTGCCGCGAGCATGCGGTCAAAGGGCGCGGGGAGCGGATCTGCGCTCCCGAGCCGTGTGATCAGGGGGACGGTGGCGTGTTCCTTCAAGGCGGCAGTCAGTGCGGCCGCGCTTTTCCGCAGACCGAGCACCCGGGCAAAGCCCACGCCGCCAACAGCAAGATAATCCTTCACATCGGCCGTACGGATCCCAAGCAGGATGTGGAGGAGCGCGCGGCTGATGCGGGTGTAGGTCAGATCACGGGATTTAAGGGCCTGACAAAACGCGTCCCACCCGGCAAACGAAGGAAGAGCCGCCCGGATCTTATGGGCAAGCGCCTCCGACACATCCCAGTATTCCGCATAGTCGGAGACTTCATGCAGGCGGAAGTGCAGCGCCTCGCTGAAATCGTCTGTCGTGAGGATGGGGAAGGGCAGATTCTCGTCTGCCTTCTTGTCCGCAGTCCACCGTGAGCGGATATCGCTTGCGCTCTCGCAGGTAATGCGGGGAATGGCGATCGCCTCCATGGAACTGCCGCTCTTGCGGATGGCCCGCAGGTATTCGATGCCGAGCGTGTCGTTTGGTCCAAAATCCGCCCCGAGCGCCTTTGCGCGCGCGGCCGCGTAGGAATCGCCCTGAGAAAGCGCTTCCTGCAGGGTGAAAGAGAAAGCTTCGGGCTCCAGCAAAAGTGTTTCGGCTACTTTACGCAAACGGTTGAGATCGCCGCACTCCGAGCCGAAAACGAGTGTGTCCACGATCCCGAGTTCCTTAAGCAAGGTCACGGCGCCGCCTGCAAAGTAGGCCGCCCCGCCGCAGGCGATATAGGTCGGCAGCTCCAGCACGAGGTCGGCCCCGGCCTGCAGGACCTTCTCCGCGCGCGCGTATTTGGAGCAGATCGCGGGCTCGCCGCGCTGCACATAGTCGCCGCTCATCACGACCACGACCGCGTCGGCCTGACACTGCGTCCGCGCCGTCTCGAGCAGATATTGGTGCCCCTGATGAAAGGGGTTGCATTCCATAATGATGCCGATGGTCTTCATAACTGTACTTTTTTTAAAACGATTGAAAAATCACGTTTCCCCGGCCTATTTGCCGGCGGATTTGTTGTATAATCACTATGTATGCTCTTATTGTAATTCAATTACGTTTTTTTACACAACTGCTTCATTGAAAGGAGAGAATCGCACCGGCCGGCGCCGGTGCTTTCACAGATTGCTACGCAATCTGCCGAAATGGTTTACTTTATTGCCTAATTGAAAGGAGAGAGAAAAATGGCATTTATTGATGAGATCAAGAAAAAGGCGAGAGCCGACAAGAAGCGGATCGTACTTCCGGAGTCGAACGACGAGAGGACCCTCCGTGCGGCAGAGAAGATTCTGAAGGAAGATCTGGCGGACATCATTCTGGTCGGCAAAGAAGAGCAGATCCTTTCAGATGCAAAGGGATTGGGGCTGGACCTGACGGGGCTCAAGACGATCGATCCCGAGACGAGCGAGAAGACAGAAGGCTATGTGCAGACTCTGTATGAACTCAGAAAAGCAAAAGGCATGACCGAAGAGGAAGCAAAGAACACGATCGTCGGCGACGCGCTGACCTTCGGCATCATGATGGTAAAAGAAGGCGATGCGGACGGCATGGTTGCCGGCGCCTGCCATTCCACGGCGGCGACCCTTCGCCCGGCACTGCAGATCATCCGTACGGCACCCGGCACCAAGCTGGTTTCCGGATTCTTCGTCATGGACGTACCGAACTGCGACATGGGCGAGAACGGGACCTTCGTGTTCGCGGACTGCGGCCTGAACCAGGATCCGACGGCGGAAGAACTGGCGGCGATCGCGGACTCCTCCGCAAAGAGCTTCGAAGCGCTCGTCGGCGCAAAGGCAAGAGTCGCGATGCTGTCCCACTCCACGATGGGAAGCGCAAAGCACGCCCTGGTCGACAAGGTGCAGGAAGCCACGAAGATCGCGAAGGAGACCTATCCGGAACTGACAGTCGACGGCGAACTGCAGCTTGACGCGGCGCTCGTTGATTCCGTCGCGAAGTCCAAGGCACCGGAATCCCAGGTCGCGGGCAAGGCAAACGTCCTGATTTTCCCGAACCTGGATGCCGGCAACATCGGCTATAAGCTGGTGCAACGCCTCGCGAAAGCGGAAGCCTACGGCCCGATGCTCCAGGGCATCGCAAAGCCGGTGAACGATCTCTCCCGTGGCTGCAGCTGGGAAGACATCGTAGGCGTTGTGGCGATTACGGCAGTACAGGCTCAGGCTTAATAGACGAGCCGGCGCTCGTCCATTCAAAGTTCCTTCGGAACTTGCGAAATGATGAACGCAGCTGCTCCGGTGAAAATAGGACGAGCCGGCGCTGGTTAACTGATTCTTAGGAGGTATATATGAAAATTCTCGTTATCAACTGCGGAAGCTCTTCTTTGAAATTCCAGGTCATCGATGCGGAGACCGAGGAACTTCTGGCAAAAGGACTGTGCGAACGCATCGGGATCGATGGATCCATTACGTATGAAAACGTCAAGGACGGCAAAGACAAAGTGACGACCACCCCGGCGATCCCGAACCACAAGGTCGGCATTCAGCTGGTGCTGGACGCGCTGACAGACAAGGAAAACGGCGTGCTGGAGTCGCTCGACGAGATCGGCGCCATCGGCCACCGAGTTGTCCACGGCGGCGAATCCTTCTCGGCGCCGGCGGTGATCAATAACGAAGTCATCAAGGCAATCGAAGACTGCGCGGACCTTGCGCCGCTTCACAACCCGGCGAACCTGACCGGCATCCGCGCCTGCCAGGCGGTCATGCCGAACACGCCGATGGTGGCTGTTTTTGACACGGCATTCCACCAGACCATGCCGCCGAAGGCTTACCTGTATGCGATCCCGAAGGAATATTATGAGAAATACAAGATCCGCCGCTACGGCTTCCACGGCACGAGCCATGACTATGTTTCTTCGGAAGCGGCGAAGTTCCTGGGCAAGAACCGCGAGGATCTGAAGATCATCGTGGCGCACCTCGGAAATGGCGCATCGATCTCTGCCGTCAAATTCGGCAAGTGCATCGATACTTCCATGGGTCTGACCCCGCTCGAAGGCCTTGCGATGGGCACCAGAAGCGGTGACATCGATCCGGCCATCGTGGAATTCATCGCTAACAAGGAAGACATCACGGTCCACAAGGTGCTGGAGATCCTCCAGAAGAAGTCGGGTGTCCTTGGCCTGTCCGATGAACTTTCTTCCGATTTCCGCGACCTCGGCAAAGCCAAGGAAGAGGGGAACGAAGACGCAGCGGTCGCGCTGGACACCTTTGCGTACCGCGTCGCGAAGTACATCGGCTCCTACGCGGCAGCCATGGACGGCGTGGACGTGATCTGCTTCACGGCCGGCGTCGGCGAGAATGACAAGGATTGCCGCGCGCAGATCTGCAGCTACCTGGATTACCTCGGCTGCGATTTTGACCCGATCGCGAACAATACCCGCGGCAAGATCGCGATGATCTCGAGAGACGATTCCAAGGTGAAAGCCCTGGTCGTGCCGACCAATGAAGAGCTGGCGATCGCAAGACAAACCTACGAGTTGGTAAAGTAAAAAAATTTCTTGACGGGTGTGTTATTTTCCGGGTATAATAGCATTCGCGTCACAAAAGATTATTAATATTAAGGAGATAAGAAAATGTCTATTTGCCCTAAAAATAAATCTTCCAGAAGTCACAGAGACAAGAGAAGAGCCAATTGGAAAATGACTGCACCGACCCTCGTCAAGTGCAGCAAGTGCGGTGCGCTCATGATGCCTCACAGAGTCTGCAAGAACTGCGGCTCCTACAACAAGAAGGAAATCGTGAACGTTGAAGACTGAGCACATTATTGATTGCTGAGAAAGGCAGGCTGCAAAGCCAATGTCATTAAGTTAAGCGATGACATAATAAAAAGGATCACTTGTGTAACAACTAGTGATCCTTTTTGATTTGCACGCAAAGAAAAGCGGAGACATCGTCTCCGCTCTTGTCATTATTCAGTTTTCTCAAATATTTCGTC
>JAGAHC010000078.1 GCA_017627275.1 Lachnospiraceae bacterium
CACTTCCGAGAGTCCGTCGCCCTGCATTTCAAAGATCCCGATCTCGTTGGTGGCGCCAAACCGGTTCTTGACGCCGCGCAGGATCCGGTAAGATGCGTAACGGTCCCCTTCAAAGTACAGTACGGCATCCACCATGTGTTCCAGCACGCGCGGACCCGCGACCGTACCGTCCTTTGTCACATGGCCCACGATGAGAAACGTCGTTCCCGTTTCCTTGGCGGCGCGCAGGAGCACGCCCGTGGTTTCCCGGACCTGGGAGACAGAGCCGGGAGACGCCTGCACCTCTTCCGAGACCATCGTCTGGATCGAATCGATGATCACGATGTGCGGCTTCTTTTCCTCTACGGCCGTCATGACCTCCGACAGCAGCGTTTCGCAGAAAAAGAACAGATTCTGTTTGCCTTCGGCGGAGATCTTCTCTCTCAGGCGCCCGGCACGCATCCCGATCTGCGAAAGGCTTTCTTCGCCGGATACATAAAGAATCCGTTTCCCGCTCTCCGCCATATGGAGCGCCACCTGTAACAGCAGGGTCGATTTGCCGATGCCGGGGTCTCCGCCGATCAAAAGAAGGGAACCCGGCACGATCCCCCCGCCGAGCACGCGGTTGAGTTCCGTAAAGCCCGTATCGGTCCGCTCTTTCTCCGTCTCTCCGATCTCATCCAGGGTGACGGCTTTTGCACTCTCGCTGCGCCTTAAGGTGCCTGTCTGTGTCTTTCCCCGGACAGGCTCCTCCACCATGGTATTCCATTCTTTGCAGGCAGGACACTGTCCCGTCCATTTGGCGGATTCAAACCCGCAGGACTGGCAGAAAAATGCCGTCATCTTTTTGGCTTTGGCCATGGTTCTTCCTTTCGCGTTATGCCGCTTCGAACGTGACTTTTCCGCCCTTAAAGGCGATCGTCACATTCTGTCCGCTGTGGATCTCGTCCGACAGGATCTTCTCGGAAAGCGCATCCTCCACAACCGTCTGGATGGCACGCTTTAAGGGACGCGCTCCCATCTTGTCATTGGCATAGGTCTCCACCAGATGCTTCTTGAGCGAAGGCGCGATTTTGATCTTGATGTCCATCTGCGTCTCGGCACGTTTGCACAGGTCTTTGCAAAGGAGTGTCGTGATCTCCTCCATCTCCTTTTCGGACAGCGGGTGGAAGACCTGGATCTCGTCGATACGGTTGATGAATTCCGGACGGAACATCTTCTTTACTTCTTCCATGACACCGCTGCGCATTTTTTCATAACTCTGCTGCGCCGACGGTTTTTCGCCGAACCCTAAGGTCTTGGGTTCTACGATCTTCTGGGCGCCCAGGTTGGACGTCATGATGATGATGGTATTCTTAAAGTTGATCTTTCTTCCCTTGGCGTCGGTGATATGTCCGTCGTCCAGGATCTGCAGCAGCACATTGAACATATCCCGGTGCGCTTTTTCGATCTCGTCAAAAAGGACCACCGAGTAGGGATGCTGCCTGATCTTGTCGGTCAGCTGTCCGCCTTCCTCATAGCCCACATAGCCGGGCGCGGAACCGATGATCTTCGAGACCGAGTACTGTTCCATGTATTCCGACATATCGACGCGGATCATGTCCTTTTCGGAACCGAACATCACCTCCGCGAGCGCCTTGGACAGCTCTGTTTTGCCGACGCCGGTCGGTCCTAAGAAGAGGAAGGAACCGATGGGACGGTTCGGATCCTGCAGTCCCACACGTCCTCTGCGGATGGCCTTTGCCACTGCCTTGACCGCTTCCTCCTGCCCGATCACGCGCTTGTGCAGTTCTTTCTCCAGATGCATCAGGCGGCTGGACTCCTTCTCGGTCAGTCTTGTGACCGGGACCTTCGTCCAGACGGAAATAACCTTGGCGATATCCTCCTCTGTGACGGTCAGCATCTGCTGCGTCTCTTCGTCGGTCTTTTGTTTCACCTTCTGCACTTTTTTGATCAGGCGCTCCTGCCGCTTTCTGGCCTTCTTTGCCTCTTCCATGTCTCCGGCAGCCACTGCCTGCGCCATCTTCCTGTCTTCCTCCCGGATCTGCTCGTGGAGGCTCCGCACCGGGTCTTCTCTTCCTTCCGTCAGACCGATTCGTACCGCCGCACAGGCTTCGTCGATGACGTCGATCGCCTTGTCCGGAAGATTTCTGTCATTGATATAACGCACCGAAAGATCGACGGCCGCCTTTAAGGCGTCCTCTTCCACGGTCACGTCGTGGTGTTCTTCATAGCGATGCACGACGCCCTTTAAGATCTCGAACGCTTCCTCCGCCGTCGGCTCTTCCACCGTGACCGGCTGGAAGCGCCGCTCCAGTGCGGCATCCTTTTCAATGTACTTATGGTATTCGCCGATGGTCGTTGCGCCGATGAGCTGTATCTCACCCCGGGCAAGGGAAGGCTTTAAGATGTTGGACGCATCGATTGCGCCTTCCGCTCCGCCGGCGCCGATCACGGTATGGATCTCGTCCAGGAACAGCAGGACGTTTCCGTCTTCGATCACCTCGGCGATCACGCCCTTGATGCGCTCCTCAAACTCGCCGCGGTATTTGGAACCCGCGACCATCCCGGCCAGGTCCAGTGTCAACAGACGTTTGTTCTGTACCGTAAAGGGAACATCGCCTTTTACGATGCGCTGCGCGATGCCCTCGACGATGGC
>JAGAHC010000079.1 GCA_017627275.1 Lachnospiraceae bacterium
TGTCCGCGGACAGGAAGCCCTCTTCTGTGACGGATGCCCCTGTAGCAGCCGATCTCGGAGAGACGCTTGATGTTCATCGCCACTTCACGGCGAAGATCACCTTCCACCATATACTCCTCAGCGATCACTTCGCTGAGCTTCTTGACTTCGTCGTCCGTAAGATCTCTGCAGCGTGTATCCGGGTTGACGCCGGCCTTCTCGACGATCGCGGTCGCGGAAGTGCGGCCGATCCCGTAAATGCTGGTCAGTCCGATCTCCACGCGCTTATCTCTGGGTAAGTCTACGCCTGCAATACGAGCCATGTTTCATAACCTCCATAAAATAGAATTTCTGTTTGATTGGGAGAAGAGCCCCTTCGTCTCTCCTCCAGCCGCCAGCGGCGGCCTTTCCATCCGGTCATCTGTTTCCCAACATATACACCGACATGGTATCAAAGGCCAGCGGCATCCCGAAGGACCCGCAGCGTATTGCCTTCTCAACCCTGTCTCTGTTTATGTTTCGGATTCTCGCAGATGACTCTGATCGTGCCTTTGCGCTTAATGATCTTGCACTTCTCGCACATCGGCTTTACAGATGCTCTAACCTTCACTGCGATATTCCTCCTTTCTCTGATGCTGTAATGCGCAAACATATTTCAAACACGAAGCCTCCCGCAGGAATGCCTTCGTGTCGGAAACCTATATAGTATATCACGATAATTTCGTAATATGCAAGCAGATTCTGCAACCGCGCCGGATGCTTATATGTCTCTCCAGATGATCCGTCCTTTGGTCAGATCGTAAGTCGACATCTCCAGCGTTACCTTGTCGCCGGGAAGGATGCGGATGAAGTTCTGCCGGAGCTTTCCGCTGATGTGCGCGAGCACAATCGCCCCGTTTTCCAGTTTCACTCTGAACAGGGTGTTCGGCAGTTTCTCCGTTATTGTCCCTTCCAGTTCAATGACATCTGCTTTTGACACGCATTTACCTCCAAAAGAGTTTTAACCTAAAATATCCTGTATCGCGCGGAACACGCCGTCCATAGACAGGGTTCCGTCCACCGTCCTGAGCACGCCCTGCTGCTCATAATATGCGATGAGGGGCTGCGTCTGCTCGTGATAAACCTCAAGTCGCTTTGCGACCGTCTCCGGCTTGTCGTCATCGCGCATCACCAGCTTAGCGCCGCATTTGTCGCAGGTGTTCTCCGCCTTCGGCGGATTGAACTCCAGGTTGTAGCTTGCGCCGCACGCAGGGCAGTTCCTGCGGCCCTTCATGCGCCTTACGATATGCTCGTCGGGAACGTCGACGTTAATGGCAAAATCGACCTTGTCTCCCGTCTTGGCAAGCGCTTCCGTAAGGACCTCTGCCTGCGGGATCGTCCGCGGAAAGCCGTCGAGAATATAGCCGCCCTCGCAGTCGCTCTTACCGACGCGATCCAGAAGAAGCTCCACCGTCAGTTCGTCCGGAACCAGCTTTCCCTCGTCCATGAAGGCCTTTGCCTTTTTGCCGAGCTCAGTCCCGTTCTTGATGTTGGCGCGGAAAATATCTCCCGTCGAAATATGCGGGATCCCATACTTCTCGCTGATGACCTTTGCCTGTGTTCCCTTTCCTGCGCCCGGTGCGCCAAGCATGATAATTTTCATTGCAAACCCTCCTGCAATAGCCGGCTGATCCCTTCAGGCCGTCTTCCGCCGGCAAAAGACGAAGCGCCCTCTCCTGCGGAAAGGACGCTGTGCCTTAGTCGTTCAGGAATCCCTTGTAGTTTCTCACGAGCATCAGGGATTCGATCTGCTTGATCGTCTCCAGCACCACGCTGACAACGATGATGAGGCTCGTGCCGCCAAACGAAACGGAGGCATGGAATATGCCGCGGAAGAAGAACGGCAGGATGCCGACACCAGTCAGCATGCAAGCGCCGATGAAGATGATGTACTTCAGGATCCGCGAGAGATATTCGCTCGTGGGCTTGCCCGGACGGATGCCGGGAATGAAACCGCCCTGTTTTTTCATGTTGTCCGCGATCTGCAGCGGGTTGAAGGTGATCGATGTGTAGAAGTACGCGAAGAAAATCAGAAGGGCGATGTAAACAAGAAGCCCGATCGAGTACTTTAAGTTGGTCGGATCACACCAGTTCGCGCTGCTGAGGTATCTCAGCACCTCGCCCCATGCGCCTGTGCCGCGGTAGCCGAACAGTTGGGACAGGACGACGGGGAACTCCATGATGGAGGACGCGAAGATGATCGGCATAACGCCCGCCGTATTCACCTTCATCGGGATGTTGCTGGAAGCGCCGCCGAGCATTTTCCTGCCCTGGAGCTTCTTTGCATACTGCACGGGGATGCGGCGTTCCGCGTCATTTAAGAAGATGACGAGGACGACCATTCCCACAATGATCGCGATGATGATCACCGCCGCGAGGATCGCGAAAGCAACGGGCTTTCCCGCGACAAACTGCGAGAACAGGGATGCGATATCCTGCGGCATCCTGGAGATGATATTGATCGCCAGGACGATGGAAATGCCGTTTCCGACGCCCTTCTCCGTGATCTGCTCGCCGATCCACATCAGGAATGCGCTGCCGGCCGTCAGGGTGACGACGACGACAAGCACGTTGACCGCGTTGAAATTCTCAAGAAGGCCCTGTCTGCCGAAGCCGATCGCCATGGCGAGGGACTCAAGAAGCGCAAGTCTGACCGTGACGTATCTGGTGATCGACACGATCATCTTCCTGCCCTCTTCGCCCTCCTTCTGGATCTCCTCCAGCTTCGGGATGGCGATGGTGAGCAGCTGCATGATGATCGAGGATGTAATGTACGGCGTGATGTTCAGCGCAAGGACTGACATGTTGAGGAATGAGCCGCCGGTGAACGCGTCGATCAGACCGCCGCTCTGCGCCGCAAACCAGTTGCGGAAGAACATCCGGTTGATGCCCGGCGCCGGAAGCTCCGTGCCGAAGCGGATGATCACCATCATGGCAAGCGTGAACAGGACCTTGGATTTTATCTCTTTTATCTTGAAAGCGTTTTTGATCGTCTCAAACATTCTGTGCTTCTCCTTTCACAGGAGTTTTCCCTGGATAATCTCAGATAATCTCCGCCGTGCCGCCGAGCGCTTCGATCTTCTCTTTCGCGGAAGCGCTGAAGGCGTTTGCCTTCACGTTCAGCTTCTTCGTGAGCTCGCCGCCGCCGAGGATCTTGACGCCGTCACAGGCATCGTGAATGATCTTCTTGTCGAGCAGGGCCTGGATATCCACGGTTGCACCGTCTTCAAACACTTCAAGGCGGTCCATGTTGACCGCGACGATCATCTTCCTGGAGATCGGCTTGAAGCCTCTCTTGGGGAGACGTCTGTACAGCGGCATCTGACCGCCTTCAAAACCGATCCTGGGAGCGCCGGAACGGGCCTTCTGACCCTTGTGGCCGTAGCCTGCGGTCTTGCCGTTGCCCGAGCCGTGGCCTCTGCCCCTGCGGAAATTCTGACTATGCTTGGAACCCTCTGCGGGTCTTAAGTTTGATAATTCCATTTAGCACCTCTTTCTGGCAGCCGCCTCTTCAGACGGTCTGCCGGCATAAACATGTTACCTGCCGGATGTCGTATTATTCCGCCTCTTCGACCTTTACCATGTGTGCGATCTGGCGGATCTGGCCCCTGGTGGCCTCGTTGTCCGGAAGGATAACGCTGCTCCCGAGTTTCTTAAAGCCCATGGACTCGACGATCTTGCGGTTCTTCGGGACCGCGCCGATCTTGGACTTCGTAAGTGTGATCTTTAACTTCTTATCAGCCATGTCCTTAAACTCCTTTCGCCTTTCAGCCCTTGAGGTCCTCGACGTTCTTGCCGCGCCTTGCAGCGACCTCTTCCGGAACCTTGAGCTGGGAAAGACCGCTTAAGGTCGCCAGGACGACGTTCTGCTTGTTGTTCGACCCGAGGGATTTCGTACGGATATTCTTGATGCCTGCGAGCTCGCAGACCGTACGCGCGGGACCGCCCGCGATGATGCCGGTACCGTCGGGAGACTTCTTTAAGAGAACCTGCGCGGAACCGTAGGTCCCGATGTAGTCATGGGAGATACTGCCGACTTCATCGAGCGCTACGCTGATGAGGTTCTTTGCCGCGTCTTCCTTGCCCTTGCGGATCGCTTCCGGGATTTCCGTAGCCTTTCCGAGGCCTGCACCGACATGACCGTTGTTATCGCCTACGACCACCAGCGCGGTAAAGCGCATGTTGCGGCCGCCCTTAACTACCTTCGTGACACGCTTAATGGTAACTACCTTTTCCGCAAGTTCCATCTGGCTCGCATCAATCGTTGAACGCTTCATATTACTCCTTTCGTAAAAAGCAATCTCGTTATCGTCAGAACTCCAGACCGGCCTTGCGTGCGGCATCTGCGAACGCTGCGATCTTGCCGTGGTAGATATAGCCTCCTCTGTCGAAGACGACCTTGGTGATGCCCTTCTCGACAGCTCTCTTGCCGATCAGCTCGCCGACATACTCCGCAGCCGCGATATCGTCGGTGTGCTCAATGGCGCCGCGCACATCCTTCTCGACCGTTCCGGCGGAGACAAGCGTATTGCCTACGCTGTCGTCGATGATCTGCGCATAGATATGGTTGTTGCTCCTGTATACCGCCAGGCGGGGTCTCTCAGGCGTCCCGGCAAAGCGGTTGCGAATTCTCATGTGTTTCTTTTCGCGAATTGCCTTTCTGTTCTCTTTCTTTATCATTACCTTTCTCCTTATCGATTATCGTATCAACCGGTCCGTTATTCGATCGTCACCAGCAGGCATTACTTCTTACCTGTCTTACCGACCTTTCTGCGGATCGTCTCATCGGCATACTTGATACCCTTGCCCTTGTAAGGCTCAGGCTTTCTCTTCTCGCGGATCTCGGCTGCGAACTGTCCGACAGCTTCCTTGTCAATCCCCTTGACGATAATCTTGTTTCCTTCCACGACTGTCTCGATCCCTTCCGGATCTTCCATTTCCACCGGGTGGGAATAGCCGAGAGAAAGGGTTAGTTTCTTTCCGGATTTTGCCGCTCTGTAGCCGACGCCGTTGACTTCCAGATCCTTCTGGAAACCGTCCGTGACGCCCACGACCATGTTGTTGAGCAGCGCTCTGGTCAGTCCGTGCATGGACTTTTCTCTCTTCTGGTCGTTCGGTCTTGTGATCTTGATCTCACCGTCCTCCTGCGTGATCTGCATCTCCGCAGGCAGGGTCCTCGTGAGCGTTCCCTTGGGACCCTTTACCGTCACTGTGTTATTTTCTGCTACATCGACCGTTACGCCCGCCGGTATAGCGATTGGCATTCTTCCTATACGTGACATGCCCGTACCTCCTGTAATTGTCTTACCAAACGAAAGCGATGACTTCACCGCCCACTTTCAGTTCTCTTGCCTTCTTGTCCGTGATCACACCATGGTTCGTGGACAGGATCGCGATGCCCAGTCCGTCGAGTACCTTCGGGACCTGCTCCTTGCTCGCATACACGCGAAGACCCGGCTTGGAGATTCTCTTGAGTCCCGTGATGTACCTGTCGTTCTTGTCGGCGCCGTATTTTAAGGTGATGTGAAGCGTCTTGAAGCCGTTCTCTTCGATCTCCTCGACGTTCTGCACATAGCCTTCCTCCAGAAGGATCTGCGCGATCGCCGCCTTGATCTTGGAAGCGGGGACGTCCACCACATCATGTTTTGCAGTGTTTGCGTTACGGATTCTTGTAAGCATATCTGCAATCGGATCACTCATAGTCATATTATTTTCCTCCAGCGATATCCAA
>JAGAHC010000080.1 GCA_017627275.1 Lachnospiraceae bacterium
ATCAAAAATTCCATCGAGGAGTTTGGCTTTGCCGACCCGCTGGTGGTCAATGCCGACATGACGATCATCGGCGGGCACCAGAGGCTGACGGTTGCGATGGATCTCGGGTACACCGAGGTTCCCTGCGCCGTTGTGGATATCGATAAGGTCAGGGAGCGGGCGCTCAACATCGCGCTCAATAAAATCACCGGAGCGTGGGATGAAAACCTGCTGGCGGATCTCTTAAAGGACATACAGGAATCCGACTTTGACCTTGGAAAGACCGGCTTTGAACCGCCGGAGATTGAGACCCTGTTCAACAAGGTACACGACAAGGAAGTTTCTGATGATGATTATGATGTTGAATCCGAATTAAAACAGCCTGCCTTCTCCAAGCCCGGGGATGTCTGGCACCTGGGACGCCACAGCGTGATTTGCGGAGATTCCACCCTGCCGGATACCTATCATACGCTTATGGGTGAGGTGAAGGCGAATCTGATCTGTACCGATCCACCGTACATGATTTCCTATGAGAATACCTCCGGGAAGATCAGGAATGACGACCTGAACGATGCTGAGGCACTGGACTTTCTGATGAAGGCATTTAGTTGCTTCCATGAAGCACTGGCGGATGATGGTTCCACCTATGTGTTCTATGCATCCAGCAAGGCACGAATTTTCCATGACGCCTATGAGGACTCCGGTTTCCGTGTGTCCTGCGGCCTGACATGGAAGAAGGATCGGCTGGTGCTTTCCCGTACTGACTGGAAACAGATCACGGAACCGATCATTTTTGGGTGGAAAAAAGAAGGACGGCATCGCTGGTACGGGGATCAGAAACAGACCACGTGTTTCGAGTTTCCGCGCCTGAAAAGCTCGAAAGAAGAAGGGTTCGGGCATCCGTCCTCCAAACCGGTTCCACTGATAGCGTATCTGATCAAACAGTCTACAATGACAAACGGAGTGGTGCTGGACGGATTCCTTGGAAGCGCCAGTACGCTGATCGCCTGTGAACAGATGGAGCGTATCTGTTATGGAGTTGAAATCGAACCAAAGTTCGTGGATGTTGCGGTGAAAAGATACATTCAGTTTAAGGACGGCAGGTACGATGATGTCTATGTGATCCGCAACGGTCAGAAACTGAAGTTTGAGGAAGTCGCTTCCTTCGAGCCGGAAGGCGGTGATGGCAGTGAGTAATGTCAGGTACCGCTTTGAAGGGAACACTGGGATCGGCACGCTGCCGGACGGGACGCGGTTCCTGTTTGATAAAAACCGGTTCGACCGCATCCGGGATACCAAGTGGTACCGGAATTACCGGAGCCCCGGAAATCGAAAGCTGTACCTCATCGACCGGAAGGGCAACTACCTGCACCGGGTGATTACCGGCTGCCCGGAAGGCTATGAGGTCGACCATATAAGCCTCGATACGCTGGACAACCGCTCCTGCAATCTGCGGATCGTGACGCACCAGCAAAACCAGATCAACCACTCCCTGCAGAGGAACAACTCAAGCGGTGTGTCCGGTGTGGACTTCTATCCCCGGAACGAGAAATACCGTGCCCGGATCAAGGTCTCCCAGCAGGAGATCCACCTTGGCTACTACGATGATTTCGAGGAAGCGGTGCAGGCCCGGAACGTCGGTATGGAGTGTATGTTTGGCGAATATGGAAGATATAACGATGTCCCGGAGCCGCCGGGATGGATCAGAAAAGATGTGGAATCGCGCTGCAGACGCTTCGCAGACCTGTCGGTTTGCGGGGCGTTTTCTTCTGCCTAAGATGCACAAGAGGATGCGTTCATTTTTGTTCAGTAATTCATCGGAATCTGCTTGCTATCTGTTCGCATAAGAGTGATGAATACACTACCAAAAGAAAACGGGCCGGAAGGCCCCGCATAGAAGGAGGAACATCATGAAAGCGAACTACAACGTAACAGGCGAAGACAGGAAGCAGCTGGTGGCGATCATCAGCCGGGAAGCGGGCATACAGCCGGTCTACACAAGGATGCCGGAATGCGCCTTTGTGATCGGAAACATGAAGGTTACGAAGACCGGCGAGCTTCTTTGGGATGAGCGCACGGACGCAGCCTTAATTGACAGGATCATCGCAGCTCTTGCGACGGCAGGTTTTACCGCTGAGGAAGAGGATACGGAAGCGGCAGAGGATGCGCCGGAAGAAGTGACCGAGGATACCGAGACGGAAGAAGCGGAAACCGAAGAGGAGACCGACGAGGATGCTTCCGACGAGGGCGGCCTCACGGTAACGATGCCCCGGGACTTCTTCACCGACGATGCGCTGGAGAACTTAAAGAAGATCGTCGCCAGCAAGCGCACCCTTCTCATGAAAGCCCTCGGAGCGGACGACCTGCCGATCCTGATTTCGGACGAGACGGTATCCTTCCCCTGGTTCCCGGAGCCGAGCCCGGCGGAAGCACAAACCTTTACGAATCTTATCACCGCGATCTGCAGGATGGCGAAGGAAGCGAAACGGGTGACGGCGAAAGAGAAAGAAACCGAGTCGGAGAAATACACCTTCCGGTGCTGGCTCCTCAGGCTCGGCTTTGTCGGCGCTGAGCACAAGCACGACCGGGCGATCCTGCTGCAAAACCTCTCCGGCCATGCGGCCTTCAAGAATCAGGCGGATGCCGATGCTTTCTACCAGAGACTGAAGGAAAAGAAGGCGGCCCAGAAGGCTGCCGCGCAGGAAGCAGAGGATGGAGAGGAGGCGACGGATGATGCGGTTTCCGAATAAGCAGGAGGTCGAGCGCGTACGCCGGATGTACCCGGCAGGCACCAGAGTGGAGCTTGTCGCTATGGACGATCCGCAGGCCCCGCCTGCAGGTACCCTCGGGACAGTCCTTGGCGTCGATGACACCGGAAGCCTTCTCATGAGATGGGATAACGGCTCAGGGCTCAACGTCATCTGGCGGCAGGATGTGGTGCGGAAGGTAGGTGAGAGGGATGCCTGAACGCGTGAAGGAGCAGATCCTGATCATCCGGGAGACCGGCATCACCAACATGTTTGATCTGCCGGTGGTGCAGCGTCTCGCCTACGAGCGCGACTTCTTCGAGCTGGTGATCTTCCTTGAGGAGCACCCGAAAGAATACATGCATTTCATCCTGACCGGGGAGGCATAAAGTACACAGCTTCCGGGCAAGATAATTGTGTACATTATACCTCGAAATATCAGACAATTCGCTTGCTTATATGTGCTTTTAGAGTGATTAATACAGTACCGAAAGGGAAAACACAAAAAACGGAGGGCAAGAACATGACGAACGCATACGCAATGAGAAACCTGCTGGAGCTCCACGAATACAACACGATGATCACCCGCGAGGCTTTCAACACACACTTCACCAAGACCCGCGAGAGCATCCGCTTCACCTTTAACGGATGGGACGGCAAGAGCTACGACGGCGAGAGCCGGATCGGAAGGGTCTACCGCACGAACCTCCCGGGATACGAAGAGGTCAGGCTCATCAAGGTCGGAAAGCACCTTTGCTACATCGACGAAGACCGGATGATCACCGAGAAGGCAACCGGCGAGCAGCACCCGGAAGCAGAGTGGCTGGTCGAGGTCGAAAGAGCAAAAGGCTGCGGAGCAGGAACCGAGCAGAGAAAAGAGCTGATGCGAGAGAAGCACGACCTGCCGAGCCGCTTTTGGGAACCGCAGCCTGACGAAGAGGATCTTGAGCGGATGGCACGGGAATACACAGGCAGCGAGCTGGACGACGAGCCATTACCATTCGAATAAGGAGGACGAGCACATGACAAGCAGAGCAAGGGCAGAGGGGATTTGCGATTACAGGCTTTGGACTACGGAGGAGCTGATCGAGGCTTACGCCTTTGAGGCAAAGCGGATCAATCAGAGAGACCGGGAGACGGCGCAGCGCCTGATCAAGAAGGAACTGAAGCGGCGGTTTGACGCGACGCTCCGGCTGCTGGATGACGAACAGACCACCCAAAATCCGAAGGGAACCTACCGGTACCTGCTGAATGAATGAGGCAGCTGCCCGGACAGGAGGCCCAGAAAGGGGCCTTTTGCTCGTCATAAATTGCACAGTTTCTGCCTCCGATACTTGTGCAGATTATAAAGCAGAATGTGGTTGCTATTATCTCCGTTTAGAGTGATATATACAGTACCGACAGGATAACAGCAAAGAAAACGGAGGAAAAAAACATGACGATCAACGAAGCAACAAGAACCTACAGACTGCCGAACCCGACTACCCCGGAAGACCTCGAATGCCGCTGGAGCAAGGTTTTAAACTTTGGAGACAAGGTTCTCCTCGCCGGATACTACTACAACGGCAAGAACAAGCCCTGCTACTTCGGAGCGGTTTACGAGCACCTCGACGACGACCTTTCCTGCGAAGGAGCCATTGGACTGAGAGCCGCCAGCGAGGTAGCCTTCGAAGACGACGGCCACGCGATGGCATGGGCGATGCAGCAGGCTTAAGAAACGCAGATAACTGAAGAGAACCGAAAGGAAGCCCGACGGGGCTTTCTCTCGTACAGATAGATGACGGGGCCGCAGGGCTCTTTTTTGTTGCACATAAAGGGGGTGCGTATGAATGGGAAAACGGTATCTGATCGA
>JAGAHC010000081.1 GCA_017627275.1 Lachnospiraceae bacterium
GCGCGGAAGAAGGCACCAAGGCCAGAAACATCCTGATGACGATGCCGGAATTTGAACAATATATCGCCGAAAACGGATTATGATCTGTCCTTCCTGTAAACGAGAAATCGAAGAAGGAAAACTTCTTTGTGAATACTGTGGCGCAGAGATCCACATCGTTCCGGAATTCGACTCTCGGGTAGAAGAGAGCATCGAGGAAACGATGCACGCCATCACGGACGATCTTTCGAAGGAAGAGGCAAGGGAAAGACGCCGGATGGAACTGAAGGAGCGTCTGATCAGGGAGCGGCGCAAGGCGTTTCTTGTCCTCACGGGTGTTGTGTTGGGCGTCGCGATCGCAGGGGCTTTTTTCCTGCATCAGTATGTATCCTACAGACATTCGGAAGGATACTATGTCGGCGCTGCCTATAAAAGCGCGGCGCTCGGAAAGTATCATGAAGCGTCGGACTTTGTGCAGAAGGCACTGGGTCTGCAGTCAGGGAACGAGATCTCGCTCCTTCTGCTGAAGGAACAGTATGACAGCTTAAACGGGGACGAAGGAGCCGTTCTTTCCGCGATCCGTGAAGTCGGGGAAAACGACGCGCATACCGCGCAGGAACTCGTTACGGCCTACAGCCACTACGTGCTTCTTTGCGAATCGAAGGGAGAGTATGAAAAGATCTCGGATTTCCTGCTTGAGACAGGGGATGAGTTGCTGCTTTCCCGCTACAGGGATTATGTGGCGGATGTGGTCTCCTTTGATACACCGGGCGGCAATTACGAAGGGGCGATCCATGTTTCGATAAGGTCCCATTACGGAGAGGACGTTTACTATCGGATCGACAGCCCTTCCCATACCGGAGAGGAGACCCTGTATACCGAACCGATCCTTCTGGAAAACGGCGAGTATACCATCACGGCCTACACCAGAAACCGCTTTCATGTGGACAGTGATGAACTGTCAGAGACCTATACGGTCAGCAAAAACCGCCCCGGAATCCCCGTGATCTATCCGCCCTCCGGTACCTATCATGAGGAGACGGAGATCCGTGTGGAGGAAGAGGAAGGGACGGCCGGGAAGCTGTATTATACGACCGACGGAAGCGATCCGACCCTGGAGAGTCATCTGTATGAAGGACCCTTTTCGATGCCTGCCGGAACGTCTTATTACCGCTTTGCCTATATCAGTCCCGAAGGCGAATCGGGTGAAATCGTCGAAGCCAGTTACATCTTATCGGAGGGCACTTCCTTTACGGAAGAGGACGGAAGACAGTCGATTTTACTGTCTCTTCTCCAGAAGGGGGAGATCGCGGATACGCTGGGGACCATACCGGGCCTGGAGGCTGCTTTTTCCTATCAGTATCTGGGATTGCACGAAATCAAAGACAGAGGTTCCTTTTTCCTGTATCAGGAAAGTATCATAGACAGGGGCGGGGCAGTGGCTCTGACGGGAAGACAGTTTGCCGTCAATGCCAACAGCGGTGCCGTCTATTTGTATAATGAACCGTCACCGGGAGATTACGTCCTGGTTCCAACGGCATAGACTAAATCATTCACCAAGAAGGGGGAAATGCAGCATGTTTGAGATCGTAGTGAAAAAAACACTCGGACCCAAAATCACACTGTATGAGGTAAAGGCACCTTTTATCGCGAAGAGTGCCTTGCCCGGACAGTTCCTCATCGTCAGGATCGACGAAGAGGGAGAACGTATCCCGTTAACCATCTGTGATTATGACAAGGAAAAGGGAACCATCACCCTTGTCGTCCAGGCGGTCGGCGCAGAATCCACACGAATGGAATCCTTGCAGGAAGGCGATTGTTTCGCAGATGTGGTCGGTCCCCTGGGAAGACCGTCGGAACTGACCGAACTTTCACCCGAAGAACTGAAACAGAAAAAACTCCTTTTCGTTGCCGGCGGACTCGGTACGGCACCGGTCTACGCACAGCTCAAATGGCTGCATGAGCAGGGCTGCCCCGCGGATTGTATCCAGGGCGCCAGGACCAAGGACCTGCTGATCATGATCGATGAAATGGAAGAAGTCACGGATACGCTGTATCTGGCGACGGACGACGGAAGCGTCGGGATCCACGGAAACGTGACCGTCGCGCTCCAGCAGCTGCACGATGAAGGAAAGCATTATGACCTCGTCATCGTGATCGGACCGATGATCATGATGAAGTTCGTCTGTGAACTGACCAAAAAGCTCGGGATCCCTTCCATCGCCAGCATGAACACCATCATGGTGGACGGTACCGGCATGTGCGGCGCCTGCCGCCTGTTGGTCGACGGCGAAGTGAAATTTGCCTGTGTGGACGGTCCGGAGTTCAACGGCCATCTCATTGACTTCGATCAGGCCATGCAGCGTGCCAAACTCTATAAAGACCAGGAAACAAGGATCCTGCTGCGTGACCAGGAGAAGGAAACGCACCACGGCGGTTGCGGCCTTTGCAGCGAATAACCCGGTATTCTGAAAAAGATGAGGTAGAACTATGGGACAAGTAGATATGATGAAAAAAGTACCTGTTTCGGAGCAGCCGGCTGCGGAACGTGCACATAACTTTCAGGAAGTCTGCCTGGGCTACACCCGGGAAGAAGCGATGGACGAGGCGACCAGATGCTTAAACTGCAAGAATCCGCGCTGCGTGAGCGGATGCCCCGTGTCGATCGACATCCCTTCCTTTATCATGCAGGTCAAGGAAGGCAACGTACAGGAAGCCTATGACATCATCAGCCTTTCCTCCTCCCTTCCCGCCGTATGCGGCCGTGTCTGCCCGCAGGAAACGCAGTGCGAAGGCGTCTGCGTCAGAGGCATCAAGGGCGAACCGGTCTCCATCGGCAAACTGGAACGCTTCGTTGCCGACACAGCCCGTGAAATGGGGATCGTACCGAAGGGTGCGGATGAGAAGAAGAACAAGAAGGTTGCTGTCATCGGCGCCGGCCCTGCCGGTCTTACCTGTGCCGGAGACCTGGCCAAGAAAGGATATGCCGTTACGATCTTTGAAGCCCTGCACAAACCGGGCGGCGTTCTGATGTACGGGATCCCGGAATTCCGTCTTCCCAAGGAAGCCGTCGTCGAAAAGGAGATCGAGAACGTCAAGGCACTCGGCGTAGAGATCATCACGGACTTCGTGGTCGGCAGAACGGCAACGATCGATTCTCTGATGGAAGACGAAGGGTTCGACGCCGTCTTCATCGGATCGGGTGCGGGCCTTCCGAAATTCATGGGAATTCCCGGTGAACAGGCGCTCGGCGTATTCTCCGCGAATGAATACCTGACCAGAAGCAATCTGATGGGCGCGTTCAAGGAAGACTCCAGGACCCCCATTATGGTCGGCAAGAAGACCGTGGTCGTCGGCGGCGGAAACGTGGCGATGGATGCCGCAAGAACCGCGCTTCGTCTCGGATCCGAAGTAACGATTGTCTACAGAAGAAGTGAAGAAGAGCTTCCTGCACGTGTGGAAGAAGTACACCACGCCAAGGAAGAAGGCATTATCTTTAATCTCCTGACCAACCCGGTGGAGATCACGACCAACGAAGAAGGCTGGGTCAACGGCATCGACTGCATCCGGATGGAACTGGGAGAACCCGATGCGTCCGGCAGAAGAAGACCGGTGGAGATCCCGGATTCCAGATTCCATATCGAATGCGATACCGTGATCATGTCCCTCGGGACTTCGCCGAACCCCTTGATCCATACGACGACCGATCATCTGGATGCCGACAAACACGGCTGCATCATTGCCACCGAAGACGTCGGCTTAACCTCCAGAGAAGGCGTGTATGCCGGCGGTGATGCCGTTACGGGCGCTGCCACCGTCATCCTTGCCATGGGAGCCGGAAAGGCTGCTGCGGCCGGAATTGATGCCTATTTATCCAAATAATTGATGATTGTCAAAACGCTGCCCCTGTCCGCCGGAGAACAACAGGCTATCTTTGGCGGACAGGATCGTTTTTTAAAACAGATCGAGAATGACCTGCATGTGCAGGTCTATTGTCGCGGTTCCTCCTGCAAGATCGCAGGAGAGGAAAAGGACGTTTTTCAGGCGATCCGTATTTTTGACAAGCTGAAGACCATCGCGGCACAGGGTGCCGGGATCGAAGAACAAAACGTCAACTATGTTCTGGATATGAAAGAAGAAATGAAACAGGAAGACCTCCGGGAGATCGACGGAGATATTATCTGTCATACCGTTTCCGGGAAGCCGGTCAAACCAAAGACACTCGGACAGAAAAAGTACATTGATGCCATCCGGGATAATCTGATCGTCTTTGCCCTGGGCCCTGCCGGAACGGGAAAGACCTATCTTGCCATGGCAATGGCGATCACGGCATTTCAAAACAGAGAGGTCGAGCGCATCATCCTGACAAGACCCGCGATCGAAGCGGGAGAGAAGCTCGGTTTCCTGCCGGGAGACCTGCAGAGCAAGGTCGATCCCTACCTGCGGCCGCTGTATGATGCCCTGTTCCAGATCATGGGGGCCGAGAGTTTTCAGCGGAATATGGAAAAAGGACTGATCGAAGTGGCGCCGCTTGCCTATATGCGCGGCAGGACGCTGGATCATTCCTATATCATTCTGGATGAAGCACAGAATACGACGCCGGAACAGATGAAGATGTTCCTGACGCGTTTCGGATTCGGCGCACATGTCGTCGTCACGGGCGATCCGTCGCAGAAAGACCTGTCACCTGGTACTGTTTCGGGGCTCGATCTGGCAAAAAGGGTTTTACAGGATATTCCCGATATTGCCTTCTGCAACCTGGATTCCAGAGACGTGGTGCGTCATCCGCTGGTACAGAAGATCGTGAAAGCATACGAAAACTATGAGCAGACTTCGTCTAAGCCTAAACCGCAACGGAACCGTTGAAGCGCCGTTTCCGCTTCGAAAGCGGGCGTTTTCCGTGATCCGTGCCGTCCTTTTGCATGAAGGGATCCTGCGTGACGCAGAGGTCTCTCTTTATCTGACGGATGCGGAGGAAGTCGCATCCCTCAATCAGACGTACCGGCAGAAGAAGAAAACCACCGATGTGCTTTCGTTTCCGGCAATCGCTGCCGAGACGCCGGAGGAGTTCCTGGAATCCCTGCGGGAGATCCCGGAGGAAGACCCCGTATTCCTGGGCGATATCGTATTAAACTGGGACAGGGTGGAATCCCAGGCGGCGGAATACGGGCACAGCATTGAGAGAGAGTATTCTTTCCTGATCGCCCACAGTGTGCTGCATCTGATCGGGTATGACCACCGCAACAAAAAAGAAGAAAAAATCATGAATGATATCCAGGAAGAAGTCTTAACAGGACTTCATCTTACAAGAGGGCTTTAATACCATGCCATCACGCCGATTGAATCTGAAAATCGATGCCATCATTACGGGCAACCTCGTGTATATCCTGATCCTTGCTTTTTACAGTCTGATCATGCGCTTCGTCCTGAGCAGAGAAGCCGTCGGGTATGCTTCGTTTTCCCTATTATATGTGCTTTTATCCTTCCAGGTCCTGGTCATCAGCGCGTATCTGACGGGACAGAACGCGATCTCCAGAAGGATCAGAGAGGAGCGCAAAACGGACGCATTCCGGATCCTCACCTACCTGCGGAGAATGGTGCTGTTGTTTGGCTTGTTTCTGGCGCTTTTGATGTTTCTGTTCCGCAGACAGGTCTCTTCCCTGTATCACGGGACAGGGAGCTATTATCTGTTGTATTTTGTCCTTTCCTTTGTCATCCTGACCTATGCCGTCATCGGATCGTTTACGGCGTATTTTTCCGGGGTGGGCATGAAAAAGGCGCTGCATATCATGCTGTTTGTGCTGTGCCTTTCCACCGCCATCCTGGTCCCGGTCTGCGCGAAATGGATGGAGGGCTACGGAGAGAAGATCGCTCTGTTGTTAAATAAGGGGGAAGCAAAAGCTCTTTTATCCGCCTGCGGGATCCTGTTGGGACTTGGAATTGCAGGGCTTCTCACGGGAATCGTGCTGCTGGTGCTTTACCTTCTGTTTTTCCGAACGGTACGAACCACCATGCTTGAAGGAGCCGGCCTGATCTTTGAAGAGAAGAGAAGAAATACGGAGATCCTTCGCCATACGATCCGCGGTTATGCACCTTCTTTCTTTTTGTTTCTGCTTCCCTGCCTTCTGCCTCTGATCGATGTCCTATTTTGCGGCATTTCCAAAGAAGAGCGATATTCCGCCGTTTTGTTCAGCGGTATGTACGGCGTGGTTTACACCACGGCCCTGTTCTTTATCTTCCTTCTGCTGATCCTGATGAGCGGTCTGCTACATGCCCTGTTGCAGGATGAGCGCAAAGGCGGCTTTGTCATGAAAGAGGGAAAGATCCGCATCCTGTTTCGCCTGTCCACCTATTATGCGATTCCGCTTGCCTTCTTTCTGTTTGCGACCAGCGGTATCTTTGCCGAGCAGGATGATCTCTTGTCCTCGATGCTTCATATCGGCAGCATCAATGTCCTGTTTGCGGGTGAACTGATCCTTTTCATGATCGTCCTTCTGAAAAAAGACCGTACGATCGTGCTCATCACCACAGAAGCGATCGCGTTTGTCATTCATTTCCTCCTGCTGCTGTTTCTTGCGCGCGGCAACATGCACGGCGGCAGAGTACTGGCGATCGCCATTACCGTGTTTTATGTGGTGTGGTTCTTTGCAATCCTCATTTCGGAGCGCAGGACCTTTGCCTGCCTTTCCAAAGAAGGATACCGCTTCCTTTTAAGCATCCTGTGCGGCGCCATCTCGGCGCTTCCGGTATTCTTTCTGTCCGGCGCGCTTTCCGGAGGGCTTGGCGCTTCGATCACCATCGCGCTGATGAGCATCCTGTTCTTTGCCCTTTACATCGTTTTATCGATCATCATCGGCGCAGCCGATCTGAACAACCTCCACCGCGTACCGTTTGGCGGCTGGGTACTGGATCTGATGGAACTGATCTTTTACCGCAGCGGATACACAGGGGACGAATGATATGACCTTTGATCTTTGCATTATCGGCGCGGGAGCCGCCGGCTGCGTGGCAGCAATCACGGCCGGAAGAAACGGAAAGAGCGTCCTCCTTCTGGAAGCCAAAGATAAAATTGCGTCCAAACTCTATCGGACCGGAAACGGGAAATGCAATCTGACCAACCTTCGGATGGGTGAGGATTGCTTTTTTTCTGATGCGGAAGAAGGTGTGCTGCAGAGACTTTCTCCGATGGATGCCGCCTTCCTGATGCGGTTTTTCGAAGACCTGGGCGTCGTGCTCTATGCCCGCGACGGGTATGTATACCCCCGGACGGAACAGGCATCGACCATTGTGCAGGCGCTGCAGACGGAACTGTCTCGTCTTTCCGTTACGATAAAGACCGGTGTCACCGTAGGTTCGATCAAGCGGGAACACCCTTCCGCCGGTCCCTTCCTCATCACGGACAAGGAAGGAGAGACCTACACGTCTGAAATGGTCCTGATTGCGACCGGTGGGTTAGCCGGCGAAAAAGATGCGCCCGGAGACCTTGGCTATGCGATGGCAAGATCCTGCGGGCACTCGGTGTACCCGCTGTACCCAGTGCTTGTTCCGCTCTATACCTCTCCGGAAGAGATCTCGCTGGCCTTCGGGGTGCGGTGTCATGCACAGCTGACGCTCCTTGTGGACGGAAAAGAAGCCGCTTCGGAGAGCGGTCAGCTGCAGATCATCAGGAACGGACTGTCCGGCATTCCGGTCTTTCAGATCAGTCATCTTGCCGGCAAGGCGCTACAGGAAGGAAAAGAGGTTCGTATTCTTGTCGACTTTCTTCCGGATGTGCAGGCGGAGGTCCTTGCAGAACGGATCGAGACTTCCGTAAAAGAGGCAGGGGAAGAAACGCTGGGGATGATCCTGAACGGCCTGCTGCATGACAAACTGATCCGCATGATCCTTGCGCTTTACGATCTGCAGCCGGAGATGAAGGTAAGGAATTTCCTGGAAAAGAGGGAAGATGCAGAGGCTATCCTTCACGATGTGATGCTTTCGATGAAAAGCCTTTCCGTACCGGTGACGCATACGGGAGATTTCACGGAAGCGCAGGTGACTGCCGGCGGCGTGCCTTTAAAAGAAGTCACAAAGGAAGGCGCTTCCCTTTTGCAGGAGGGACTTTTCCTGGCCGGCGAGATCCTGAATGTCGACGGGATCTGCGGCGGCTATAATCTGACCCATGCATTCTTAAGCGGGATTCAGGCGGGCAATGCCTGCTCCCTCTATCCGGACGGACGCTCATGATCAGGCTGACGGGCGTTTCCCTTCCTCTCTTAAAAAGAACGCAGGAAGAAGAGCATCGGCTTTTACAAAAAAAGGCAGAGGCATTGCTTCGTCTGCGCGGCAAAATGCAGTTTTCTCTGCAGATCCTCTCAAGGTCCATCGATGCCAGAAAAAAACCGCAGCTGAAGTTCGTATATACCCTTCTGATTGACGGACTCCCGGAATCCCTGGAAGAAAGACTTATAGGAAAAAGCGGGTCCGTAAACATCCAAAAGTATGACCAGCCTGTTTACTCCCCGGCGACCGGAACACCGGATCCTGTACAGTCCCGTCCCGTGATCGTGGGTGCGGGACCGGCCGGTCTTTTTTGTGCCCTGGCACTTGCGACGGCAGGGAGACGGCCGCTGATCATCGAACGCGGAAAGCGGGTGGAAGAGCGCGTCACGGACGTCGAGCGCTTCTGGGAAACGGGGCAGCTCAATTCATCCTCCAATGTGCAGTTCGGGGAAGGCGGCGCGGGTACGTTTTCCGACGGGAAACTCAATACCGGCATCAAGGACAGGACCGGACGGATCCGATTTGTCTTAGAGACGCTGTGTGCGCACGGTGCGCCGCAGTCCATCCTGATCGACCAGAAACCGCACATCGGGACCGACAGGCTAAGAGATGTCCTGATCGCCCTTCGCAAAACGATCCTTTCCCTCGGCGGAGAATTCTTATTTGAGACCTGCCTCCGGGATATCCGGATCACGGATCATGCCGTTTCCGGGATCAGGGTCAACGACGGTGTTCTGATCGATACGGATACGGTCGTGTTGGCGATCGGCCACAGCGCGAGAGACACCTTCCGCTCACTCTTACAGGCGGGGGTACCGATGACTGCCAAGGACTTTGCCGTCGGCCTGCGTGTCACACATCCGCAGGAGTTCATCGACAGGGCGCAGTACGGACTGACAGTCGACGAGATGAAGGCGCTTGGCCTCAAAAGCGCGCCCTATAAGCTGACCCATCAGACGAAGGACGGGAGAGGGGTGTATTCTTTCTGCATGTGTCCGGGCGGTTATATCGTCAATGCGTCTTCCGAGGAGCAGCGGCTCTGTGTCAACGGCATGAGCCTCTATGCCCGTGACTCCGGAAGAGCAAACAGCGGGATCGTCGTATCTTTTCGGAAAGAGGATCTTTCAAGCGACCATCCTCTGGCGGGCCTTTTCTTTCAGGAAGAACTGGAGACAAGAACATTTACACTGGCAGGCGGGCGTGTTCCCGTAGAAAGCGTTTCCGATTTTGAAAAAGGAGTACTGCAGAGAGGGCAGGTCAATCTTTCTGCCTTTGATGACGGGCTTTCAAAGAAGCTTTGCATCAAAGGAGCTTCTTCCTTCTCGTCCCTGCATACGCTCCTTCCGAAGGAGCTCTCCCTTTCGCTATTAGAGGGTATGAAGGCATTTGATCAGACGATCCCCGGATTCTTTTCGGAAGACGCCTGGTTTGCCGGTGTGGAATCGCGCACCTCGTCCCCGGTGCGGATTCTGCGGAACGACTCCCTGCAAACAGAGATCGCCGGTCTTTACCCCTGCGGAGAAGGCGCCGGATATGCCGGCGGCATTGTATCTGCCGCCGTGGACGGATTGAAAGTCGCGGAAAAGATCATCAGCGGCTCGCCTTGACCTTGATCCAGAGCTGGGAGAGTTCTTTCACC
>JAGAHC010000082.1 GCA_017627275.1 Lachnospiraceae bacterium
ACGATGGCCGTCTTGCCGACACCCGGTTCGCCGATGAGGCAGGGGTTGTTCTTGGTCCTTCTGCTTAAGATCTGGATGACGCGGTGGATCTCATCTTCCCTTCCGATCACGGGATCGAGTTTTCCCTGTCTGGCAAGCGCTGTCAGGTCCCTCGAGAACTGTGCCAGCAAAGACTCCTTCCCCTGCGGCTGCTCCTGTGTCCCCTTCTGCAGATCGTTTTTGTGCAGGGTCGGATCCTCGCCGAGGGAGGATAAGACTTCAAAATAGATCTTGGCGGGGTTGGCACCCATGGATGCCATGATCTTTACCCCGACATTTTCCTCTTCCATGATCAGGGCAAGGAGGATGTGTTCCGTCCCGATGTTCAGGCTCAGATACCGCTCCGCCTGCTCTGCCGCGAGTTTCAGGATCTTCTGGCATCTGGGCGAAAAGCCGTCCTTGTCCATGAGGGCGAGATCTCCGCTCCCGATGTTCAGCTGCGAGATCATGTCCCGGATGCGGCCTTCCGTCACATCGTTCTCCAGCAGGATCCGGGAGGCCACACCGTTCGGCTCGCGGATGAGTCCCACGAGCAGGTGCTCCGTCCCGATATAGTTCTGTTTGCTTTCGAGCGCCGCCTCTTTAGCGAGCCGAAGCACTTCCTTTGCACTGTTTGTGTACTGATTGTCCATTCGTCTGCTTTCTCCTGTATCTTTCTTGTTCCGGCGTCCGGCTTTCTTATTCGCTGCCGGCGGATTCCACCGCCTTGTCATAGGCATCAAAGGCATCGTAGATCTCGTCCACCATCCGGTGCAGATCTTCCGCCGTCAGGTTCCTGCACCTGGCTTCTGCGAGCACGGACCGCATGTCCTTGCGCACCGAGTTGAGTGCCTCCTCCTTGTCGCTCTTGACGGAGATCACGGCCCCCTTTCTGCGGTCGACCTTCACAAAGCCCTCCTGCTTCAGGATGGAGTATGCCTTGTTTACCGTATGCATATTGATGCCGATCTCGTCCGCCATCTGCCTGACGGAGGGAAGCGTCATCCCGTCCGTCAGCTGCGACATCGCGATCCCCTGTATGATCTGGTTGCAGAGCTGCTGATAGATCGCCTCGTCACTGCTGAAATCGATTTCTATGTACATCATATCGTCATCCCCTTCCGCTGACAGGAACCAGTTTCCTCAGGGATAGTGGTTCCTGATCAGTTAAATCTTGCTTCCGCAAAAGGAAGCACCTGTTATATAAATCATATAACAGGTGCCTGGTAAGGTCAATTCCGTTTATGAAGATTTAAGATTTGCGGATCACTCTTTTTTGTTCAGGAATCCGTAATCCATATCGTCATCCGCCGCAAAGTTCCTCGGTGCCGCGGGTCTTCTTCTGGCTGTGCTGTCCTCTCCGACAGGTCTTCTGACCGTGCCGCTCGGACGTCCTTCCACCGCGCGCTCCAGGCTGTCTCCGGAAGGTCTGCGTGCCGGTGTACCCTGTACGGGTCTGGTCCCTGCTGCCGGTCTTGCCGTGGGTCTGCCCGAAGGTCTCGTTCCCGTCATAGGTCTTGCCGGACGCTCCACGCTGCTTCTCTCTGTGCTGCGGGCGGTGCTGTCAGCACCGGGTCTCGACGCATACGGTCTGTCGCCTCTGCCGGCCTTGGCTCTTCCGGCACCGATGCCGGGGCGTCTGACTTCCTTGCTGTCCGCGGATACGGTACCTGCTGCCGATCCTCTGGCTCTGCCTTTGGCTCTTCTTTCCTTCGCGATATCCACGTCATGGGACATGGCGTCTCTTAAGCGCATGATAAGGAAGGCAAGCGCAGCCAGCATGGCCAGTAACAGGACGCCGAAGATGATCAGGATCGTTCTGTATCTGCCGGCGCTCTTCTCATACTTGTCAGCATTGGACTTGATGGTATCGTATTGGGAGAGATCTTCAACCTTGATCCGCAGGCCGTCTTCATAATCATAGACATACCATACGTCGTTACCGGAAGCATCCGGCACATTAACGAGCTGGTATTTCTCGCTTTCCTGCGGGGTCTCTTCCGGTACCGTTGCTTCCGGCTCTTCCGCGCTCGTCGGCGCCGGTTCCGCTTCGCTGGTCGGCGCGGGAGTTTCCGCAGAAGACTCCGTGTCTTCGGAAACCGAGAGCAGGTCGCTACGGATATAGCCCGAATTGCCGTTGCTGAGCGTCACCTTGTACCACTTGGTTCCGTCCGATGCCGTCTCCGGCTCTCCGACCTCAAAGGTATCTCCGGTGTTTGCGGTGCCGACAACGCTCGATCCGGTCGAGGTCTGTTCCCGGACATTCACGTTGGTGCCGCCGACAGTCGCCGTTGCGGCAAAGCTGGTAATCGAAGCGCCCACGATGCTTAAGAGCATCGCTGCGACCAGCACGATTGCCAGGACTCTGACTTTCTGGTTTTTCTTTGTCATGATGATTCGCTCCCTATATTTTGTAAATTTATAACAAATCAGAACTATTTTATACCAAATCTACCACTTTGTCACTTTTTTTGCGACTCCTCTTCGAAGGAGAGAAGCGGCTCGTTCAGGCTTTCCGTCCCGGGAAGAACAAAGCGTCCGTCGGAAAGGATCGCGATCTTTTCCCCTTCTTTTGTATGCACATCGATCCCGCCCAGTTCGGCAAACGGAATGGTCACGTCCGTATGGCACCCGAAATAGGCTTTCTCCGGATCCTCTCTGCGCCGCAGGGAGCAGGAATTGTCCTTGGCGACGATCTCCTTCCCGTTCGGATTATAGACCCGGTTCTCCTCCTCGTGGGAATAACAGGTGTCTCCCACGGCAAAGTGCGGTCCCGTCTTCTCCGCGATCAGGATGGGGAAACGGTCCTCGATGCCGTATTTTCTCGCCGTAACATAAGCCAGGGTATTGGTCCCGATGGCGCATTCCCCCATGGGAAGTTTCTCATGATGAAAGAGGATGTTCTTCTCGATGTACGCCTTCCCCTCCTCTTCGTCTTCGAAGTTTGCGCAGGAATAGCGGGTGACTCTGCCGTCCTCAAAGAACAGCTTCAGGTCTTTAAACAGGAGGCCGTTTAAATACACATAGGTCACATGCAGGAGGCCGTTCGTCCCTTCCAGCACGGGGGAGGTAAAGACCTCTCCGACCGGGATGTTTACGTCCGCCACACAGTTTTCAAAGATGGTCTCCTTTGCCGGGTCCCGCAGTTTATACAGATTGACCATCAGGTCCGTCTCATTCCCGTTTTTCCCGAAGACATGCAGATGATCTCCCCGGTCCAGCGTATCGATCAGCGTTTCCTGGATCCTTCCGTAAGAAGCCGAGTCCATCGTATTGATCTTGACGATCTCTCCGAAGATCTCTTCATACTTCTCCGCGGAGATCTCCGGCAGCGGGAAGGCGATGATGGTGAAGCTCCTCTCTTCGCCGATCACGGCTTCGTTATACAAAAGCGCGGCCTTGGTCTTGTAAGCGCTCAGCTTCTTCCGGTGTCCGGACGCGTACGTTACCGCCTCTTTTTTGATCTCCGGCGAAAACGGCGCTTCCCCAAACGTCTCTAAGACCAGCGGCCCGCCGTAGAGGACGGTCTCTTCCCGTAGCCTGTCATAGACGGATTTCAGTGCGTCGAGTTTGCGCTGCACGAGTTCGTCGTCCATGACGAGGGCCAGGTCTTCTCTGTGATCATACAGGTACTGCGGATTGTAGGCCCCGCCTTCCAGTCCGGAAAGGCTTCCGGAGAACAGACGAAACAGCGTCGGGATC
>JAGAHC010000083.1 GCA_017627275.1 Lachnospiraceae bacterium
GGCCGCTGCCGTAAATGTATTCCTGGACACCCGGATCGATCAGGTTCGAAATATCGCGGTTCAGGTCGATGTTCTCACGGATCATCGAAGAGCTGATCTCTTCAAGGTGCGCGGGAAGCTCCAGCTCCACCACGTGTTTTTTGATGACCTTGAACATCTTCGGATTCTTTTTGGAATCGTACTTGTCCTCTCCCACGCGGCGGAACGCGATGTGATTCATGTGATGAATGGAATGCGGCACCGGCGCTTTCTTATAGGAAGAAGCGTTCGCGATGACGTCGCTCCCGACCACCATGTAAACCTCGCGCCCCTTGAAGATACGGCTTAAGGTCTCGAGATTTGCCGGGTTTGCGATGTTGATCGGGATGTCGTCCGGGAAAAGATTAATGTGAAATTCATCCGCGACCGACATGCTCACGATTCGCCTGCGCACCAGGTGCGGCTGCACCTTCTTCGACCAGGAAAATTCGTCGATCGCGAGATACACTTCAAAATCCATGTCGCGGATCATGCGGGCAATGCCCTTGTGCGACAGGGTGAAGGGGTCGAAGGTCCCCGGGAAAAACGCCACCTTCTTGCGCATCGGGATGCGCAGCGCCTCCCCGCGCAGATCGCATTCCGTGATGAACCGCATGATCTCCGAAAGGACCGCCGTCCGGTAGAACATGGTGATCTGCGTATCATCTTCTTCCGACAACAGGAAGAGGATCTTGCGCGCGGAAAGTTCAAAGAGCTGCTTCTTCTCCGCATGCTTTAATTCCGCGGAAGAAAAGACCGCCGAGAGGTCTAGCATCGCCTCTTCCCGCACCGCCGTCCGGTAGCTGGAGAGCCCGCGCAGGATCATGCCGAGGAGCCTGTCTCTGCGCGCTTCATAAACTTCTTTGTCTTCCGTAAATCTTGTCCGGTATTCCGGATAATGACACAGAAGAACGCTTGCCGTATCCAGCGCGCTTGCCACCACGCGCGTGTTCGGGGAAGAAGTAAGCCCATAAATGTGGGCCACGATCTCATCCAGTTCCTGCGGTGCCAGGAAGAGCGCTGCCTTGCCGAGGTAGGCCGGCACGTATTTGGAAAATTCGTACTCTCCCATCTCGAGGCCGCGGACCAGTTCGACCACGATGTCGTTGCGCTCGTCCGGCTTTAAGACCAGCATGATCTCGATGAGCGCATCGCCGGCATCCTGTCTGACCGTCACGTGCTCGCTGACCTTTAAGAGGTTCGACAGGTGCGAAGCGATGTGCAGATGATGGTCGGTCTCCCCGCGCATCACCTGGTCTTTCAAAAGCTTGATGTTGACCGCCTTGACGATCCAGGGCGTCGCGGTCTTTAAGTTGTCGAGAAAAATATCGGAGACCCGGTCGCGCTCGTAGAGGATCCGACGGATCTTCTCCGTGTCTTCTCCCAGGCGGGACAGGATCCGGTACTGCAAAAACAGGAGCGTGCTGTCTTCTTCGTTGCGCGCCTTTTTCGCGACCGCGCCGATCTTCTGATAGGATTCGAGGGAAAGGTTGTGGTCGACGAGCCACCTTGCCGCGCGCCAGGCAGCGACCTGCACGGGGCGGTAGGAAGAGCGCATCTTCTCCGCGATGTAATAGCCCACCTTCTCGCGCTGTGCCTCGTCCAGGGGCGTGGCGGAAAGGATCTGCACCGCATCCAGGATGACGAAGACCTCTGCATCGTTTGCAAAACGCCCCTCCTCAAACAGTTCCATGAAGCAGGTGATAAATCCCTTCAGGTCCTCCGCGTCCGCGTATTCGACCAGCGTCAGAAGAGCGTGTTTCAAACTCCTGCGGATCCTGCGCTGCTGCACGGTCGTCAGACGGTAGTCGGGGCGTATGATGCGTTCCATCGTATCCGACCACAGTCCCATTACCACGCGCGTGTCGGTGTCCGGGAAATGCTTAGGCCTGCGCTTCCGGTAGCCGAAGTTGAACTGCGCGATGATCTTGCCCGTTAAGTGCGCCGCTTCCACGCAGATGTCACCCTCGCGGTGCATCAGCAGTTCGTAGAGGAAGTCGAGCGTCTGCTTTTTCTGCTGGTCATTCGTATAGGCGATGTAACGGCCGAACACGTCGAGGTAGGCTCTTAGGTTCTTCCAGTCCTTCTCGGAACGCGCCGCCTCCAGGAGGTTGCCGAACGTCCTCTCCGCGACCATCCGCCGCATGACGTCGATCCCGCGCTCCACGCCCATAAAGGTCAGCGACCGGATGGTCTGCCTGCCGTTCTGAAGCGTCACTTCCGGGAGCTTCCTGCCGCGGTGGACAGTTCCTTCGAGCGAAGTGTCGACGCCCTTCATCTCCATGTAGTCTTCAAAGTTTTTCAGTTTGGCGTAGACTCTCCTGTATCTCGCGAGCTTTTTTTCATCCACGTTTTCCAGCTTGTGCAGGATGACGTCGAAGGCATCTTTGAGCGATGTGATGACGGTGATGTTCTCTCCGTTCTTTCCGCGGGAAGACTTCACGCGGAAGTCCGAGTAGATCAGGATGAGCGATTCGAGAGAGAGGTTGTCCGGTTCCAGATCCCAGGTCGAATGGTTGGCCGCGATGTGGCCGATGTAGGGCATGCCGTGCCGCGAAAACCAGGCATTCGTATAGAAGTAATGCAGGTAGGGGACATTCTCTCCCGGCTTGCAGCCAAACTTCCCGAGGTCGTGGCCTGCTGCCGACGCGGAGATGAGCGCGAGGTCGACCGGCACCTTTGCCTGTTCCAGTGACCTTGCGACCGTCATTGCGACGTAGTGCACGCCCGCGATATGCTCCAGCGTTTTATAGGTGGTGACCTCGAGATTCAGCCGCATCATCTCATAGATGAACTGCGACCGGAACAGCTTCAGGAAGGTCTCGTACTCCTCTCCCGACGGAAAGTGCTGTGCCTCTTCCATCGTGAGCAGTTCAAAATCGTAGAAGGGCTCCGGCCCCACGCTCTTTCTCTCTTCGTCGAGAAAGACCTGCAGGACGTGCAGATAAAAGAAAGCGCCCCTTGCGTAGACGCCGTATTCCCTGGTGAAGGCTTTTTCCGGATAGAGGATGTGCGTCACGAAATCGTAGGTGAACTTCACCCAGCCGCCCGGCGGTACATCCCACTTCTCTTTCATCACCTTTTCAAAGCAGTGATAGATGCCCGCGCAGGAATAGCGCCCGTTCTCCGGCCGGAGTTTCGCAAGACGGCGCCTTACCCCCTGATCCGAGAGCATCTCCAGCATGGCGCTGCGGGTAAGGCCCGTCTGGGCAAGCACCTGCTGGGAGGTCATCTTTTTTTCAAGCGTCAGAAAGATCTCATTCATTTGCGTTTCTTCGCGTAGATCAGTCCGAAGGCATCGACACCGCCGTTGGCGGAAACGGTCGCCGAGGCTTTTTGCACGATGATCTCTTCAAAGTCAGTGGCCCTTTTGACTTCTTCATAGATCTCTTTCCGTTTCTCCAGGGAGCAGGCGCAATAGGCGATGATGATCCTTCTCTTATCGATCCCTTTATCTTTCTTCAACAGACTGCGGATGTACTGTTTGGTCGAAGAATTCACATAACCGAAGTACAGCGCTTTCAGGTGCATGGTGCCGTGCCTGATCTGAAAGACCGGATCGAAGTTGATAACGTTGATGAGGACCTTGATCGCCTTCGGCACCACGCGGTTCACGGAGAGCGCGCGCCCGGCCGGCACCAGCATGGTCGTGCAGACATCGTCTTTATACGTCCTCAGGTCCTCGAGGATCGCTTCCAGTTTTTCGCCGCGCATGGCCATTTCGGCCGCCCGAAGCGCCACAAGTCCCAGGCCGCTCGTCATGTTCTCCGAATCGAAAACACGGACGTTGCCGAAGCTCGCCGACGCGCTCAGCGCATTCTCATAGCTCTTACTGACGGACGGCATCAGGGAAATGTGCAGTACCGTCTCCGCCTCCGCGAGGGCGCGTCCGAAGAAGCGTTCGTATTCTTCGACCGTACTCGGTTCGGTGTGAACGTTCTGTGTGCCGTCCTTCATGTATTCGGCGATATTGTCCCCGTCGATCTCTTCGATGTCGCGGAACCTGCCCTCCGGCGTAACGACGTACTGCGGCATCAGCCAGATATTGTATTCATCGACGAGCGCCTTCGGCAGATCGCAGCCGCAGTCCGCCGTGATGAGGATGGCGCGCTTCTTGCGGGACTGGGAGACTAGGAGGCTCTCTCCGGTCGTGATGTTGACCTGCTTCTCGATGAGTTCCGACGGAAGGAGCTGCAGGAGCGTCTGCTCCAGCACCTCGGAGTGAATGGGTTTTGCGAGGTACGCATGGAACCCGTGCTCTAAGTAAAACTCCTGCATGTCGCTGCCGGCGTTTGCCGTCAGCGCGATGACCGGTGTGTTGCGGCAGAGTCCGCCTTCCTGCGTGCGCATCTTCTGGAGCGTGACGACGCCGTCCATCTCCGGCATCTCGTGATCCATGAAGATGACGTCGTAGTGCATCTTCTCTGTCTTTTCCAGGCACTCTCTGCCGGAAGCGGCCATGTCGACCTGGACCTTCGTGGCGCGCAGCAGTTTCTTGCATACCATGCGGTTCATGTCGTTGTCATCGACGATCAGAACGTGCGCGTCCGGCGCTTCAAAGATCTGCTCGTATTCGCTGACGGCGCGCGTCGTATTCGTCACGCTCCGGAAAGAGAGGGGCGCTGCGTTCACGACCTTCTGCGGGATCTCCACGTGGAAGGTCGATCCGACGGTATAGATACTGTCGACATAGATCCTGCCGCCCATGAGCTCCACGAGCTGTTTGGAGATCGAAAGGCCAAGACCCGTCCCCTCGATGTGGCGGTTGTCTCTCTCATCCACCCGCTTAAAGGAATCAAACAGGTAGGGGATATTCTCTTTTCGGATACCGGAACCCGTATCCTCCACGTCGATGCGCATCAGGAATCCGTCGTTACCCGTGCGTTCCCCGTTGATATTGAGTGTCACGGCACCTTCTTCCGTATACTTGATGGCATTGGTGAGGAGGTTGATGATGATCTGCTTGATCCGCATCTCGTCGCCGTACATTACCTGCGGAATGGTCTCACCGACGTTGATCTCGAACCGGAGTCCCTTTTCCTTCGCGCGGTTCCAAAGGAGGTTCACGATCTCCGAAAGCATCGCGCCGGACTCATACTGATTCTCCACGACTTCCATCCGCCCGGACTGGATCTTGCTGAGATCCAGGATATCGTTGATCAGAGAAAGCAGCATTTTGCTGGCATTCTGGATGTTGACGGCATTCTCCGTCACCTCCTCCGGCAGCTGCTTTTCTCTGAGCGTCATCTCATTCAGGCCGATGATGGTATTGATCGGCGTGCGGATCTCGTGGCTCATGGAGGAGAAGAAACGGCTCTGCGCGTCGTTCAGCTTCTCGATCTCTTCTTTCTGGTCCTCACTGACCTGCGTTTCTTTTCGCAGCACGACGTTCTGATACTTCAGCAACGTGCCCGCCAGCACGCCAACCGCCGCCGTCGATGCGATCATGTCGATGTAGATGCCTCTTTCTCCGGCCAGCTTCGTCACCCACTCCGGATGGAGGTAACTCACATACGTCGTCAGAAGGTAGATCACCGTCATGAGCGTGGCAAGGATCCAGAACCGCCGCCCCGTATAAAGCATGAAGACGAACATCAGGATCGCGATGAACCATGCGGGAGAACCGCTGTGGACGCCGCCGCCCATAAAGAAACTGATCGGGAAGAAAACGCCGCCGATGATCAGGATGATGAACATCCCCATCGCTTCCAGTTTCCGGAACCGTATCCCGATGATCACGGAGGCGATCAGCGCGAGCGCGCCGATCGCGAGGAACCCGATGATGAGCGCGTTCTGCCGCTGCGCCAGATTGATGGTGAGCACGATCAGGATGGCGCCCGCGCCGAAAAGGCCGCCCAGGACGAGCAGTCTTTCCTGCAATGTATATTCGGGTGAAAGCAGGATCTCTCTGAGCTTTTTCATGCCATTTCACCTCCGATCTTCTCCAGTTCGGAAAGCGCCCCGTCAAAATCCAGGTCGGCGATGTGCTCCGATACCGGCTTCAGCACTTCTCCGAACGGTCTGTCTCTCAGAGAGGTGTCCTTGTATTTTTCGATGTAATCTTCCACTGCGTTGCTCTCATAGGATTCGATCTTCTTGCGCAGATCCGAAAGAACTACTTTCCACTCCTCCTCGCTCATGACAGAGAGCTCTCCCTTGGTCGTATCCTGCTCATTGCGCGCGATGCCGGGATTGTTCTCCATGACATCCAGGATGCGGCGGTATTCCCTTAAGAAGGAAAGATGATACTGGTTGATGGTGATCGCGTCCTCCGCTTTCGCCGCCTGCTCTTCCTTGTAGGCGATATCCGAAAGCTTCATCGCGCCGAGCGTTTTTGACGTGCTCTTGATGCTGTGCGCGAGGATGGCATAGTTCTTCCAATCCTGCTCCGCGTGGAACCGGATCAGTTCCTCATAGTAATGCTCACCGGTCTCGATATAGACCTTCGCCAGTTCGATGTAATCGTTCAGGTCGCCGCCGCAGTACATGAGAGCGGTCTCCATATCGATCCCCTCCATCGGCTGGAAGCCATTTCCTTCCGACGCAGGGCGCTTCTCTTCCTTCTCCTCTTCGGCCGGAATGTCGTAGATCTGCTTTTTCTGCGGAATGTATTTTTTCAGCACCTGATCAAGAATCGCGTTGTCGATCGGCTTGGCGACAAAGTCATCAAACCCTTCCTGCAGGAACATCTCTCTCGAGCCCGCGATCGCGTTGGCCGTCAGCGCAATGATAGGCACCTCGTTAAAGTACTTGCCGATCTTGGAACGGATCCGGTGCAGGCATTCGATGCCGTCCATGCCGGGCATCATGTGGTCCATAAAGACGAAGTCGAAGTCCTTCGACTCGATGATGCTTAAAGCTTCCTCCCCGGAGGAGGCTGCGGTGATCCGGATCTTATACTTGCGCAAAAGCCCTTCGACGACCTTCAGGTTCATCAGGTTGTCATCGACCACCAGGATCTTCGCCTCCGGCGCGATGAAGCGATGGTCCTCCTGATATTTGCGGGGATTGCGCAAAAGCTCTCCGCCGTTGAAGATCTCGCAGAGCGTCATGGCGTTGTACGGCTTATAGAGGATATGCATATTGTTGCCGGCAGGAAGCGTTTCTTCTCTGTCGGCGATCATGATGATCGGCATTTCGATGGCCAGTTCGTCAAAGTAGAGCGGGTCTTCCCTGTATTCTTCCCTGCCGAGGATCAGGTGCGAGAAATTGCCCTGGCGGATCCTTCTCTTGAGCTCCGACAAAGAAGAACTGCGGTGCATATAGATGCCGAGATAATCCGAGATATGCTTGATGTGATCGATGTAGTCGTCGCGGATGCTCGAGCGGGCTTCTTCGTCATTGTAATACCAGATGACTTCGATCTGCTCCGGATGCGTGAGCGCGATGCAGGGCCTTTCGTCCAGGACCTTCTGCGGAATGGAGAAGGTGAATTCGCTGCCCTTTCCGGCCTGCGATTTCACGTTCATGAAGCCGCCCATCTTCCGGATGATGGACGAGGAGATCGTAAGGCCAAGCCCCATGCCTTCGTTGTTGCGGTTGCGGTCGGCATCCGCCTGGTAAAAGCCCTGGAAGATGCGTTCCTGTTCCTCCATCGTAAGCCCGATGCCGGTGTCCTTGACGCTGACGATGAGGTTCACGCCGTATTCCTCCGGCCGGCAGGTGACGGATACGCGCACGCCGCCCTCGGAAGTGAACTTGATGGCGTTGCCGATCAGGTTGTTGATGACGCGGCGAAGCTGCTGTTCGTCCCCGTAGAGCGAGCAGGGAATGCCGGGATCACAGTCGAAGATCAGTTCCAGATTCTTTTCCCTGTTCTGGAACACGGTCATGTTCATGACATCGTTCAGCGTGGAAGTGATGTTATAGGCGCGGGGATTCAAAGTGAGCGTCCCGGACTCCAGCGCCGCGTAGTCGAGGATGTCGGTGACGATGGTCTGCAGTTCGATCCCCGTCATCTGAATGTCCAGCACCTCGTGGTGCACGTTCTCGGGGAGGTCTTCCTGCAGGAGGATCTCGCTCATACCGGAGATCGTATTGATGGGCGTGCGCAACTCATGCGAGGTATTGGCGACAAAGTCATCCTTGATTTTCTGGACACGCTCGACCTCATCCTCAAGATTCCTGATATCCTGCTCTTCTTCCTTGTGCCGGTTGATGCGATACCCCAAAAGGATCAGAAAAACGATGAAGGACATTGCCTGCAGGAGCATGCGCTCCCTCTCCAGCTTGTCCTCGCTCCAGAGAAAGGTCTGTTTGATGAACACGTGGTACAAAAACAGCCCGACGATGTTTAAGATCGTGATATCCAGGATGGGGCGCAGCTCATAAAGAGAGATCAGCATGGCGTAGGTGCACAACGTCGGGATCAGCACGAAATAGTTTTCGCCCTGGATGCCGTAATTGAAGATGTTAAACGCCATCATGATCGCCAGGATGAAGGCGCGCATCATGTGTGTCTGGAATCCGGTCAGGTACATCCACCACGCAAAGCCGACTTCCAGCGCGATGGCCGGGATCAGCGCCACGGGCCAGTTCTCGACCGCCGTGATATACATCATAAAGACGGAAAAGATCGTAAACGAGACCGTTAACAGTGTTTCCCTTCGTCTTTGACGAACAGAGATATGATCTTGCATATTTTATACCTCTTCCTCTTCGTTCAGATAAACGCGCAGGCGATCCTTGAGTCCCAGGAACACGTCCGTGATGACGGGATCGAACTGCAGACCTCTGGAATCCTCGATCACGCTGAGCGTCACACTGAGCGGCCGGATGCCTTTTTTGTAGCAGCGGTCTTCATACAGCGCGTCGAACACGTCGGCGATCGCCATGATCCTTGCGCAGAGCGGAATGTCTTCGCCGTGGAGCTTCTCCGGGTATCCTGTGCCGTCCCACCGTTCGTGATGGTAGTGCGCGATGTCTCTGGCGACATCGAGATAATCGGCATCTTCGACGTTGCCTAAGATCTCATCGATGATCTCCGCGCCAAAGCGCGAGTGTTCCTGGATCATCTTGTATTCTTCCTCGGTCAGTTTTCCGGGTTTTTGCAGGATGGCATCCGACACCTTGATCTTGCCGACATCGTGGAGCGGCGCCGCCTTGATCACGTGGTCGATGTATTCTTCCGTCAGGATCTGCGGGAAAAGGTGCTTCTCCTTGAGAGCGCGGCAGATCATTTCCACATAGATCTGTGTGTTCTTGACATGGCGTCCGGTCGACTGGTCACGTTCTTCGATGAGGTTCGCCATGCCGACGATGATGGAGTTCTGGATGCGGCCGATGCGCTCGGTACGTTCCGTGATGACCTGCGCCTGCTGCTTGACCATTGATTCCAGGTTTTCCCTGTAGCTGAACAGCTCGATGATGCGGCGCACGCGGCTGCGCAAAACCTGCGGGACGAATGGCTTGCCGACGAAATCGATGGCGCCGGTCTCGAGGCACTTGGCTTCGCTTTGCGGATCCTGGTTGGCCGTGAGGAAAACGACCGGGATGCCCGCGTAGCGCGAGTCGTCCTGCAGGCGGCTGATGACCTCGAACCCGTCCATGTCCGGCATGTTGAGATCAAGCAGGATGAGGTCGGGTGTGTTCTTTTCCAGATATTTGAATACCATTTCCCCGGCATTCACCGTGGCTACACGGTAGTTATGCTCCAGGATGGTCTTTGCCAGTTTCAGACTGGTCAGGTCGTCGTCCACGACCAGGATGATACGTTCCATTGCATTCTTTCCTTTGCTTTGTTATCTGCCGCTGTAGTGTTCCCACATGGCGTCGGTCGCTTTCTTTACCGCCTTTGTCATGTCATCCACCAGGTCGGCGGTCCAGCCTTCCTTCTCGCCGCGCAGGAAGGAAGTCTTGTCGACGCGGTTGTCGAAGATCCCGATGGGCAGGTGGAAGGTCTCCCCGTGCACCTTGATGGTGATGGTGTTTTCCACGTCCGACTGCTCCAGGAGATACAGCATGTCATCGCAGCCGTAGTTGCGGAGCATGACCGCTTCCGGCGTCCCGTGGAAAAGATTGGATCCCGGATCGTCGGGGTTGGCGCGTGCCCTGTTCTTGCGGCGGGACTCCTCGGGCGTCACCCAGATGTAAAGGATGACGGCTTCTTTCAGGATCTCCGGGGAGAGCTGCGCGAAGGAGTACTGATAGCCGTCCGCGCCGGTTAACGGCATCTGCGCGCCGTCCGGGCCGCCTCTGGCGCACTCGATCACGATGGTCTTGTCCGTAAAGTCGTCCGGATACTGCGATTCCTTGTCCTCTTTCAGCTTCTTTGCCTCCTCTTCCATCGCCTGCGCGACGGCCTTTCTTAAGTCGTCCGGAAGGAGCGACAGACGCGGGGCGAGCCCCGCTTTCACGGAGGCGGCGTCGATGCGCGCAAACAGTTCCTCCGCTGCGGAGTCGGCAGTCGTCCTTCTGCGGTTGCGCATGTCCGCGAAGTCTTCGTTCAGAAGATGGATGAGCGTGCCCCAGTCCTCGTTGTGCGTGAAGGTATCCCCATCCAGGTAATAGAGGCCGGGATGTCCCAGCTTCTGCAGCTCCTCATCGATGCGGCGCATCATGAATACATAGGGGAAGTCATCCAGCTGGAGATTCTCCCCGATGTGGAACTCCTCTTTCAGGCGCTCCGGCTCGATATGGGAAAGGAAGTTTCTCACTTCCGACTTGCCGCTCGCCGGCAGGGCGACCAGCAATACCGTTGAAAAGACTGTGCTCATGGTTCCTCCTATATGATCAGTTTCACGTTGTGGACCGGTTCGAAGTCGATGGTCTTGTGGTCCATGATGTATTTGGCCAGGATGTCGACCATCCCGGTCTGTACCTCCTTGATGGTGGCGCATTCGAGCACCACATCGAAGCCGCCGCCGCCGGAGGCGCGGTAGTTGTTGATGCAGACGCTGAAGCGCATTTTGCCGGTGATCTCCTCGCCGTTTCTCGTCAGAGACACCACGCGTTTGCCGACGGGATTGGAGATCTTTAAGGTGTACTCGATCCCGTCCAGCATGTCGTAGTTGTAGTGCTGGGGCGTCGGGAAGTCGAACTGCGGGTCGATGACGATCTTGCCGTCCTTCACGGTCCAGAAGGCGGCGCATTTCTCGAGGTAGGCCTTGAGCGCCTTGCCCGACATCCGCTTGACGACCAGGGTGTTCGGGTAGACATAGGTCCCGACGAGGTTGCGCATCGTGATCTTCTTTTCAAAACCGGACGCGCCGAGGAATACGCTGGCCGCGGAGATCTCCGCGCCGGTCACTTCCATTTGTACCTTATTCAAAAAGGTGACCAGCTGCGCCTTGTGAAGCCTTGCCTCATTTTCGTCCGTGATGCGCAGGTCGACCTTGGTCGTGCCGAGCGTCTGGTCGAGCCAGACCTGGCAGGCGTCTTCTTCTTTCTTCGCAAGCTTCAGGATCGCTTCATCCGGCTCGACGTCGGTGAGCGGCAGAAGTTCCGGGGTGATCTCTCCCGTTCCGGTATCGATGGTGATGCAGGAGAGGTATTCGCCCTTGTCGGACGGCTGCGTGTAGTAGGTGTCGAACAGCTTGCCGGAGAGCTTTCTGTGGTGGTGGCCGGAGATCAGGATGTCGATCCCCCTGATGTCGCGCGCCATGCGGTACGCTTCATTTTCATCGGTCAGTTTTTCGGTCGTCTTGCCGGTCACGGGATCCTTTTCAAATCCGCCGTGATAGACGGCGATGATGTAGTCCGGCTGCTCCTTTTCCTTGAGGATGTTGACGGTATTGCGCAGCGTGTCGAACGCGTCCGCAAAATACATGTCCCGGATATTGTCCGCGGATTCCCAGAACGGGATGTGCTGCGTCACGACGCCGACGATGGCGATCTTCTTCCCCGCGATCTTCCGGATCACATAGGGCTTTCCGACCTGATCGCCGCGGTAGTAGAAATTGGACGTGATGCAGGTGGCGCCGGTCTCCAGCACGTGAAGGAACAGCGCCCGCGCGCCGTAGTTGAAGTCGTGGTTGCCGACGTTGACATAATCATAGCCGATGGCCCGCATCGCCATCGACACCGGGCAGACCTTGTCCCTGTTTTTGAGATAATGGAAAAACGTCAGCGGCGACCCCTCGATGGTATCCCCGTTGTCGATCAGGATCGTGTTCTTGTCCCGCAGCTGCTTGATCAGCGTCGAAAGCCGCGCCAAGCCGTTCCACGTCTCCTGCTTTTCCTTCCCGCCTTTGGCGTAGCTGTAGGGATAAATACGACCGTGAATATCTGAAGTTGATAAAATTTTGATCTTTGTGGCCATAATTAATTGTATTTTACCATTTTCTGAGTTTTTTCTCACTACTTTATTAGAAGAGGAACCACTATCCCTGAGCAAACCGGTCCCTGACGGGACCGGTTTGCTCAGGGATAGTGGTTCCCGTATAATCAAAGGCAAAAAGGAACCAGGGAAAGGACGGCAAAATGCATAAAAAGGACAACCGGTTTCGCGATACCGTGAATTTCAGGGACCTCGGCGGCTATGTGATGGAGGACGGCCGGGCGATCAAGCAAGGGCTTTTGTACCGGAGCGGCGGGCTCTACAAGATGAACGAGGAGGAGCTTGCGGTGCTGCGGGGGCTCTCCATCGCTTCCATCATGGATCTTCGGACCAAGGGGGAGGCGGAGGTGCATCCGGACCCGGAGGTGCCGGGGGCGGTGATGCTGCAGCACAGCGGTCTGGAGATCGGTACCGCCAACGAGATCGATTTTTCGCCCGAGGGCATGCGACAGATCGGCGCAAGCGGCGAACGGCAGATCGCGCTGCTGCGCGCTTACTACAGCGAGATCCCCTTCTATAACGAGGCCTACGCGGAGCTGTTCCGCAAGATCGCCGATTTTGAGGTGCCGCTCATCTTCCACTGCGCGTCAGGGAAGGACCGCACCGGGGTTGCCGCCATGCTGGTCCTCCTGCTTTTGGGCGCCTCGAGAGAACTGGCCTTCCAGGATTATCTTTTAAGCAATGAGTATCTGCGCGAGGATCTTGAAAAAGAGTATGCGGAAAACCAGAACGAGATGAAGACGCACCCGGAACTGAAGGAGCTTCTGACCATGCTCGCGGGCGTTTCCGAAGTCGCGGGCACCCTGGTGCTCGATGAAGTCTATGCGCAGTATCCGCGGATCGAGGACTATTTTCAGGCGGAGTACGGGTTCGACGAAAAAACGATCGCGGCCATCCGCGATTTTTACCTGGAATAAACTTTCTTCGGAACCACTATCCCTGAGGAAACTGGTCCCAAATCAAAGGAACCACTATCCCTGAGGATAGTGGTTCCTTCCATTTTAGCTCCGGCGGTAAATCAGCCGTTATACAGTGTCTCGAGTTTCTTCAGGTGTTCATATTTCTCCCTGGCGCTGCGTGCCGCTTCGGCAAAGAGGCGCTTGGCGCGCTCGGGGTTCTTCTGGCTGAGGGCGGTGTAGCGGACCTCGCGGGAGAGGAAGTCCTCGTAATCGACGGACGGTTCCTTGCTGTCCACGACGAACTTCTTGTCGCCGCCGGCGGGATTGTAGCGGAAAATGTTCCAGTAGCCGCTGTCGACCGCCTGCTTCTCTTCTTCCTGGACGTAGGCCATGCCCTTCTTGAGGCCGTGGTTGATGCAGGGGGCGTAGGCGATGACGATCGAAGGTCCGGGATAGGCTTCCGCTTCGGCGATGGCCTTTAAGCACTGCATCTTATCGGCGCCCATGGAGACCTGCGCGACGTAGACGTAGCCGTAGCTCATGGCGATGGCGGCAAGATCCTTCTTCAGGGTCTCTTTCCCGCCTGCGGCAAACTGCGCGGTCGCGCCCATCGGGGTCGCCTTGGAAGACTGGCCGCCGGTGTTGGAGTAGACCTCGGTGTTCAGGACAAGCATGTTGATGTTGCGGTTTGAAGCGAGCACGTGGTCGAGGCCGCCGAAGCCGATGTCGTAGGCCCAGCCGTCGCCGCCGAAGATCCACTGGGATTTTTTCGCAAGATACATCTTCTGCGCAAGGATCTCCTTCGCAAGGTCGGAGCCGTCTTTTTCCAGCGCTTCAATCAGCGCCTCGGTCGCAGACGCATTCCTCTTCGTATCCTCATACGTCTCTACCCACGCATCGCAGGCCGCCTTGCAGCCAGCGCTCTCTCCGGCCAGTTTCTGCACCTTGCCGCAAAGGTTTGCGCGGATGGCATCCTGCGCGAGCAGCATGCCGAGTCCGTATTCCGCGGCGTCCTCAAAGAGCGAGTTCGCCCAGGCCGGTCCCCTGCCCTTTTCGTCGACGCAGTACGGGGTCGACGGGGAGGAGTTGGCCCAGATGGAGGAGCACCCGGTCGCATTGGCGATGTACATGTGGTCGCCGAAGAGCTGCGTGACGAGCTTGGCGTACGGTGTTTCGCCACAGCCCGCGCAGGCGCCGGAAAACTCCAGATACGGTTTCTTGAACTGCGATCCCTTGATCGAGGTCTCCTTGAATTTTTCCACAACGTCTTCCTTCACCGGAAGCGTCGCCATGTAATCGAAGGCCGCCTGCTCGTTCTCTTTCGCCATGGCTTCTTCGAGCCGCTCCATGATAAGCGCCTTCTCGCCCTTCTTACCGGGGCAGGTCTCCACGCAGGAGCCGCAGCCTGTGCAGTCGAGCGACGAAATCGCGACCGCAAAGTCCTTTCCGTCCATGCCGGTCATCGGCAGCGTCACCGTGCCCGCGGGCGCACTCTGCTTCTCTTCTTCCGTCAAAGCAAAGATACGGATCGCCGCGTGCGGACAGACGTACGAGCAGAAGCCGCACTGGATGCAGTTGTCGCTTGCCCAGACCGGGATGTTGACCGCGATGCCGCGCTTCTCATAGGCGCTGGTGCCGGACGGCGTATGGCCGCTTGCGTACGGCAGGAAATCCGAGACTTTCAGGTTGTAGCCTTCCTGCACGTTGACGTAGGCCTGGACGTTGTTGACGAAGTCGACGGTGTCCTGTCTGCCGCTGTCCGCGTGCCCGAGAAGCAGTCCTTCTTCCTTCGCGTCCTTCCAGCTTGCGGGAACATCGATGACCGTATAGCCCGTCGCGCCGAGGTCGATCGCCTTGAAGTTTTTACTCACGACCTCTTCGCCCTTTCTCTCATAGGTCTCGCGCGCCGCTTCCTTCATGAGGGCGATCGCTTCCTCCTTCGGAATGATGCCCGTGAGTGAGAAGAAGGCGGACTGCAGGATCGTGTTGATCCTCGTGGGGCCAAGACCCGCTTCGATGCCGAGCTTCACGCCGTCGATGGTCGCGAAACGGATGTTGTGCTCCGCAATGTATTTCTTCATCTGCCCGGGCAGATGGCTCTCCAGTTCTTCCGCATTCCACGCGCAGTTCAACAGGAAGGTGCCGCCGTCCTTGACTTCCTGCACCATGTTGAACTTCCGCACATAGGACGGATTGTGGCAGGCCACAAAGTCCGCGCGCTTGATCAGGTAGGTCGACTTGATCGGGTGATTGCCGAAGCGCAGGTGGCTCATCGTCACGCCACCGGATTTTTTCGAATCATAGTCAAAGTAGGCCTGCGCGTACATGTTCGTATGATCGCCGATGATCTTGATGGAATTCTTGTTCGCACCGACGGTGCCGTCCGCGCCCAGTCCCCAGAATTTGCAGGAATGCGTGCCTTCGGGCGTCGTGTCGCCGATGTCTTCGGGTGTCAGGGAAAGTCCGGTCACGTCGTCCACGATGCCGATCGTGAAGACTTCCTTCTCCGTGTTGTGGAAGACCGCCGCGATGTGCGCGGGCGGCGTATCCTTGCCGGCGATGCCGTAACGGCCGGTGCAGGCCTTGACGTTATGGAATTCTGATCCGCGCAGGCATGCGATCACGTCGAGCGCCAGCGGCTCGCCCGCAGCGCCCGGTTCCTTCGTCCGATCGAGGATCGTGATCTGTTTTACGCTCGCCGGGATCTCTTTCAAAAACGCTTCCTTCGAAAAAGGTCTGAACAGCCGCACCTTGATCATGCCGACCTTTTCGCCTCTCGCGACAAGGGCGTCCACCGTCTCCTCGATGGTCTCGTTGACGGAGCCCATCGCCACGACGACGTGCTCGGCATCCGGCGCGCCGTGATAATTGAACAGCCGGTAATCCGTGCCGATCTTTTCATTGACCTTATTCATGCACGCCGTGACGACATCCGGCAGCGCGTCGTACACGCCGTTGATCGCCTCGCGCTGCTGCATGAAGGTGTCGGAGTTCAAGCAGGCGCCGATGAAGTACGGATTGTTCGGGTTGAGCGCCTCGTCCTTAAAGGCCTTCAGCGCGTCCATGTCCAGCATGTCTTTTAAGTCTTCGTAATCCCAGGCGTCGATCTTCTGGATCTCGTGCGACGTCCGGAAGCCGTCAAAGAAATTGATGAAGGTCATGCGGCCCTGCATCGCCGCGCAGTACGCGACCGGCGTCAGGTCCATGACTTCCTGGACGCTCCCGCCGCAAAGCATCGCCGCGCCCGTCTGTCTGCAGGCATATACGTCGGAATGATCGCCGAAGATACTGATGGCGTTCGGGCCGACTGCGCGCGCCGCCACGTTGAAGACGCCGGGCAGTCTTTCGCCCGCGCACTTGTAGAGGTTCGGGATCATCAGGAGCAGTCCCTGCGAAGCCGTGTACGTCGAAGAGAAGGCACCCGCCGTAAGTGCTCCGTGCAAAGCGCCCGCAGCACCCGCCTCAGACTGCATCTCCGTGATCTGTACGGGGGAGCCGAAAATGTTCTTCCTTCCCGCCGTCGCCCATTCATCCACGTGTTCCGGCATCACGGAAGAAGGCGTGATCGGGTAGATCGTCGCGACTTCCGTATAGGCATACGAAACATATGCCGCGGCTTCGTTGCCGTCCATCGTCATCTTGATTCGTTTCATGTGATTTCCTCCATGATCTTCTTTTTTAAAAAAGTCACTTCCCGGGAAGGGAAGTGACTTTCCTACACCGGCAGTTTCTTATGCCGTTTTTGCTTCTGTTATTCTCCCAGGTATGCAGATACCATCGTCTCATCCTTCAGCAGTTCTTCGCCGGTGCCGCTTGCCACGACCTTGCCGGTCTGCATGATGTAGGCGTGGTGCGCGATCTCAAGCGCCTTCTGCGCGTTCTGCTCGATGAGCATGATGGCCATGCCTTCCGCGTTGATCTCCTTGATGACTTCAAACACCTGCGAGACCACGACCGGCGCAAGCCCCAGAGACGGTTCGTCAAACATCATGAGCTTCGGTTTTGCCATGATGCCTCTGGCGATCGCGAGCATCTGCTGCTCACCGCCGGACAGAAGGCCCCCGTACTGCTTTTCTCTTTCCTTTAACCGCGGGAAGATCCCGTAGACGCGTTCCATATCCTTCGGGACGTTTTCCTTGTCCTTGCGGAGTCCGGCGCCCACGCGGAGGTTCTCTTCCACCGTCAGCTTCGCGAAGATCTGTCTTCCCTCCGGCACCTGCACGAGGCCCTTTTCTACCAGCTCATACGGCTTGTTGGAGATCGGTTCGCCCATGAACTCGATGGTTCCGCCGGTCACTTTCATGATGGCGGAAATGCATTTTAAGAGTGTGGATTTGCCGGCGCCGTTGGCTCCGAGGACCGCGACGATCTCTCCCTCGTCCACCTTCAGGGAAACCCCCTGCAGCGCGTGGATCCCGCCGTAGGCAGCCGTAACATCCGTCACTTTCAGTAGTTCAGACATATTCTTTCCTTTCCCTCATACTGTGATCGTTCATCCCTTTGCGACAGTCCTTACGTCACGAACCCAGGTACGCGCGGATAACTTCCGGATCCGCCTTGACCTCTGCGGGTGTGCCGACGGCGATCGTCTTGCCGAAGTTTAAGACCGTACAGTAGTCACACAGATTGGTGACCACGTCCATATGATGCTCGATCATCAGGATCGTGATGTCGAATCGTTCGCGAATGAAACGCACGAAGTTCGCAAGCTCCACGGATTCCTCCGCGTTCATGCCTGCTGCCGGTTCGTCCAGTAACAGGAGCTTCGGATTGAGCGCCATGGCGCGCGCGATCTCGAGTTTTCGCTGATGTCCGTAGGGAAGAGAGTTGGCCCGCTCGTCCAGCTTGTCCTGGAGGCCGACGACCGACAGCAGGTCGATCGCCTTTTCGCGGAGCTTCTTCTCATCTTCCTTATACTGCCCGGAGTGCAAAAGTGCGCCCGGCAGGTTGTATTTCGCGTCCATGTTGCTCGCGATGATGACGTTGTCGATGACGGACATGTTCGCGAACAGTCGGATATTCTGGAAGGTCCTGCCGATGCCGATCTGCGCGATGCGGTGCGGCGGAGTCCCGGTGATGTCCGTTCCGTTGAACAGGATCTGTCCCGCGTCCGGCGCGTAGATCCCGGTGATGTTATTGAAGATCGTGGTCTTGCCGGCACCGTTGGGCCCGATCAGGCCGTGGATCTTTCCGTGCTCGATCTTGACGCTGAAGTCATCGATCGCGTGCACGCCGCCGAAGTGCTTTTCCACATGGATCATTTCCAGAACGGGAGTGCTGTTATTGTTTGTCATCAGGCGCCCTCCTTTCCTTCCGCTTTCGCCTTTTTATTCTTGCCGGTAAAAAATCCGATCAGGCGCTTTAAGGAAAATTCTTTGTAGCCGTAGAGGCCCTGCGGTCTGAACATGATGATCAGAACGACGGCCAGTCCGTAGAACAGCATACGGAAGTTCGACATGGAGCGGAAGACTTCCGGCAGGACCGTCACGAGGATCGCGCCGATGACGGAACCCGTGAGAGATCCGAGGCCGCCGATGACGGTGGTCGTGATCAGCTCGCAGCTCTTGGCGAGGTTGAAGCTGGCCGGCACGATGTACATGAGGTAGCCGGCATACAGCGCGCCCGCCCAGCCGGCGTAGATCGCCGAGAAGACGAACGACATGCGCTTTGCGCGGAAGGCGTTGATGCCGACCGCTTCCGCCGCGACTTCGTTCTCACGGATCGAAACGAGGTTCCGCCCGTATTTGGAATGAATGAAGCGCCAGGCGATGAAGAACGCAAGGATCGCGCAGATCACGCTGAACAGCATGTTGGAAAAGTTCGGGATGCCGGGGAAGCCGGCCGACCCGCCCGTTAAGTTCTTCGTATAGTTAAAGAGTACGCGCACGCATTCCCCGAAGCCAAGGCAGGTGATCAGGAAATAGTCCCCCTTGAGGCGCAGGGTGATCGATCCCAGAAGAAAAGCGATGAGTCCCGCAAAGCAGGCGCCCAGAAGGATCGCCAGGAGGAAGTTCACGTGATAGCGCACGGTCAGGATCGCCGTCGCATAAGCGCCGATGGACATGAAGCCCGCGTTCCCGAACGAGAACAGTCTCGTAAAACCGGTCAGGACAGACATGCCGAGCACGGCGATGACGTTGATGCAGACCATGATGATAACGCCCTGCAGATAAGAGTTGATCCCGAACAGGCTACAGAACGAAGCGTTGATATTGTTAAACAGTTCTATCATCCTCTCACCCCCTTACGCCTTGTCCTGTACGTCCACACCGAAGAGACCGCTCGGCTTCACGAGCAACAGCACGATCAGAAGCGCGAATGAGAAGAAGTCTCTTAAGCTGGAACTGATGTATGCGGAAACAAATGTCTCCAGGACGCCGAGAAGCATCGCGCCGACGATGGCGCCGGGCACACTCCCGAGTCCCCCGATGACCGAAGCGATGAAGGCTTTCAGGCCGACATTCCCCATGGTCGGGAAGACATTGTATTTCATTCCGTATAAAACACCGGCCACACCGGCTAAAGAACCGGCGAGAAGGAAGACCTTCGCGATGTTGGAATCGACTTTGATACCGAGCACCTTTGCCGCGCCGGCATTGTTGGCGATGGCTCTTACGTTCAGTCCGAACTGGGTCTTGTTGATCATATAGATCAGAGCCATCAGGACCACAGCGGTGATGAGAAGGCTTACCACGTCCAGCACGCCGATATAGGCGCTGCCGACCTTAACGGTGGAGACGGGAAGCTGGAAAGGATAAGAACGATACTGACCCGTGAAGATCAGGTTGGACGCCTGCTGGAAGACGTTCGAGAGACCCATGGCCGCGATCATGAGGAACATGTTCGGCGCGCCGTTTCTGCGAATGCGCCGGTACGCGAACCGCTCACAGAGAAAACTCACCAGCGCGCCGCCGGCAACACCGGCAAGGGCTGCCAGCGCAAACGGCGCTTTGACAACGGTCGAAAAAACGATCGCCGTGTAGGCACCGATCATGGCGAATTCTCCGTGGGACCAGTTAGAGAAATCAAGCAGGCTGTAAATCAGGGAGTATCCCGTCGCGAGAAGAGCATAGATGCCGCCGACGGAGATCCCGGTGATAAGCTGTTGAAAAAACATAGATTCGCCCCCATACTCTTTCGAATGAAAGTGAGAAACAGATGCTCACCTTTTTGAAAGCATGACAGGGGGAAGGATGCCCTTCCCCCTGCAAAAGATCCTAATTACTGCGCTTCGACGATTTCTTTGAATTCAAAGGCATCGCCCTTGCACTCGTAGATCGCGCAAGCCATGGACGGGTTGTGGGTCTCCGCATCCATTACGAGCGTTCCGATCAGACCTTCAAAGACGTCCGTCTGCTCCAGAGCATCACGTACCGCTTCCGGATCCGCGCTGCCTGCGCGCTCGATGGCGTCCTTGATCCAGTACACGCCGTCACGTCCGAACAGGCATTCCGCTTCCATCGTGCCGCCGTATTCCGCTACGACTCTCTCACCAAAGGCTTTTGCTTCCGGTGTGTTGAATCCGATACGGGATACATAGTAGCAGCCTTCCAGTGCGCCGCCGGCTTCGCCCGCGAGCTGTGCGGAATCCCATCCGTCATGGCCCATCAGCAGGCATTCGATGCCCATCTCACGTGCCTGTTTTGCGAAGGTCGCTGTCTTTGCATAGTCGTTCATGACGACGAAGATGATCTCCGGATTCTTGGAACCGATGTTGGCAAGCTGTGTACGGAAGTCCACGTCGCCTTCCTGGCACTGCTCTTCCGCTACGAGCGTTCCGCCGTTAGCTTCGAAAGCATCCTTAATGAAAGCGCCGACCGATTCGGAGTTGGTGTTGCCGGCGACCGTGAACAGCGCCGCGTTTTTCATGCCGAGGGTCTTCGTCGCATAGTTGCCGATAACGGTGCCCAGATAAGAATCGATGAAGCACATTCTGAAGGAATACGGATGAAGATTGCCGTTCTCATCGACGGTGACCAGCTCATTGGAAGCTGCCGTACCGATGATCGGAACATGTGCCTCGTCCGCGACCGATGCCATCGGGATGTTGCAGGAGGAGAAGTTCGTGCCAATCTCGGCGACGATGCTGTTCTCTTCCACCATCTTCTTCAGCGCGGAAACAGAGTCCGCTGCTTCGCCTTTGCCGTCCATCGCGATCAGCTCGACCTGTTTGCCGAGGATACCGCCTTCCGCATTGATATCCTGGATCGCCAGTTCTGCGCCGTGCTGTCCGGCCGTTCCCCAGAGAGAGGTCGCGCCCGTTAAGTCGGAGATGTAACCGATCTTGATGGTGTCGCCTTCCGCTGCAGGTGCCGCTGCTTCTTCAGCGCTCTCCGCAGGTGCCGCGCTCTCTGCCGGTGCAGAGGATGCCGGTGCCGTGCTTCCGCCGCCGCAGGCTACCAATGTGACAGCCATCGCCGCAGAAAGAAGAATTGCCGCTAACTTTTTCATTCGTTGTACCTCCTTTGAGTTGATTTGTGCTCTGTTTCCCTGTTGTTTTTGATAACTTTTCAACATAATTTGTTGATTTACAATCAATGTCATTCTAACCATTGTCCAGACAATAGTCAAGAACTTTTGAGTTTTCCCACAATATTTTTTGAATAGTCGCCTATTTTTTGACATTTTTGTCACTTTTTAATGTATTTTTTCACAAAAGGGCTTTTCTTCTTCTCTCACATCGATTATAATGCAGTTGTAAATTTGTGGTTTTTTCAACATTAATTGTTGCAAGCGCATGGTTTGACCGCGCACCGCACACAAAGGTGAAAAGTATGCTGAAATCACAACGACAGGATCTGATCACGGAAGAACTCACCAGGCAGGGCTTTGTGCTCATCAGCTCGCTCAGCGAGATCTTCTCCTGCAGCGAAGAGACGATCCGCCGCGACCTGAAGGAAATGGAGCGCGACGGACGGCTCGTGCGTACGCACGGCGGCGCCTATGTCGCGGAGCAGTACGACAAGAGTTATCCGACCGACCTGCGCAAGACCCTCCTCCACAGCGAAAAGGAGCGCCTGGCGGCGGCAGCCTTAAAGTACATCCAGAACAATGAGTTCATCCTTCTGGATTCCAGCACCACCTGCCTGGCTCTGGCCTCTGCCCTGATCCGTTCCAAAAAGGAAGTGACGGTGGTCACCAACTCTCTTCTCATCTGCAACCTGTGCAACGAATACAATTCCAACATCAATCTGATCTGCACAGGCGGCGTTTTTAGACACCGCACGACTTCCTTTACGGATTATCATACGATCGACTTTTTAAAGAACTACCACGCGGACGCGAGTTTCCTAAGCCCGCCCAAGATGACGATCTCACACGGGCTCTCCGACAACCACTTAAGCGAATCGCGCGTGCGGGAGCAGATGATCCGTCAGTCCGACCGCTGCTATCTGCTGATGGATCACACGAAGTTCGGGCCGAACGCCAATATTTTATTTGAAGGCATCGAAAAGGCCGACGTCATCATCACCGACGAGGTCCTTCCGCCCGAGTGGGAGGCGTACGCCGCCGAAAAGGGCATCGCGCTCGACTACTGCAAGTAAACAACACTCAACAGATCACGCATTACCGATCAGGAGAAAGGAGATAATATATGAAACTCTATGTACGGGCACCCTATGCCGCTGAACAGCTGGAGGAACTGAAAACGCTCTTTGACGAAGTCGTGTACGAGCCGTGGACGGATACGGGCGAGCGCTACTACGAAGACGAGATGTTAGAGCACCTGCTCAAGGAAAAACCGGACGCGCTCATCACGGAGCTGGACCGCATCACGAAAAAGGTGCTGGACGGCTATCAGGGACTGCAGTTCATCGGCGACTGCCGCGCCACCCCCGCCAACATCGAGGTGGAGGAATGCACGGCGCGCGGGATCCCGCTCCTTTGCACCCCCGGCCGCAACACGATGGCTGTCGCGGAAATGGTGGTTGGCCTGATCCTGAATCATCTGCGCAAGGTCCTTCCCGCAGTCCAGTGGGCAAAGGACGGCGGCTGGGCGGAAGGCACCACGCCGTATTATCTCTGGATGGGGAATGAGCTCTCCTGCAAGAAGATCGGCTTCGTGGGATTCGGTCAGATCTCCCGCGCCGTCACCAAACTCCTCTCCGGCTTCGACTGCGATATCTCCTTCTATGATCCGTTTATTCCGGAGGATGTGGGGAACGCCAAGAAGACAACGCTTGAAAAAATCTTCGCTGAGAGCGACATCGTTTCACTCCATCTGCCTGTCACGCCGGAAACGACCGGCCTCATCACCGAGAAGCTGATCCGCACGATGCAGCCGCACGCGCTCTTTGTCAACGCCGCGCGCAGCGCGATCGTCGAAGACTACGGCGCACTCAAGAAGATCCTCGACGAAAAGGCGATCGGCGGCGCCATCATCGATGTGCTCGACACCGAGCCGCCGACGAAGGAAGACCTTGCGATCGCGTACTGCCCGAACACGATCCTCACCCCGCACATCTGCGGCGCCACCTTCGAAGTGACGACCCACCAGTCCGTCATCCTGAATGACCGCATCAAGAAGTGGCTAGGGAAAGAGGATCTTGAAAAGATCGTTTACAACAAAGCCGTATTGGAGAAAGCATGAAGCACTATCTCCTGTTTGATCTCGGCACGGGTAACACCCGTGTGGCGATCGTCACTTCCGAAGGAACGATCGTCGATATCCGCACCATCACGAATTACTATTTGAAAGATGATGCCTATGAGGACGCGCAGTACTTTCTTCCCGCGGAGTGGGAAGAAAAGATGCTGCAGGCGGCAAAAGATCTTCTGCACGCGCATCCGGACATCGTGATCGATGCCGTCTCTTCCGCTGCCGCCAGGCAGACCGTGATCCTTGTCGATGAGGAAGGGAAAGCCTTTTACGCCCTGCCCAACATCGACAACCGCGGCAGGGAATACATGGAAGAGATCGGACATGCGAAGGAGATCTACGAGATCTCCGGCAAGTGGGCGACGGAGGATTTCTGCGCCGCCAAGCTGTACGGTCTCTCCAAAAAGCGTCCGGAGATCTACGGGAAGATCCACCGCATTTTAAGCGAGAGCGAATGGATTGCCCATCTGCTGACCGGGAGCTGCGTGTGCGAGCCGACCCAGGCCTGCGAGATGCAGCTCTACGACATCCGCGCAAAGGAATGGTCGGACGAACTGCTGTCCCTGTACCACGTAGACCGCAGCGTCCTTCCGGCGCTTGTTCCGGCGGGGACCGCATTCCCGATCCTTGCCGAGTGGAAGGAGGCGCTGCATCTTTCGCCGGAGGCCGTCTTCATCGTCGGCGGTGCCGACACACAGATCGGCGCGCTGCAGACCGGCGCGGGAAGCGGCGACATCGTCATCGTCTCGGGGACGACCACCCCGGTGCTCACCTACTCGGAGCAGATCTTCCATGACGAGAAGGAGCGCGTCTGGGTCGACATGGGACTCGGCGGCGAAAACTATGTTACTGAGATGAACCCCGGTGTCACGGGATTAAACTACCAGCGCATCAAGGACGGACTGCTCTCTCACATTTCCTATTCGGACCTGGAGAAGGCGTACACGGAGAAGACTTCCTTTACGAGCGTCGCTTCGTTCAGTTCGCTCCTCTTTTACGAAAAGCGGTCGCTAAGACGCGGCGGTTTTCTCATCCCTTCGCCGCTTCGTTCCGACACCGATCCCGTCGACATGGGCTATGCCGTCCTTGCCGATATCGCCTGTTCCGTGTGGGAACAGCTTTACCGTCTGCGCGATATCACCGGGACAGAGCTTTCCGTTCTCAGAGGCTGCGGCGGCGGCTTCCGCTCCGGAACACTTTGCCAGATGATCGCGGACCTCTCGGGCTGCACGCTTTCCCTGACGGACGGCTTCGAGCAGGCGACGGTGCAGGGCCTTGTGCAGATCATCAACGGCGCGCTGCAGGAAAAGAGCGAAAGCGCCGGACAAAAAATCTATACGTTTTCACCCCGGACCGATGCACTGATCCATCGGTATCATCCGGTCTGGCTGGAATACAGAAACACGATCAACTGACAGGAAATGCTTCATATAAGGAAGGAGGACAATAGAATATGTTAATGCTGCAGGAAAGGGAACTGGTCGTAGAATACGGCAAAAAAATGAGTGAATCCGGCCTTTGCCCGGGCACCAGCGGAAACTTAAGTATCTACGATCCGGAGACCGGTTATATGGCGATCAGTCCCTCCGGCATCGACTACTTTCAGACCACACCGGAAGATGTCGTCATTACGGATCTCGATGCGCACATCATCGAGGGAGACAGGAAGCCCTCCAGCGAATGGGCGCTGCATACGGAGTTTTACAAACACAAACCGGAAGCCCGCGCGGTCGTCCATACGCATTCGCTCTACTGCACGACGCTCGCGGTGCTCGGCATGCCCATCAAGGCCGTGCACTACGTGATCGGAGACGCCGGCGTCGCCGAGATCCCGTGCGCGGAATACCAGACCTTCGGAACCGTGGAACTGGCGCAGGCAGCCATGAAGGTATGCGGCGAGAGCGATGCCGTGCTCCTTGGCAATCACGGAATCGTCGTCTGCGGTAAATCCGTCGAGAGCGCCTTCGGACTTGCCAGAAACTGTGAGTACATTGCAAGATTACAGTATCAGGCAATGAGCATCGGCACGCCAAACGTCCTGAACGAGGAACAGATGGCGGACGTCATGAAGAAGTTCAAGACCTACGGCCAGCCAAACGCCAATAAGCCCGGGTATTGATCCGGAGGAGGTATTCTGATGAAATCATTTGATTTTTACAGTCCTACACACTTTGTTTTCGGAAAGGATCGTGAAAACGAAGTCGGCAAATACGTGAAGGAGAACGGCGGCAGCAAGGTCATGCTCGTCTACGGCGGAAAGAGCGCCAAGTCTTCCGGCCTGCTGGACCGGATCGAAGCTTCTTTAAAAGAGACCGGCATCGATTACATCGAGTGGGGCGGCATCAAACCCAACCCCGTCAGCACCCCCGTGTATGAAGGGATCGAACAAGGCCGCAAGGAAGGCATCGATTTTATGCTCGCCGTCGGCGGCGGCAGCGTCATCGACACCGCCAAGGCGATTGCCATGGGCATTCCGTATGACGGCGATTTCTGGGATTTCTTTACCGGAAAGGATCCGGAAGGCGCGCTTCCGATCGGCGTCGTCCTCACCATCGCGGCAGCCGGAAGCGAAGGCTCTCCCGACGCCGTCATCACGAACGACAAGACGCTCGACAAGAACGGCGCGGGCGGCGACTGCATCCGGCCGAAGTTTTCCATCCTGAATCCGGCGCTGACGCAGACGCTTCCTCCGTACCAGACCGCGTGCGGCATTTCCGACATCATCTCCCACGCTTTCGAGCGGTATTTCACCAACACCCCGGACGTGGAAGTGACCGACCGTCTGCTCGAGGGGCTCGTGAAGAGCGTCATCCACGAGGGAAAACGCGTCATGGAAGACCCGGACAATTACGAGGCCAGGGCCAACATCATGTGGGCCGGCATGGTCGTGCACAATAACATCATGGGCGTCGGACGGGACCAGGACTGGAACTCGCACCACCTGGAGCACGTCCTCTCCGCGCTCTACGACGTCGCACACGGTGCGGGACTTGCCGTCATCATGCCTTCCTGGCTGGAGTACTGCGCGACCCACGGCGGAGAGACCCGCATCGCGCAGATGGCCACGCGCATCTTCGGCTGCGAGATGGACTTCGCTGACCCGAAGCGCACTGCCCTCGAGGGCGTAAAGGCCTACCGTGCCTTCCTGAAAGAGATCGGCATGCCCCTCACCTTCGCCGAGATCGGCGCGAAGAAGGAAGACATCCCGAAGCTCGTGGAGATGAACCACATCGGCGACGGTGTGACCGGCGGCTTCATCGGACTGGATAAGCAGGCGCACTTCGACATCTACGAGATCGCCGCGCGCGAGTGACATCGTTTTCACACGCCCTCGGAAGCTTTGCCGCAGAGGTGTGTTCCCGCTACGCGGACGCACCTTCTGATTAAACCAAGGCCGCTGTTGGAATCATTTTTGCAGCCACGAAGTGGCTGTTATGGCTCGGTGCTGACCGAGCCATTCCGCTCGATCGCGCTACGCAGCGCTACATAAGACGACAATAAGGTGTGAAGGAGAGCC
>JAGAHC010000084.1 GCA_017627275.1 Lachnospiraceae bacterium
CATTCCGGAATTGGAGGGGGACAAAGTCTACAATACGTCCTATGTCTATGACCGGGAGGGAAGGCAGATTGCAAAGCACCGCAAGGCGCATCTTTTTGATATCGATGTAAGAGGAGGGCAGAGCTTTCGTGAATCGGATGTATTAAGCCCCGGCGAAGCATGTACTGTGTTCGACACCGAGTTTGGAAAGATGGGACTGTGCATCTGCTTTGACATCCGGTTTCAGGAGCTGGCATGGACGATGAGCGCCGAAGGCGCAAGGGTGCTGTTTGTTCCCGGCGCTTTTAACATGACTACCGGCCCCGCGCACTGGGAGCTTCTGTTTCGCTCGAGGGCCGTTGACAACCAGATCTTTACGGTGGGCGTCGCGCCTGCAAGAGACGAGCAGGCAGAGTATGTTTCCTACGGGAATTCCATGGCCGTCGATCCGTGGGGAAGCGTGATCGAACGGCTGGGGAGCGAGGAGGCGATCGGACTGGCAGACCTGGACCTGAATAAGATCGACGACATCCGCGCGCAGCTTCCTGTCCTGTCTGCGCGCAGGCCGCACCTGTACCGGCAGCACCCGTAAAGAGGGGCGTATAGGCTCGCGAGCATTGAGAAAAGGAGGCCTCTAAGATATAATGTAACCTGCTATGTCGGGGCCCCAAAACGCATACGAGCGGCTTGAAAAAGAAAACTTGAGAGGATGTGGAAATAAATGAAACTAGGTATCGTAGGCCTTCCCAACGTGGGAAAGAGCACGTTGTTTAATTCGCTGACAAAGGGCGGCGCGGAAGCGGCCAACTATCCCTTCTGCACCATCGACCCCAACGTCGGCGTCGTTCCGGTGCCGGACGAGCGGATCGTGAAGCTGGGAGAAATGTATCATTCCAAGAAGGTCACGCCGGCCGTGATTGAGTTCGTGGACATCGCGGGACTTGTGAAAGGCGCCTCCAAGGGAGAGGGGCTCGGCAACCAGTTCCTGGCGAACATCCGCGAGGTGGATGCGATCGTTCACGTGGTGCGCTGCTTTGAAGATCCCAACGTCGTTCATGTGGACGGATCGGTGGATCCGCGCCGCGACATCGAGACCATCAATGTGGAACTGATCTTTGCTGACCTTGAAGTGCTGGAGAGACGCATCGCGAAAGTCGCCCGTACGGCAAAGATGGATAAGGAAGCGGCAAAAGAGCATGCCTTCCTGCTGCGGATCAAAGACCATCTGGAAGCCGGAAAGATGGCTTCTCTTATGGAAGTGGCAGAGGAGGAGCAGAAGCTTTTTGTAGAGCTGAATCTCCTGACGGCAAAGCCGGTCATCTATGCGGCGAATGTTTCGGAAGAAGACCTCGCGGACGACGGTGCTTCCAATACACAGGTAAAAGAAGTAAGAGACTTTGCTTCGCAAACCGGCAGCGAAGTGTTCGTCATCTCGGCACAGGTGGAAGCGGAGATCGCGGAACTCGATGACACGGAGAAACAGGAATTCCTCGCGGACCTCGGCCTTTCGGAATCCGGCCTCGATAAACTGATCGCGGCAAGCTATCGCACGCTCGGACTCATGAGTTTCCTGACAGCCGGAGAAGATGAGACCCGTGCCTGGACCATCCGCATCGGGACCAAGGCGCCCCAGGCGGCAGGCAAGATCCATTCCGACTTCGAGCGCGGCTTCATCAAGGCGGAGGTCGTTAACTGGGAGGTGCTCCTGCGCGAAGGCTCGCTTTCGGCAGCCCGCGAAAAGGGACTGGTCGGCATGGAAGGAAAAGAATACGTCGTGAAAGACGGCGACGTGATCTTGTTCAGGTTTAACGTGTAAGGAGATTACAGTGGGAATATCAGATATCAGTTTTCCCAATCTCGGGATCTATCTGTCGAATGTTCCGAAGTCCTTTTCGGTCTTCGGGTTTGAGATCGCGCTCTACGGCGTCATCATGGCGGTCTCCATTTTTACGGGCATCGTCATGGCTGCGCACATCGCGAAGAAGATGAACCAGGACCCGGATCTCTACTGGGATCTTGCCATCTACGCCGTGATCTTTTCCATCATCTGCGCCCGCATTTACTATGTCATCTTTATGTGGGACTACTATAAGGAGAATCCGCTCCAGATCCTGAATCTCCGCGGCGGCGGCATCGCCATCTACGGCGGCATCATCGGCGCCATCATTTCCGTCTTTGCCTATTGCAAGTGGAAAAAGCAGAATCCCTATCTGGTGTTCGACACCGTGGCCTTCGGTCTGCTGATCGGACAGATCCTCGGACGCTGGGGGAACTTTTTCAACCGGGAAGTGTTCGGCGGGTACACCGATAATATCGTCGCCATGCGCCTGCCTGTGGATGCGGTCCGCGCCAGAGACATTACGGAGGAACTGGCTTCCCATATCGAACCGGGCACAAATTACATTCAGGTGCATCCGACCTTTCTTTATGAATCGCTTTGGAACCTGTGCCTGTTGCTGCTTCTGCTCTGGTACCTGAAAAAAGGAAAGAAAGCCTTCGACGGAGAGATCTGGCTTCTCTATCTGGCGGGCTACGGCATCGGGCGCGCCATCATCGAATATATCCGGACTGACCAGCTCTACATCACGGGCACGACGATCCCGGTCTCGATGGTGCTCGGTATCATCATGGCTGTGGTCTGCATCGGTCTGGACATCTTTGTACGCAGCAGAAAAAGAGGATGAGGCATTTTAAACGGATCGCGTAGATCTGAAAGAATAATTCCGGGATAATAAAAGAAGGAACC
>JAGAHC010000085.1 GCA_017627275.1 Lachnospiraceae bacterium
AAGGAACCTGGCGACTACACCCAGGCCTGGAAACCCTGGGCGCTGACGCAGTTGCCGATGGTGCCGCAGCGCTTCGGCATCAAGCCAACTTCAACAAATAACTTTTTCATAATAATGCCAGCTGCCCGAGGGGTTGCTGGCATCCTCCCTTTTATGGGGAAAAAACCAGGTTTTCCGGGACCCACTTTCTTCAGAAGAAAGTGGGTCCTTTATTGCGAGTGGAAGCGCACCGCGACCCAGTGTCCGGCGAAGGAGAACGCGGCTGCGGCAAAAGGAAACAGGATCAGGAAAAACGGCAGGCAGTATCTGGCCTTGGCTTCCCAGAAAAACTGAAACGTAAATCCGCCGGCAAAGTACAGCAGGAGCAGAAGAGAGGAGTAGGCCGCCTCTCTTTTTTTGACGATCACGATGATGCCGAACAGGGCGCCCAGATAAATGACCGGCAGCAGGACAGAAAGCATTTTCTCAAGGGCGGGGAGCAGGCCGCTTTCAAGGAGAAACGTAAACCGCGGCGGCGCCGTATCGGGGATCATGTCCGGATGGATGGTCAGCTGTACGGAAGAAAACCAGGGGTCGAGCCACTGGTATTCTGCTTTTTCCACGAAGAAAGAATAGGAACGCGCGCCGTTTGCGTAGGCATCCATCGTCTCCCGGATCGCTGCGAGGGCTTCTTCGTCCGTCGCTTCGGGATCCATGCCGTTATCGGAAAACATACCGATGTCGCTGCCGTTGTGCGACCCGGGTCCCGCCACGCCGTTGGTGGAGGAGATGCCCATATAAAGGTAGGTGCTGGCGGGGGTCCCGCCTCCTGCCGGAAGTCCGGTCAGCCGGTGGAAGCCTTCCTGCACGGCGTACTGCAGAGAAAGCGTGAGCAAAGGAACCAGGACCGCCAGCGCGATCAGCGGCACGATGCCGTGCAGTTTCTTTGCGTACTGAAAAAAGGCGGAGACCAGGAAGAACAAAACGATCGCGATCACGCCGATCCATGCGGAGGTATACAACTGACAGGCAAGGGCCGGCAGAACAACGGCGGGGATGATATACAGGCAGCGCCACCGCGCCTTTCCCTTCAGAGGGAGAGCAGGAAGGATGCTGCGCAGAACGAGCGCGGCGTCAAACCCCGCGAGCAGGCAGGTGTAGGAAAGAAGCGTCCCGTACACGAAAGGCGTAAACAGGACAAGCGGCACAAACAAGAGCCCCAGCAGGTGCACCAGGATGCCGGCCGCGGAGTCTCTTGCGAGATTCCGCGCGATGCGGGCAAGCAGCAGCACGATCAGCCCGGCACAGAGCGCGTTCAGAAGCTGAAAGGAATGCTGCGGATGCGCGCCGAAGAGGCGGATCAGCCCCGCGCAGAAAAGGATCAGGCCCTTTTGAAACGGATAGACCTGCAGGTACGTGTTGTAGAAGGCAAACTCCGGCGTATCCGTGATGCCGGCCGCCAGGCACCTTGCGCTGTCCCAGACGACGAGCGGATCAGCGACCGGCGGGCAGGGGTTGGTGTGGATCCAGATGAACCCGAGCAGGAAGATAAGGCAAAAGGAAACGGTGCCCGTCCGATGGTAGATCTTTTTCTTTTCCGTTTCCGACCGGGAAAAGAGATAGTACTGCAGAAAAACGGAAACAAGAACGGCGACGAAAAGGCCGATCACAACAGCTGCGCCGGACTGCCTGACGAGCGTGATCTTTTCGGAAAAGACAGTAAAGTCCACCGTGCCGTAACGCAGAAGACTTAAGCCGCTTAAGAATATGCAAAAGAGGAACGCGAGAATCGTAACCAGCCCTGTAAAAATCATGACCCCAGTATAGCACAGTTGGTTTATAATCAAGTTAACCGGGAACCTGTATTTACATAAAGAAAAAGAACAGAGGAAATCTGCATGGAATTTCTAAAAGCTATCTTGTTCGGCATCGTGGAGGGAATCACCGAGTGGCTTCCCGTCAGCAGCACGGGGCATATGATCCTGCTCAACGAGTTCATCAAGCTGGACGTCTCCGAACGATTTTGGAATGTGTTTTTAGTGGTCATTCAGCTGGGCGCGATCCTGGCGGTGATCTATGTCTACTGGGAGCGGATCATTCCGTTTTACAGGATCTACCCCTCCGACGAGGAGTTTGAGGAATACGGCGAATACGCCAAACTGCGCACGGGAATCGACACGGAATCTCTGTATCTCTGGATCAAGATCCTGATCGCCTGCATCCCCGCCGGCATCGTGGGGGTCCTCCTGGACGACTGGGTGGATGCGCACCTCTATAACTGGGTCGTGGTCTCCATCATGCTGATCCTGGTCGGGATCGCGCTCATCGTGGTGGAAGCATACACGCGCGGCCGCAGGCCCTTCATCGGAGACATGGCGGAGTTTACTTATAAGGAAGTCTTTATCATCGGCCTCTTCCAGGTCATCGCGGCAGTGCTTCCCGGCACATCCCGCTCCGGCATCACGATCATCGCGGCGCTCCTTCTGGGCGCCACCAGACGCGCGTCGGTCGACTTTACCTTTGTGCTGGCGGTACCGGTGATGCTCGGCGCCAGTCTTTTGAAGATCGTCAAGAACGGACTGGGACATGACATGATCGAATGGATCCTTCTGATCCTCGGGATCGGCACGGCATTTCTGGTATCCCAGTTTGTCATCCGCTTTTTCCTGGACTACGTGCTGACTCACAGCCTCGCCCCGTTCGGGCTTTACCGGATCGGCCTGGGCATCGTGGTCATCCTGGTCTTTGCGATCCGCGGACTGTACACGCACTTTTCCGGCGGCGCGGAAGAAACGGCCATGCTTGCCGGCATCCTTTCCGGCCTGCCGGTTTGACAGTCAACAAAGAAGTTCATAAAATCAACTGATATACGTTTATCAGTGTTAAAAAGAGGAGGAAAAAATGGAAAAGAAAGCAGCAACAGTGAAAAAACCTGCAGTAAAGAAGGTCGCAGCAAAGGCACCTGCCAAGAAGGCTGCCGCTAAGAAACCGGCCGCAAAGAAGACCGTCGCGAAGGCAGCGGAAGTCAAGACTGCCATCTGCATTCAGTACCAGGACAGAGAGTGGGATTCCAAGGCACTCGTCCAGACCGTAAAAGATATCATGAAATATGACATGCAGATCGATCCCAAGACAGCAAAAGAGATCCAGCTGTATGTGAATACGGAAGAAGACCGCGTTTATTTCGTTGTAAACGGAGAACTTTCCGGGAGCTTCGCGCTGTAAGGACAGCGCTCTTTTTACCGGCGGTGTGACCACCCGGCGGCCCGGAGACAGTCTGTTCCGATCACGTGGCCGGCGGACAACAGAATAAGGAGGGATGAGAATGGAAACGAGACCTTATGTGCCGTGGAAACTCATGAATGACTTCATGATTGACGTGTTTAAGGCCTATGGCGTCCCGGCGGAGGATGCGGTGATCTGTGCCGATGTGTTGCTGGAGTCGGACAGACACGGCATCGAATCGCACGGATGCAACCGCTTCAAACCGATCTACATTGACCGGATCGAAAAAGGAACGCTCCTGCCGGTCACCGAGGTGGAGATCCTGAAGGAGACGCCGACGACGGTCGTGATGGATGCGCACGACGGCATGGGCATGGTCGCCAGTCACAGGATGATGGAAATGCTGATCGAAAAGGCAAAGAAAAACGGAATGGCCGGCGGCGCGATCAGGAACTCCACTCATTACGGTATCGCGGGATACTGGACCAATATGGCTGCAAAAGCCGGTCTGATCGGGATCACCGGTACGAACGCGCGCCCTTCCATCGCGCCGACATTCGGCGTGGAAAACATGATGGGGACCAACCCGCTGACGTTTTCCCTTCCGACCGACGAGGAATTCCCGTTTTGCATCGACGCCGCGACATCCATTGTGCAGCGGGGTAAGATTGAGTATTACGCAAGAGAGGGAAAGGACACGCCGGCCGGCATGGTCGTTGCGCATGACGGCAACACGATGACGGACTCGGCACAGATTCTGAAAGCGCTGACAGAGGGAACAGCAGCCCTGGCACCGCTCGGCGGAATCGGAGACGAGATGGCCGGCTACAAGGGCTACGGATATGCCGCCGTCGTGGAGATCCTGTCTGCGGCGCTTGCAGGCGGGCAGTTCATGAAAGCTTTATCGGGCGTCGGAGAGGACGGAAAGGCGCAGATGTACCATCTTGGCCATTTCTTCTTTGTAGCGGATCCGGATGCTTTCATGGGTCTGGAGACCTTCCGAAAGACTGCCGGAGATATCTGCCGGGCACTGCGGGCATCGCAGAAGGCACCGGGAAAAGACCGCATTTACACAGCGGGCGAAAAAGAGTACCTGGTCTGGCTGGAGAGAAAGGACAAAGGCGTGCCGGTCGGCGCGGCGGTGCAGAAAGAGATGATCGCATTAAGAGATCGACTCTCGTTGCCGTACACGTTCCCGTTTGAGGCTTAAGGCCTGTGAGGTAAAAGATGGATTACGCAAAAGAGTCCCTGCGACTGCACAAAGAATGGAAGGGAAAGATCGAAGTCATCTCGAAGGTGAAGGCAAACGATAAGGAGTCGCTGTCGCTTGCCTATACGCCGGGCGTGGCGCAGCCCTGCCTGGAGATCCAGAAAGATCCTTCCTTAAGTTATGACCTGACGCGGAGACACAATCTCTGCGCGGTGATCACGGACGGTACGGCCGTCCTTGGCCTTGGCGATATCGGCCCGGAGGCCGGGATGCCGGTCATGGAAGGCAAGTGCGTGCTGTTCAAGGAATTCGCCGGCGTGGACGCTTTCCCGCTGTGCGTAAAAACCAAGGACGTGGATGCCTTCGTGGAAACGGTCTATAACATTTCCGGGTCCTTCGGCGGCATCAATCTGGAGGACATCGCAGCGCCGCGCTGCTTTGAGATCGAACGCAAGTTAAAGGAAAGATGCGACATTCCGATCTTTCATGACGACCAGCACGGAACGGCGATCATTACACTGGCGGGTTTAACGAACGCGTTAAAGGTCACCGGCAAAAAGAAGGAGGATGTGAGGATCGTCACTTCCGGCGCAGGCGCTGCAGCGGTTTCCATCGTCAAACTGCTCCTTTCGGACGGCTATAAAAACATCATCATGTGCGACCGGAAGGGCATGATCTGCAAGAACCGCACGGATCTCAACTGGATCAAGGAAGAGATGGCCGGCGAGACCAACCCGGAAGGAAGAGAGGGCACACTCGCGGAAGCGCTTGTCGGCGCGGACGTCTTCATCGGCGTCTCGGCCCCGGCCTCGTGACGAAGGAAATGGTCGGGACCATGAACCGTGACGCAATCGTCTTTGCGTGCGCCAACCCGACACCGGAGATCTTTCCGGATGAGGCGAAGGCAGGCGGCGCGAAGGTCGTCGCCACCGGCCGAAGCGATTTCCCGAACCAGATCAACAACGTGCTGGCTTTCCCGGGCGTTTTCCGCGGAGTCTTCGACGTGCGCGCTTCGGATATCAACGAGGAAATGAAGATCGCCGCCTCCCGCGCACTCGCGGCGCTGATCTCCGATGAAGAGCTGAACGAAGACTACATCATTCCGGAGGCCTTTGACCCGCGTGTCGGCAAGGCCGTCGCGGAAGCGGTCGCCGAAGCCGCCAGACGAAGCGGCGTAGCAAGACTATAAAGGAACCACCATCCCTGAGGAACCACTGTCCCTGAGGAAACTGGTCCCAAGGACCGAAATCGGTCCTTTGTACAGGGACCAGTTTCCTCAGGGA
>JAGAHC010000086.1 GCA_017627275.1 Lachnospiraceae bacterium
AAGATCAAGACGTACGGCGATCACCGGATTGCCATGAGTTTTGCCATTGCGGAAGTGATCGGGAAGACAAGATTCGGAAACGACTTTTCCCTGCCGCTCGATGATCCGGACTGCGTAAAGATCAGCTACCCGGAATTCTTTCAGGATCTGGAGAAACTTTGCCGATGAATAACAAGAACACGATTCCTCTTCAAATTCTTTCCCTTTACCTGATCTGGGGATTCACCTGGGTCGTCATGCGTTTTGTCAGCGGACATGCCAACCCGTCCGTCATCGTGTTTATCCGCTTACTTCTCAGCACATTGATTGCCTTTGTGCTTTGTTTTCTGAAAGGGAAAATACTGCCGAAAGCCTCGCAGCTTCCGTACATCGCTGCAAGCGGCTTTCTTTTGATGTTTCTGCATCATCTCTTTACCCAGACGGGAACCGGACACCTGGGATCGGGGCTTTCCGCCGTGATTGATTACACGATGCCTTTGTGGGTGACGATCATCGCCGGGCTGACCATCGGGGAAAGCCTTTCCCTTCGGAAGATGCTCGGCGTCCTCTTCAGCATCGCCGGGCTCATCGTCTTCATGCGGATCACACAGCCGGAAGACACCCGGTATATCTTCCTCGTCCTTCTTGCAGCCATCAGCTGGGCCGTTTCCAATGTCATCGTGCGTGCGAAGCTGAAAGACTGCGACCCGCTCGTTTGCACCACCTGGCATCTGGTTTTCGGCACCATCTGTCTTGCCGTCAATCTGGCATTTCGAAAAGACAACTATCTGGAACTGACGCCTTCCGTCATCGCAGGCATCCTCTATCTTTGTGTCTTTACGACCATCCTCGGCTTCTTCCTGTGGAACAACATCTTAAGACAGGTGGAAGCAAGCTTTGCTTCCATTGCCATTATGGGCGTCCCCGTCGTCGGCGTGGTCCTGGGCGCCCTCTTCTTTCAGGAGTCCTTATCGATGATGAACCTCATCGGATTTGCGATGATCCTTTTGGGGGTGCTTACGGCATTAACGGAAAAGAAAGAATAAGCATCTCCTGCATCTGACAAAAATCCCCCCAACATCTTTTCTGTTGGGGGGTAATTTTTGTCAGATGCAGGAGATGGGACTTGAACCCACACATAGTCACCTACGTCAGATTTTGAGTCTGATGCGTCTGCCATTCCGCCACTCCTGCAAAACGCTTACCAAAGTATAGCATACCTGCTAAACGCTCTTCCACTTTTTCTTTAAAGATTTCCGGCTTCGCGCAGGGCCTTCGCGTACGGCGTCTGATCGAGGGTCGCAAAGTAGTCTTCCTTGGTCTGGGCTCTGCGGATCTCCTCCGCCGAACCGTCTTCTTTTAAGAGAAGTTCCGCGCACATGAGTTTGCCGTTGTAGTTATATCCCATGGAATGTCCGTGGGCGCCGGCATCATGAATGAAGAGGTAATCTCCTTTGTCGATCTTCGGGAGCGCTCTGTCGATCGCAAACTTGTCATTGTTTTCGCACAGTGACCCCACCACGTCATAGACATGGTCTCTGTTTTCTTCCTCTTTGCCGAGGACCGTAATGTGGTGGTATGCGCCGTACATGGCGGGACGCATGAGATTGACGGCACAGGCGTCGACACCGATGTACTCTTTGTAGATATGCTTTTCATGGATCGCCTTCGTGATGAGCGCGCCGTAGGGTGCGAGCATAAAGCGGCCCATTTCCGTATAGATGGCGACATCTCCCATCCCTGCGGGAACAAGGATGTCTTCATATTGTTTCCGGACGCCTTCTCCGATCGTGCGGATATCGTTGCAGGGTTCCTCCTCGCGGTAGTCGACGCCGACGCCGCCGGAAAGATTGATGAACGAGAAATGGATGTCGAGTTTTTCACGGATCTCTCTTGCGAGTGAAAACAGATCTCCGGCAAGCTGCGGATAATATTCATTCGTAACGGTATTACTTGCCAGAAAAGCATGGATCCCGAAATGCTTCACACCCTTTTCCTTCAGGATCTTATAGCCTTCCATCAGCTGCTCTTTGGTCATGCCGTACTTGGAATCCCCGGGATTGTCCATGATCCCGTTGCTCATCTGAAATACGCCGCCGGGATTATAACGTAAAGACATGGTCTCCGGAAACTTTCCGTCCAGGATCTTTTCCACAAACTCGATGTGCGTAAAGTCATCCAGATTTAAGATGGCATTCAGTTTTGCCGCAAGCAGGAAGTCTTCCTCCGGCGTATCGTTCGAAGAAAACATGATCTTGCTGCCTTCTGCACCGACGGCATACGCCAGCATGAGCTCCGTGTAGGAGGAACAGTCAAAGCCGAAGCCGTAGTCCTGCATGATATCCATGAGAAAAGGGTTGGGCGTCGCCTTGACGGCAAAGTATTCCACAAAGCCGGGATTCCAGGAAAAGGCTTCCTTCACGGCCGCACAGTTTTTGCGGATCCCTTCTTCGTCATACAGATAAAACGGCGTAGGATAGGTCTTTGCGATCTCCTCAGCCTGTTGTTTTGTGATAAAAGGTGTTTTCTTCATAAATACTTCCTTTGTTTCTATAATGACCAGTCAATGGGTGTTACCCCGTGTTCCGACAAAAAGTTGTTGCACTTTGAAAAATGCCTGCAGCCGAAAAAACCGCGATAGGCGGATAACGGCGATGGATGCGGCGCCTTTAAGACCAGGTGGAGCGGATTGTCGAGAAACTGTGCCTTTAACTGTGCGGGACTCCCCCAGAGCATATAGACGATCGGTCGATCTTCCTTGTTGACCGCCCGAAGGATCGCGTCCGTAAACAGTTCCCATCCCTTCCCTCTGTGGGAAGCCGCCTGATGGGCGCGTACGGTCAAAACCGTGTTGAGTAAGAGCACGCCCTGCTTTGCCCAGGGCACAAGGCATCCGTGTTCCGGCATCCTGATCCCCAGGTCGTCATGCAGTTCCTTAAAGATATTGACGAGAGACGGCGGGATCGTCATCTGGTCTTCCGGAACCGAAAACGCAAGTCCGTGCGCCTGATGTACATTGTGATAAGGGTCCTGTCCGAGGATCACGACCTTCACCTCGGAAAGCGGCGTAAGGTGCAGCGCCTCGAACACCTCGTCGGCCGGCGGATAGATCACCCTGCTCTCATACTCTTTTTTGACAAAGGAATACAGATCCCTGTAATACGGTTTTTTAAATTCCTCCCGCAGAGGTACGAGCCATTCGCCGCCGATTTCCGCCAAAACTTACATCTCCGCTTCAAAATAAAACATCACGCCGTCTTCATAGTTTACTACACCGTAATCCTGATGCAAACTCTCCATAATGGCTTTTACGATGGAAAGCCCGACTCCCGACCCGCCGTATTCTCTCGAACGGGATTTGTCTTCTTTATAGAATTTATCCCAGATATGCGGCAGCGCCTCTTCCGAGATCGGATCCCCGGTATTAAAAACACAGACCCTCGCCTTGCCCTCATTCCTGGTCACCGAGATCCTTATGCGGTTCTCCCCCTTTACATGATGCAGCGCATTGCTGAAGTAATTGTCAAACACGTCTTCGAGCAGGAAGGGATCGGACCAGACAAACACGGGTTCTTCTCTCTTCCATTCGATCTTTACTTCCCTTTCTTCCGTTCGGACCTTCGCCGTTTCCAGATACCCGTCGATCAGCTCCGTAATGTCAAAGCGCTCCATGGAGATCTCTGTCTTCCCGAATTCCAGATGGTTAAGGGTCAGGAGTTTCTGGACCATGTCATTCATCCTTGCGGATTCTTCCTTAATGACATTCAGATAGCTCAGCCTGTCCTCCTCCGATCCGCTGATGTTGTCCTCCAGCGCCTCCGCATAGCCCTGGATCAGGGCAATGGGCGTCTTGAACTCATGGGTCAGATCGGAAATGAATTCCTGCCGCATGATCTCCACTTCTTCTTTTTGTTTAATATCATGCATCAGTTTCTGATTCGCGGTCTTCAGTTCCGAAATGCTCTTTTCGAGAGAAAGGGAAAGCTCATTAAAATTGCGGCCGAGATCTCCGATCTCATTCTTTTGTCTGCCGGTGAATTTGGCCGTGAAATCAAGGCCCCGCATCCTGTCGGACAGAGACGAGAGCTCCGCAAGCGGTCTGATCAGTCCCGAAGAAATCATAAAAGCGATGAGGGCAAACAGGAGCGCGACCGGAATACCGACAAGCGCAAAGAAGCGGTTCGCGATCCTTGTGCTCTGCCGGATGCTCTCCAGAGGCGTGCGCATCAGATAGATGCTGTTGTCCGGCAGTATCCCCCACATTTCCAGATAATTGAATCCGCTTTTGGCGTCCCGGATCCGCTGCAGGGTCTTTCCGATTTCCGAGGAAAGGATCTCCACGTCGCCCGTAACGCCGGCCCGGATGGATACGATCTGCTGAAACAGTCTCTCCTCCATGAGGGACGGGTCATTGGCAAAGGACAACAGAGACCGGCTCTCGGCATCCAGAACGATCAGGTCGATGCTTTCCGTGGTCGTGATTGCGGATAAGACGGCGGACGTTTCTTCCGATGACAGATCGTCTTTTTCCGCAGCCTCCGTCATCCTCTCAAATACTTCCTCAAGCGCCTTCTCCTTGTTTGAAAAATAGTACCGCTCCAGATAGATATGATTAAAAAGCAGTGTCAGCAGAATAATGCCGGCAATGCTGCACAGGATCAGGAGCGGGATCTGAAAGCGGATGCTGTGTATAAAACTTCTGTTTTTGGTGTTTTCCTGCATAAAAAAGCCTCTTTTGGTATTATAGCCTGCCTGTCTTCAAAAATTGTGTCAGCTTTTTGAATTCTTCTTACTTTTTCTATTGTTTTTCTCTTACCTTATCTGGTATAATGACCCGAACTTTAAAACTATATATGCCACAACTCAATGATGGAGGGTAATACTTATGGAACGATTGCGTCACCTGATGAGTCCTACCGATTTCACCGTAGAGGAGCTGGATCACCTGTTTGATGTAGCGGAAGACATCCGCAAAAACATGGCCGATTACGCTCACAAGTGCGACGGAAAGATTCTCGCCACCTGCTTCTATGAACCAAGCACACGTACCAGACTCAGTTTTGAATCCGCCATGTTACGGCTCGGCGGGAAGGTCCTCGGATTTGCGGACGGATCCAATTCCTCAGCAGCCAAGGGCGAAAGCGTTTCCGACACCATTCGCGTCATGTCCTACTACGCTGACATCTGTGCGATGCGTCATCCCAAAGAGGGAGCTCCCATGGTAGCCGCTGAAAAGTCCTTGATTCCCGTCATCAACGGCGGAGACGGCGGACACCAGCACCCCACACAGACGCTGACCGATCTCTTAACCATTCGTTCCCTGTACGGTTCTCTTAACAATTTCACCATCGGCCTCTGCGGCGATCTCAAATTCGGCCGTACCGTTCATTCTCTCATTACCGCTCTTACCAGATACGAAAATATCAATTACGTCTTTATCTCACCGGAAGAATTAAAAGTTCCCAGTTACATCAAGGAAATGCTCAAGGCAAAGAATATTCCTTACAAGCAGGTCACAACGCTTGAGGAAGTCATGCCCGATCTCGATATCCTCTACATGACCAGAGTCCAGAAGGAACGTTTCTTCAACGAAGAAGACTATGTCCGTCTGAAAGATTTCTATATTCTGGATTCTCAGAAAATGAAGCTGGCCAAAGAGAAAATGTTCATCATGCATCCGCTTCCGCGCGTCAACGAGATCGCCGTGGAGATCGATGATGATCCCCGTGCTGCCTACTTCAGACAGTCCGAATACGGTGTCTTTGTCCGCATGGCGCTCATCCTCACGTTACTGGATATGACGGACGAACATATGAATCAGGGACTCTTAAGACATCCCGGGGATATGTGATCCCGCTCCCGGCATACAGACTCATTTCAAAACAGGAAGGATACGATTATGTTAAATGTAGGAAAAATAGAAGAAGGATTTGTTCTTGACCATATCAAGGCCGGCAAGGGCATGCAGATCTACCGCGATCTGGGGCTGGATAAACTGGACAGCACCGTTGCCATCATCAAAAACGCGCACTCCGATAAGATGGGGAAGAAAGATATCCTGAAGGTGGAATGTGATGTCAACGCGCTCGATCTGGATATCATCGCGTTTCTGGATCACAGCATCACCGTCAACGTGATCAAGGACGGAGAGATCATCGAAAAGCGGGCGCTGACGCTTCCGAAGATGATCAAGAACGTCATCCACTGCCACAATCCCCGCTGCATCACTTCGATCGAACAGGGCCTGCCGCACATCTTTATCCTCACCGATGAGGAAAAAGAACTGTACCGCTGCAAGTACTGCGAGGAGAAGTACAAGGCAAAAGCCTGATCAAAAAATCTGACCAGCAAAAAGCCCTCCCGCTCCGGGAGGGCTTTTTTGTGTCTTACGTTATGGGATCACAGGGTCGCATACATCAGCGCCTTGATGGTATGCATGCGGTTCTCCGCTTCCTCGAAGACTCTGCTCTGCGACGATTCAAAGACCTCGTCGGTCACTTCCATCTCCGTGATGCCGAAACGATCATGCATGTCCTTGCCGATGGTCGTATTCAGATCATGGAAGCAGGGCAGGCAGTGCATGAAGATGGCATGTTCGCCCGCATTTTCCATCAGTTCTTTCCGCACACGGTAAGGGGTGAGATCTTCGATCCTTTCCTTCCAGACTTCGTCCGGTTCTCCCATGGATACCCAGACATCGGTATAGAGCACATCTGCACCCTTCGTGCCTTCGAACGGATCATTCGTAAATTCGATGGTCGCGCCGGTTCCTTCCGCGATCTTCCGGCACTCTTCGATCAGTTCCCTGTTCGGGAAGTATTTTTCATTGGTGACTGCCACAAAATGCATTCCGAGTTTGGCGCATCCGACCATCAGAGAATTGCCCATGTTGTACCGCGCATCTCCCAGATAGCAGAGTTTCTTCCCCTTCAGCTCGCCGAATTCTTCTTTGATGGTCATCATATCGGCAAGGATCTGCGTCGGATGAAACTCATTGGTCAGCCCGTTCCAGACCGGAACCTTGGAATACTTTGCCAGATCTTCCACGATCTCCTGTCCGAAGCCGCGGTACTCGATGCCGTCATAGATGCCGGCAAGGACACGGGCCGTATCGGCGATGCTTTCCTTTTTGCCCATCTGGGACCCCGTCGGTCCAAGGTAGGTGCAGTTCATCCCCAAGTCATAGGAAGCCACTTCAAAGGAGCAGCGGGTCCTGGTGCTGTCTTTTTCGAAGATCAGAGCTACGGTCTTTCCGCGATGGATATCATGCGGCGTTCCCTTTTTCTTTTCATCCTTTAACTTGATCGCCAGATCGATCAGATACTCGATCTCTTCCGTCGTATAATCCAGCAGTTTCAGTAAGTCGCGACCTTTCAGATTGATATCCGCCATGTGTGATTTTCCTCCTTTTGTTGCAGTCTGTTGTTATTGTCCCAGAAAAACCGTACCGGTCTCTCCGTTTAAGGCTTCCACTGCCTTGTCGAGAGAGGTGATGATGGCTTTTCTGTCTGGATACTTCTTCACGAACGTAAGGCAGGCCTCCACCTTGGGGAGCATGCTGCCCGGCGCAAAATGGCCTTGTGCAATGTACTCTTCCGCTTCGGCGATACTGACATTGGTCAGTTCCTTCTGATCGGGCTTGCCGAAGTTTAAGCACACCTTTTCGACTTCCGTCAGGATGAGAAGGATATTGGCATCGGTCTCTTCCGCCAGTTTCTCCGCCGCAAAATCCTTGTCGATCACGGCCGGCACTCCCTGTACTTCATTATGGTCCGTCCGTATTACCGGGATGCCGCCGCCGCCACAGACAATGACGATGGTCGAATCCCACAGCCTCCTTACGGTATCGATCTCCAGGATCTCGATCGGTTTCGGAGAGGCGACGACTCTTCTCCATCCGCGCCCCGCATCTTCCTTCATGGTATAGCCTTTGGTCTTTACAAGCTCATCGGCTTCTCCTTTGGTGTAATACTTTCCGATGGGCTTGGTCGGATTGGAAAACCCGGGATCGTCCTTGTCGACCAGGACCTGCGTCACCAGCGTGACGATGGGAATGTCCGCCCTGCCGATTTCCGCGTTGGCCTTCTTTAACGACTGCTGAATGTGATAACCGATATAGCCCTGACTCATGGCGCCGCACACGTCGAAGGGCATGACCGGCGTGATCTCCGCCGCCGTTTCACTCGTCAGCAGGATCCTTCCCACCTGCGGGCCGTTTCCGTGCACAATGGCGATCTCATATTTTTGTCTGACGATCTCCGCGATGTGCTTGCAGGTCTTCTTGACCGTTTCCAGCTGAGACTCTGCCGTCGCATCCGAGTCCTTGGACTGCAGCGCATTTCCCCCGAGTGCTATTACCACTTTAGTCAAATCGCTCATGTTTGCAAACCCCCTTTTTATAGTAAACCTTTTTCAGTCCTCCTTAAGAGGTCTTTTTGCCGAGATATGCTTCCTGGATCTTCGGGTCGTTCAGAAGGTCTTTTGCATTCCCGTGCGTACTGATGATCCCCTGTTCCAGAACATAGGCCTTGTCCGCGATGGAAAGCGCTTTAAAGGCATTCTGTTCTACAAGCAGCATCGTCTTCCCCATGGATTTGATCTCTTTGATGATATCAAAGATCGTGTTGATCAAAAGCGGCGCAAGCCCCAGCGACGGCTCATCCAGCATGATGAGTTCCGGCGAGGACATCAGTCCCCTTCCCATCGCGAGCATCTGCTGCTCGCCGCCGGAGAGCGTACCGGCAATCTGCCGTTCTCTTTCCTTAAGCCGCGGAAACAGGGTGTAGACTTTTTCAAAGTCGTCCGCGATCCCTTTGGTATCGTTCCGCAGATAGGCCCCCATCCTGAGATTCTCTTCCACCGTCAGATTGGCAAAGATGACACGGCCTTCGGGCACCTGGCAGATGCCGCCCTGCACCACCTTGTGCGGCGCCGTGGGAAGCTTTTCTCCCTTGTACTCGATGTTTCCCTGATACTTTACGATCCCGCTGATCGCATTGAGGGTGGAGGATTTTCCGGCGCCGTTACTGCCGATGATGGTCACAATGCTGCCTTCCTCGACATCGATATCGATGCCGCGGATCGCATGGATCCCACCGTAGTAGATATTCAGGTCTCTGACTTTGAGCATCCTTACTCCTCCTTTCCCAGATACGCTTCGATGACGGCAGGATTGTTCTGGATCTCTTCCGGCGCGCCCTCCGCGAGGAATTTTCCGAAGTTCAGCACATAGATCCTGTCACAGAGATTCATGACCAGATCCATATGATGCTCGATGATCAGAACGGTGAGCTTGAAGGTGTCCCGGATCTGCTTGACCAGATCCACCAGCGCAAGCGTCTCTTCCGGGTTCATACCGGCCGCGGGTTCATCCAGCAGAAGGAGCTTCGGATCGAGCGCGAGGGCTCTTGCGATCTCGAGCTTTCTCTGCAATCCGTAGGGGAGGTTCGACGCCTGCATGTCTCTGTACTTCCAGAGTCCCATCATTTTCAGAAGGTGCTCCGTCTTCTGGTTCAGCTTCTGTTCCTGTTCGTACACGCCCTTAAACCAGGGAAAGACGATGTTCGTGTACGGGACCTTCTTCGGGAAAATGGAACTCAAAAGGCCGTAGGAAGCACTTCTGTGACAGGCCGTCAGCACATTGTCATAGGCCGAGAGTTTCTTGAACAGACGGATGTTCTGGAACGTTCTGGTGATCCCGAGTTCCGCGATGTCGGACGTCTTTCTGGGACGGAAAATGAACCGCCTGCGGATATCGTCAAAGAATCCCGTTCCGTACGGATCGGCCTTGGCAAGCAATACCTGCGGTTTGACTGCCGTCGGCGTATCGCCCGCAGCGTCATCGCCATAGAGGATGTTCCCTTCCGTGATCGTATAAACGCCCGTGATGAGGTTGAAGATCGTGGTCTTTCCGGCACCGTTCGGACCGATCAGCCCGTAGATCTCTCCTTCTTCGATCGAGAAACTGACGTCACCGACAGCCGTTAAGCCGCCGAAACGTTTCGTGACATGATCCAGGGTCAGTACCTTTGCCATTACGCCTCACCTCCTCTCATCACATCTTTCTCGATCTCATCGGGATCCATCTTTGTCTTCTTTCTCTTACCTGTCAGCCACCGGAAAATGCCGGTCGGTGAAAACTCGATCCCGCCGAGGATCCCCTGCGGTCTGAAGACCATGACCAGGACCACGGCAAGTCCATAGATGACCATTCTCCAGGTCGAGAATTCACGGAAGATCTCCGGCAGAGACGTCAGGAAGAAGGCCCCGAAAAGGCTTCCCGTGATACTGCCGAGTCCGCCGATGATGACCATGATCAGCATCTCCGTGGATTTGGTCAGCTGGAAATTGAGCGGCTGGATGAAGGTCAGGCGGTGAGCCCACAGCGCTCCGCCGACCCCGGCATAGAGCGCACTGATCGCCAGCGATGTCATCTTATAACGGAATACATTGATGCCGATCGACTGCGATGCCAGTTCCTCCTCCCTGATGGCGATCATGTTCCGTCCGTGTCTCGAACGAAGAAGGCACCACATGAAGATGACGCCGATCACGACGATGGTGTAAACGGAAATCAGATTGCTTTTGCGCGGGATGGAACTCATTCCTCTCGCACCGCCCAGGAAGGAAATGTTATTGAGTAAAAGGCGGATGGATTCTCCGAAGCCAAGGGTGGCAATACAGAAGTAATCCCCCTTCAGGTTCAAGGTCAGTGCCCCGATGAAAAAGGACACGAACATGGCCATCAGGCCGCCTGCCAGGAT
>JAGAHC010000087.1 GCA_017627275.1 Lachnospiraceae bacterium
GAGAACGCGGAGTGCTCGATGCTGGCCGCCTTTAACGTCAGACGTCCGGAAACATCTTCGCATTCCTTCTTCTCTCTCATCTGATTGATGAGGATGCCCTTCTGCTTCGCGGGAAGGTTCGGCAGGGAAATGTTCTCGCGGATGGAACGGTGGAGACACAGACCGAAGTTCTTACGGTCTTCGTTGACCATGCAGATTCCCTTCTTGATGGAATCGCGCGGGTTCTTCGTCGTGATCTCTTCTCCGTTCAGATACATCTTGCCGCTCTCGATCGGATCCATGCCGAAGATGGCGCGCATGGTCTCGCTCCGCCCGGAGCCGACCAGTCCGGAGAACCCTAAGATCTCTCCGGCGTGCACTTCGAAACTGATGTCATGGAAACCGTTGCCGGTCAGGCCTTCCGCCTTGAAGACGACGTCACCGATCGGGCAGTCCTCTTTCGGGAACTGGTTCTCCACCTTGCGGCCGACCATCATGGCGATGAGTTCGTCATTGGTCACTTCGCTTAAGGGATTGCTGCCGATGAATTCGCCGTCACGGAAAACAGAGACCGTATCGCAGATCTCGTAGATCTCCGCCATACGGTGGGAAATATAGATGATGGCAACGCCCTGTTTCTTCAGGTCGCGGATGACCTGGAAGAGACGCTGCGTCTCATGTTCATCAAGGGAAGATGTCGGCTCATCCATGATGATCAGCTTGGCATCGGATGAGACCGCTTTGATGATCTCGACCATCTGCACGTCTGCCAGCTTCAGGTTGCGGATGAGCGTCGTTGCCGGATACTTAAAGCCGAAATCGTCCAGGATCTTCTGCGTGCGCTCGTTCTGCTTGCGCTTGTTCAGAAGAAGTCCCGTCGTATCCTCTCTCTTTAAGAAGATACTTTCTGCGATGGTCAGGTGCGGCTCGGGATTCAGCTCCTGATGGATCATGGAGATCCCGCTGTTGATAGCGTCCACCGGTCCCTTTGCTTCGTAGGGTTTCCCGTCGAAGGTCATGGTCACCGCATCCGCCTTGTAGAGCCCGATGACGATCTTCATCAGCGTCGATTTTCCGGCTCCGTTTTCGCCAAGCAATGCATGCACCTCGCCCGGCTTCACGTGAAGCTGTACATTCTTTAATGCCTGGGTACCACCAAAGGATTTGGAGATGCCTTCGCAATTGAGAATGTAATCGCTTGCATTAATCTTTGCGTCCAATGTTTTACCCCCCGTGATAATTTATTTTTCTTCAGAGCGCGTTTTCCGCCCTTTGAATACCTCATCCGTCTCTGCGGCCAAGGATGGTCAGATCGTGCAGCACACGGCCCCCCGCCGCAAATATATCCTTGTAGATCTGATAATACTCTTTATAGATCTCATGTCTTGCCCTGTCCGGCTCGACCACCAGATCCTTATAGCGCACCACGCGCGCGCAACCTTCTTCAATGGTAGAATAGACCCCCGCACCGCATCCGGCGGCAATCGCCGCACCAAGACATGCCTGCTCTTCATTTTGCGCTACTTTTACCGCGTTGTCAAAGACATCTGCCTGGATCTGGAGCCAGAGCGGACTTCTGGCGCCTCCGCCGGACGATACGATCGCCCCTTCCGGGGTCAGTCCCAGATCTCCGCAGAGTTCAAAACACTGGTACAGCGCGTAGGTCACGCCCTCCATGACCGCCCTTGTCATCTCGGCCCGGCCGGTCTTTAAGTTGACGCCGTAAAAGACACCGCTCAGATCGGGATCAAGGTGCGGCGTCCTTTCTCCATTTAAATAAGGAAGAAAGACCACCCCGCCGCTGCCGGGCGCAACCGCTCCTGCTGCCCGGTTGATCTCCGCATAGTCTTTCTGCTGCAGGAGGTTGTTCCACCACTTGAGACAGAGGCCCGCGTTCATGATGGCGCCCATGGTGATCCAGCGGCCTCTTTTATATCCGCAGAATGTGTTGGTGGACAGTTTCGGGTTATGAATGGGAATATCGCTCTGGAAGGAGACCTGGCCGCTCGTTCCGATGTTGATGCAGGCTTCCCTGTCGTGCACCACGCCGTTGCCGATCCCCTGCATCACCTGGTCTCCGCCGCCGGCAACGACCAGTGTCTTTTGCGAAAGACCGGTCTCTTCGGCGGCCTGTGCCGTCACATGCCCCACCGCTTCCGATACATCCGTAAGCGGCGGAAAGATCTCCTGCGGAATGCAAAACCGCGTCAGGATCTCTTCCGACCAGCAGTTCTTTTCGACATCAAAACAAAGCGTCGCCGAAGCGTCCGAATAGTCGGACGAGATCTCTCCCGTCAGACGGTATTTCAGATAATCCTTGGGAAGCATCACGTACCGTATCTTTTCAAAGAGTTCCGGTTCGTGTTCACGCACCCACAGGAGAGAGACGAACAGGAAGCCCGAATAGACCGGGTTCATCATGAGACGCTCGACATCTTCGCCTAATGCCTTCCGGATCTTCTCGACCTCCTCTCCGCTTCTGGCATCGCAGTGCAGAATCGCCGGTCGAAGGGGATGCCCTTCCTTGTCGAGCAGTACCGCGCCGTGCATCTGCCCGGAAAAACTTAAGGAGCGGATCTCCTCCCCCGATATGCCGCTTTCTGCAAGGACGCCTTGCACGGTCTCCACCAGCGCGCCCCACCACTCTTTCGGGTCATGCTCCGCATACCCTCCGAACGGGGAAGCAAACTGATAATCCTTTGCCTTTACGGAAAGGATCGTGCCGTCTTCGTCGATCAGAAGTGTCTTTAAACTGGATGTGCCAAGGTCAATGCCCATGAAATAAGCCATTGTCTGCCCCTTTGCTGAGTATGGTTGATTCTTTTTCCTTTAAAACCGCTTCTTACAGGAAGCAGGTATGTACGCCCGCCACGAACGTGTCTCCGAGGCCGATCGTGTATTTGGGTTTTTCCAGATACCGGGAAGGCACAAGGATCAGCGACTTGTCCGTGCGGATTTGTTCGCACTCTTCGTGGAGCCGCAGGCCGGTCTCGCTCAACGGAAGAAGGAGCGTTTCTTCTGCCTCTTCCGCCGTCCCGTAATGACCGACGCGCGCTCTGGTGGACGCCATGAGGTTCCCCATGGTGAGTCCCGCCTCGATGTCGCAGCCTTCCATTTCCTCCCCGTAATACAGGGCGTAGTCTTTGGAATGCAGGACGATGCCCCGGAAGGAAAAGACACGGATCAGTTCATCAAGCGCCTCCAGGATCCCTTCCATGTGATCCAGATCCGCCTTTTTGTTCAGCCGCTCGAGCTGCGCCGCCAGTTCCTCTTCGTTCATTCCGACCGCGCTCATCAGCGGGCCAAGGCGCGAAAACAGCATCTCCTTGACCTTCGGATTCATGTAGAAGGCGCCTTCGAGATAGCCTTTGACATCCGGGGTGTGTTCCTTCACCCGTTCAAAGAACGTCTTCATCCGGTCGATCTTTTTCTCCGCGATCGCTTCGTCGATGACGGCATCAAAGCCGGAGAACAGGAGCGATGCCGGATGGTGCTCTCCGCTCTCCCAGTAGGAGAAGAACGCCTTGTTGAACGGCACCTCCTTCTGCATCTTGTCGTAAAAGAGGATCATGCGGTTGGAGGAAGGGATCGTGCATTCCTCTCCGCCGATGTGGATCACGTCTCCTTTCGGAAACTGCAGGATGAAGTGAGAAACGGGGATCTCTTCCGATGCCGCCTCCGGGAGCGATACCATTCCCTTCTGCGTAATGGCACGCGTCCCCTCATAGTGCATCAGGTCACAGACTTCCTTGCAGGCATCCGTGATGTGGACGCAGACAGGGAACCCAAAAGCCCCCAGCGCCGCGCTTCCCTGTGCCGCCGTTCCGCCAAGCGCCAGTTCCGAAGAAAAGTTCTCCCGCAGGTAGGTGCAGACGGCCGCCTCCGTGATATCGAAGTTGCCGCCCAGTCCTTTCCTGAGAAAGTCCGCCGAGATCCTGGCGAAGTCTTCCATCGTGCGCATTTCTTCCCCGACCACAAAGGAAGGCTCCTCTTTCAGGAACTCCTTCAGGATCGCGTTGTACTTCTCTTCATCCCAGTGCAGCACGATGTCTAAATTGCTGGTGAATCCCAGCACAGGCATCCGCCCCGTCTCCTTCGCGCGTGCGATCAGAGAGGGGACGGACGCCAGTATGTTTGCATATCGGTCTACGTAAGCCAAGAGGTCTCCTTACAGCATCTCGTTCAGCACATAGTACTGGAGCTTGTCGTCGTCGTTGAACAGGCGGATCTTATGCTCGACCACTTCGTTCATGGCCTTCACGCTGTCCGGATACAGTTCGAAGGGCTCGCGGATCTTCGGATCCTGCAGTGTGATGCGCAGCTGCTGATAGAAAGCATCCTTGATATCGGAAGAGATATTGATCTTGTTGACGCCGCGTCTGACGGCTTCCGCGATCTCCTCGTCCTTGTTGCCGCTGCCGCCGTGCAGAACGAGCGGGGTATCCGGCAGTTTTGCCTTGATCTCGCTTAAGAGATCCTGCTTGAGTTCCGGCTGCATTCCCTTCGGATACAGACCGTGGGACGTGCCGATGGCGATCGCCAGCGTATCGACGCCCGTGGCTTCCACGAAACGGACCGCATCATCCGGATTGGTATAGAGGATGGTATCGGAGCCACCCTCGGTGTCGCCCTTGGTGGTGCCGATGGTGCCAAGCTCTGCTTCGACGGAAACATTCAGCGGGTGCGCCAGCTCGCAGACCTTCTTGGTGATCGCGATGTTCTCTTCAAACGGCAGATGGGAAGCGTCGATCATGACGGAAGTAAAACCGCAGCGGATCGCTTCGCAGATCGGGCCCCATTCGCTGTGGTCGAGGTGGATGACCACCGGGATCGGACTCTTATTCGCGCGGTCGATGCACATCTTGATAAAGCTCTCGCCCTGGAAGTGCAGCTCCAGCGGATGGATCTCCAGAATGACCGGCGCTTTTAAGCGTTCGCAGGTATCCATGACACCGTTTAAGATCTGGCCGGTGCCGATGTTGAATGCCGGTACCGCAAAGTAGTGTTTGTTTGCGACCTTCAGGAGGTCCTTCATGTTCATAAGCATAGTGTTTGTCCTTCTTTCTTTTGTTTACTGTTTGTAGATTATTTTAATATCGTGGTTAGCGGAATCTACTGTTTTGCCTTTCAGCGGCGTGCGTCGCCGTCGTTACTTGGGACGCGTATCAAGACGCAGCCGGCTCTCCGGCAGCGTCGCAGGGCGTCCATATGTAACGCAACGAGCGACGATCGAGCGAAAGCGTCCGTGCAAAAGGCAAAATAGCTGGATTCCGCAAAAATCACAAATATAAATTACTGGACCGAGTATCCTCCGTCTACGATGATGTCGCTGCCGGTGGTGTAGCCTGCTGCCGGGGAAGCCAGATACAGGATCGCGGGGATCAGCTCTTCCGGTTTCGCCATGCGGCCCATCGGCATGAGCGGCATCCACGCTGCCATGAGTTCGGGCTCTACGAAGTTCGGGTCGATGGACATCGGGGTTGCCACGTATCCCGGGCTGATGGAGTTTACACGGACGCCGGTCTGTGCCCATTCGATGGCAAGAGACTTCGAAAGGTGGATGACGCCTGCCTTCGATGCGTTGTAGGCTGCCTGCCACTGCGGGATGTTCACGATCGTGCCGGACATGGAAGCCATGTTGATGATGCTGCCGGCAATCCCCTTGTCAATCATGATCTTGCCGACCGCGCGTGCCATGATGTATTCCCCGGTCAGGTTCGTGTCGATGACTTCCTTCCAGTCGTCGATCGAAGCTTCAAACGTTCCCTTGTGATAGCAGATGCCTGCGTTGTTGAACAGCACGTCAATCCGTCCGGACTTCTCCATGATCTCGGCCAGCGCCTTGTCGACGGATTCTTCGCTCGTGACGTCGCACTGTACATAATAGCCTTTGCCGCCTGCTTCTTCGATGAGCCTGACTGTCTCATCCGCGCCGTGTCTGCAGGTGATGACGACTTCGGCGCCCGCCTTGGCAAGCCCGACCGCCACGACCTGGCCGATGCCCTGGCCGCCGCCGGTGACGATGGCCACTTTTCCGCCTAATCCGAATAATTCCTCAAGATACATGTTTTTCCTCCTCTTTATTTAAAAAGAATATTTATAAACTCTCCCAGCCGTCTGCGATCCGCTTCTTCAGATCCGGCAGCAACGGCACAGCCGACAGCGCACCGATCCCTTCACAGCAGGCAGCGCCCGCTGCCGCAGCGCTCCTCAGGGCATCCTTTATCTCCTCGCCGGAGAGAAGTTCCGCAAGCAGGGCCGCGATGCAGACGTCTCCCGCACCCGTGGCGGTCGCCATCTGTTTCGGAACAAAGGTCTTCTGATGAAGGAAGGTCCCGTCTGCCGAAGCATAGAACAGGCCTCTTTCACCGCACTTCATGACCAGTTCCCGGCCGCCCAGCAAGAAGATCTCTTCCGCCAGCGGCTTTACGTCTTCTGCCGAAAGCGTCTGCGCCAGGTCCCTTCCCTGCGCGTGATCGACCCATCTCTGAAACCGCTCCCTGTCCAGCATAAAGCAGAGTTCCTCGACGCTCGGCAAAAACAGGTCAACGAAGGGCAGGACATTTTTCAGGACCGCTTTCCAGTCCACGCGTCCCGCTTCCGACCGGGCATCGATCCCGCAGGTATCGAGCGACGTGGTGACGCCCAGGCTTTTTACTTTTTCAAATATATTCCGCAGTCCCGCGCCGTCTTCGGCATACATCCTCCGCATGACCTGCGGATAACCGAAGTGGAACCATTCTGCATCAGCAACGACAGAAAAATCGATGTCCTCTTCGCCAAACGTCATGCTGCCGCCCGGGTAGTGGAGAAAGATCCGATCGATCCCCGGCGGAGAAAGGATGACGGAGTAGCTTGTCCCCTCTCCTTCTTCCACGCGCACCCGCTCATCGACGCCGGCCTTCCGGTACTCCTCGAGAAGGAGTTCCCCGAAGTGGTCGTTGCCGATCCTTGCCATGAGGGCAACCTTCTTTCCGAAGTGCGCCAGCGCGAGGCCCGTATTGGAAACGCAACCGCCGGCGCTGATGTCCGCCTTGTCGGTGAGGACGGTCTTCGAAGGGATGAGCACCTCATCGATCCTTGCGACCGGTTCGTTTAAGAAGCGCGGTGTGATGTCGAGATTGGCCACGCCCGCGACCACGATGTCGTATGTCTTTTCGTTATCCTTACTCGTCTTCCGGATCGACATCCACGATGACCTTCATAGTGCTTTCCCTGTTGGCATCGATGTACTGATAGGCCTCCAGATAATCCTGAAACGCGAAGTGTTTGCTCATGAGAGGCTTTAACTGAATCTTTCCCTCGTTCACGAAGCGGATGGCGTCGACATAGTCCTCATGACGGTACATCATCGAGGTGTTGAGGTCGAGCTCCGAATCGTTGAGCTTTGCCAGGTCGACATTCGCCATCTTGCCAAAGACCGCCACCAGGATGATGGTGCTGCCCTTTCTCGCGTTCTGAATGGCCTGGTTCATGGTGATGTCGTTGCCGGCGCAGTCATACATGACATCCGCCTTGTCTTCTCCGAAGACCTCAAGCAGCGTTTCGCCGAAGTCCTTATTCATGGTGTTGACGGCGACGTCCGCGCCCATCTCCTTGGCAAGCGCAAGGCGGGTATCCGAGACATCGGTCGCCAGGACCTTCTCCGCGCCGAATGCCTTTAACGACTGAATGAGAAGGATGCCGATCGGTCCGCAGCCGAGCACGACGCACTTTGCGTCCTTCACATCCGGAAAGCGCTTGGCGGCGTGGATGGTGACCGACAGCGGTTCCAGCATCGCGCCTTCGTTATAGGTCATCCCTTCCGGGAGCGGCGTGACTTTCGACGCGTCCACCGCGAAGTATTCGCTGGCGGTCCCGGTCGTCTGGAAGCCCATGACCTTCAGTTTTTCGCAAAGATTGTATTTGCCGTGGAGGCAGGGATAGCAGCGTCCGCAGAAGACCTGCGGCTCGATGGTGACTCTCTGTCCGACGCTCAGATCCTTGACGTACTCGCCCACTTCCACGATCTGTCCGGAAACTTCATGTCCCTGGGTGACCGGATAGGAAGTATAGGGATGCGTGCCGTGATACACATGGATATCGCTGCCGCAGACGCCGATCCGTTTGATCTTGACCAGAACCTGATCCGCGGTCGGTTTGGGGATATCAATCTCCCGGAAGGTGATCTCTCCCGGTTTCGTCATCACCTGCTGCAGCATTTTCTGCGCCATTTTCTGTTCCTCCTTCTGCTTCTCTTTCCTTTTGCTTTGCAACGCCCCGGCGATAGACCAGGGCGGCGTAGATTCCATAGACGATGGCCATGATGATAAAGAATATGCCAAAGATCATCGCGCTGCGCGGATACTCCGCGGGGTTTTCCAGGTGTCTTTTGATCATCCGGTCATACCCCTCGTAGATCAGATACGCACAGGCGATGAAACGAAAAGTGGTTTTGGTCAAAAGCGTGCTGCGCTCTTTGGCCCGTTTTTCCAGTTCCATTTGGTCCATGGATTGATTGTACCCCCGGCTTTTCAGTTATGCAATTCTGCGGAACAGATTCCCGCATTTGACGAACCGGAACAATGTTGTTATAAAGATACCTATGGCCATCGCAAAGTATTTTGTTGAATTCATCGTATACAGCTTTCTCGGCTGGATCTGGGAGTGCACCTACTGCAGCATAAAAACCGGTCACTGGGACAACCGCGGATTCCTGCACGGCCCGGTCGTTCCCATCTACGGAACGGGCGCCGTGCTCTGTTCTCTGGGATTCGGTTCTCTCCATCTGTTTGGTTCTTCCCCGATGCCGCTCTGGCAGGTCTTTGTGATCTGCTCCGTCGGCAGCGCGATCCTGGAGTACAGTACCTCTTATTTTCTGGAGAAACGATTCCACGCCGTCTGGTGGGACTACAGCGACGTCCCGCTCAATCTCCATGGGCGGATCTGCCTGCCGGCCACTCTGACGTTCGGCCTGGTCGGCGTTCTTCTGGTCCGTTTCGTGATCCCGTTTTCAGAGACTGTCAAGATACAGATCCCGGGGCTTCTCGCAGAAGTCCTTGCACTTTTCTTCATGGGGATCCTCTCCTCGGACCTGGTCCTCACCGTCCAGTCCCTCACGGACCTTGCCGCCAAGCTCGATGCCGCGGAGGAGGAATTCAACGCCACGATGGAGGCCCGCTACGAGAAGGTGGGCGAGACAAAGCAGATGCTTTCCACGAGCGTCCAAAATGCGCAGCTCCGTGCCATGAATGCCGCCAAGGCGCTCTCCGCAAGACAGAGCTACCACCTGCGTACCATCCGTCACTTCACAAGCGACAAAACGACGCGCATCGGCAGATGGCTCGCGGACGGACTGAAGAAGAACCTTCCCGGCAGGAAAGAGAATAAGACGGAGTCCTGAATCCTTCGTCCGCAAAAAAGGACCGGCTGGGGAGCCGGTCCTTTTTATAAAGGAGAAACTATTATTTTTTATTACTCTTTCTTGGCTGCTTCTTTGGCTGCCGCTTCCTTGGCAGCGATCTCTGCCTTGACGGAATCCGCGATCGAATCCGCGAGGAGATTCAGTTCGTCTTCCTTGTCGTTGTTGAGCGAGGAAGCTAAGGACAGACGCTCGTTCAGCACGGTGATCGTCTTCAGTTCTTCGTCCAGGAACTTCTGGATCAGGTCGCCCGAGCGGCAGGCCCAGGAACCGTTCTCGATAATGGCGACCGTACGGTTCTGCACGTTCAGCGCCTTCATGTCCTCCAGGAAGTTGTGCATGATCGGATAGATGCCTAAGTTGTAGGTAACGGACGCCAGCACCAGGTGGCTGGAGCGGAACACTTCCCCGATCAGATAGGAAACGTTCGTGTTCGAGACATCGTAGACCGCCAGGTTCGTCACGCCGCGCTCGCAGAGCTTGGCCGCCAGATTCTGTGCCGCCGCTTCGGTGTTGCCGTACATGGAAGCGTAGGCAATGACGACTCTCGTCTCTTCCGGCTCATACGTTGCCCAGTGGATATACTTGTCCAGGATGTACGGAATGTTCTCTCTCCATACCGGACCGTGGAGGGGGCAGATGATCTTGATCTTGTCGAGGATCGGCACGGCCTTGTTGATGAGGGCCACCACGTGCGGGCCGTACTTGCCCACGATGTTGGTGTAGTATCTGCGCGCTTCATCCAGCCAGTCACGGTCAAAGTTGACTTCGTCCGCAAAGAGCTTTCCGTCGAGGGCGATGAAGGATCCGAAAGCATCGGCGGAGAACAGGACGCCGTTCGTGACATCCAGGGTGATCATCGCTTCCGGCCAGTGGACCATGGGTGCTTCGACGTAGGTCACCGTGTGTTTGCCGAAGGTCGTGGTGTCGCCTTCCTTGACTTCGGTGATCTTATGGCCGTCTACATGGAAACCGAACTGGCGCATCAGCATGAAGCCCTTCTCGGTGCTGATGATCTCGCAGTGCGGGTTGCGGATGAGGACTTCCTCGATGGAGGCCGCGTGATCGGGCTCCAGGTGGTTGATGAGGAGAACGTCCAGTTCCTTCCCCTTTAACAGGTACTCCATGTTTTCCAGCAGCTGTCTGCAGGCCGACCAGTCCACGGTGTCGAACAGTACCGACTTCTCGTCCAGCAGCAGATACGAATTGTAACTGACCCCGTGCGGGATCGGGTGAATGTTTTCAAATAAGTGCAGGCGATGATCGTTCGCACCAACCCAGTACAGATCATCTGTAACCTTTCTTACGCAATGCATATCTATCTCCTTTCTGTGTGCAGAATCGTTGTTTTATAAAATGATCGTCTTACGGTCAGATCATGCCTCCACGAAGTTGCTCTTCGCTTCCGCACATTCCGGACATACCCAGTCTTCCGGCAGATCCTTGAAGAGGGTGTACGGGGAAATATCCGCCGCCGGATCGCCGAGGCTTGCGTTGTACTCGTAGCCGCAGCCGTTGCAGACGTAGAAGCCGTAGGACGGACGCTCTTTCTTCGGCGTGATGCGTTTGATCTTCTTCATCGGGCCGGCCGGCTTCTTCTCGCCCTGGCCGAGTGCCTTGGTCAGAAGCGGAAGGATCTCGTTCACGTCACCGACGATACCGTAGTCACAGTTCTTGAAGATGTTTGCGTTGGCGTTCTTGTTGATGGCAACGATCGTAGCTGCGTCCTTGATACCCTTTAAGTGCTGCACCGCACCGGAGATACCGCAGGCGATGTAGAGGTTGCCCATGAACTTCTGTCCGGACATACCGACGTAGCGGTTGAGCGGGACGTAGCGCAGAGTCTCCGCGACCGGACGGGAGCTTCCGAGCGCCGCGCCGGCAGCCTTTGCCAGGTCTTCCGCGATCTTCATGTTTTCCTTCGAGCCGATGCCCTTACCGGCGGAGACGACACGCTCTGCCTTAGTGATCGGCGTATCGATCGGGATGCCGACCGTGAAGTCGTAGCCGTCGTTCTTTAAGTTCGCAACGAGGGTTGCCACGCGCTCTTCGGCGGAGCCTTCCTTTAAGATCATCTTCTTGCGGGCGCCGGTAATGTTCGCGGCCGCTGCCTTCATCGCAGGAGAAGCTGCTTCCTTCGGCGGCTTGCCCAGGATGTGGGAGGCGATGACGACGCGCTGGATCTCGTTGGTTCCTTCGTAGATGGTCGTGATCTTCGCGTCACGGTAGAAGCGCTCCACGTCCATGCCCTTTAAGTAGCCGTTGCCGCCGTAGATCTGCAGAGCGTCGTTGACGACTTCCAGGCAGATGTCGGAAGCATACTGCTTGGCCATGGCGGATTCCTTGCCGTACGGCTCGTGGTTTTCCTTCATGTCGGCCGCGCGGTAGACAAGGAGTCTTGCGGTATCGATCTTGGTTGCCATGTCTGCGATCTTGAAGGAGATCGCCTGCTGGAACGCGATCGGTTTATCAAACTGAATGCGGTCCTTGGCATATTCCACGGCGCTCTCAAACGCGCCCTGTGCGATGCCGAGCGCCTGGGAGGCGATACCGATGCGGCCGCCGTCGAGCGTTGCCATCGCGATCTTGAAGCCCTGTCCTTCCTGGCCCAGGAGGTTTTCCTTCGGGACCTTCACGTCGTTGAACAGGAGCTGTGCCGTTGCGGAAGAACGGATGCCGAGCTTGTTATAGTGATCGCCGAATTCGAATCCGGGCATTCCCTTCTCCAGGATGAAGGCGCTGATGCCCTTGGTGCCGATGCCGGGCGTCGTGACTGCAAAAACGACATAAGTGTCAGCTTCTCCGCCGTTGGTGATGAAGATCTTCTCGCCGTTTAAGATATAGTGGTCGCCGTTTAAGACCGCCGTCGTTTCCGTGCCGCCGGCATCAGACCCTGCGTTGGGCTCTGTCAGACCAAACGCGCCGATCTTCTCTCCCTTGCAAAGGGGCGGCAGGTATTTTTTCTTCTGCTCTTCGGTACCGAAGGCAAAGATCGGCCAGGTGCCGAGAGAAACATGTGCGGACAGGATGACGCCACAGCCGCCGTCGCAGCGGGCAAGCTCCTCTACCGCAATGGCGTAGCTGATGATGTCAAGCCCCGCTCCGCCGTATTCTTTCGGATAGGGGATCCCCATCCATCCCTTCTGCGCCATTTTTTTGATGACTTCCCTGGGGAACTCGTTATCGGTATCCCACTGGAAAGCAAATGGCTTGATTTCGGCTTCTGCGAATTCACGGATCTGTGCGCGCAGCGCCTCATGCTTTTCTGACGTTTTGAAATACATGGTGACCTCCTTTAAAAATTATTTATTGATCATGTCATATAAAGAATGTGACGAAAGCTCCTTGTCGATGTTGCGCTGGACCTTCGCCAGATACGAATGGTAGGTGCAGACGTTGCAGTTCTTGTCCTTCCACTCGCAGACAAAACCGGGTTTCAGACAGGCGTTGATGAAGCGGTCGGAATCGAGTGCCCCCATCAGGGTAAGCAGCGTGACCTTTTTTAAATCTGCAGTCAAGGTGCAGCCGCCGCCGACGCCGCGGGAAGACGAGACATACCCTGCATCGGAAAGCTTCTTTAAAATCTTGTAGCAAAACTGCTGCGGGATATCCTCTTTCTGACAGAGGTCGCGCACGGCGTGCTTCTCCCCGTCGGATAAGGATCTTAAGATGCGCAGCGCGTAGTCGGATTCTCGATTGATCAGCATACGTCTCTCCTGTCGTCGTTTTTCCTTGTTCCTGTTTCCAAAATTATCAAAGTGGATAAAATTAGTCAACAATAACCGCGCCCGTTTTCGGAACTTTGGATACCTGCACAAAAAATAGTGGAGTAAATTAGTCAGAAATTCAAAAGGCGATCATAAAACCGCTCAGAATGATATGTACCCAGTTTCCTGGACACATTGATTTATGATCGTAGCTCAACAAGGAACCACTCCCCCTGGGAAACTGGTCCCGCTTTTCGGGACCAGTTTCCCAGGGAGAGTGGTTCCTTTCCTTTTCACACACACAAATGATTTACGAAAGATATTCTTTTTTGCGGCGGATCGCCGCGATGTAACTCTGTCCGGCCTGGAGTCTCGTGTCGTCTGTCAGAAGGACTTCTCTCGCGCGCATCCTGCGGATGCATTTTTCGCGGACGAGGTAGGACTTATGCGTACGGACGAATCCCTTCTCCGAAAGTTCTTCCTCGAGGTCCTTCATCTTGGCGTAGAAGTCGAAGCTCTCGCCCGTTCCGTAGTGAACGGTGACGATCCTTCCGCGGATCTCAAAGTAGGTGATCTCCTCCGCCGTGATGTAACGGTTCTCTCTGCCTCTGGAAAACACGAGCACTTCTCTGTCCTTATTCCTGCCCGTGCGGCCGGTCTTCCGGAGGATCTTATCAAACTTCTCTTCCGCGTCCGCCCCGATGATCACATAGCCCAGAGCATCCACGTCATAGCCGTCCGGCGCCTTGGAAGTGTCCTTCGCATACAGGATCAGGTCTCCTTCAAAGCCGGTCATCCGGATGTGTTTTGCGGTCTCGATCCCGGACATGTCGGGAAGGTCCGCCTCGAGGACAAGGAGCTCTATGTCACGGAAATGGTCTTCCCACTTAAAGATCAGCTCCCGTCCCGAATGCAGGATCTCAGTCTGCGCGCTTCTCCCCTTGTCCCTGGTAAACCGGGTCACGATGCGCTGGATCGCTTTTGTCTCCTTCTCGGAGGAACCGCAGATGACCGCAAACACGTTTCTTCTCCGCTCAGCCTTTATCGATCGCTACGGCATGCCAGTAATCGTCGGTGCTGCGTCCGATGGAGACCTTGACCTTCTTATCCTTGGTAAGGACCTTGCAGGAACCCATCTGCGTGCTCGCGTTCAGTTTGATCTTCATCTCGCCGCTCTCGGTCTGCAGGTAAAGGAGCGAACCCGTGGTGCCCGACTTAACGGTGCCGATCACGGTGACGCCCGAACTGGAGACAGAGGCGGAACCCGGCTGGCTGCTGTTGGCAAGGGCCGATACATGATAGTAAGCGTCCGATGCGGGATAGATGGTCGCCGTCACGGAATCGTTTTCCATCAGGGTCTTGGCATTGCCGAAGTCGGCATTCGAATCGATCTTGATGGTCATCTTGCCGCCGCTCGTGGACAGGTACAGGATGCTGTCCGTTGTTCCGGAAGCAACGGTGCCGCTGATGCTTAAAGAATCGCCGATCTTTCTGACGCCGTCCACCGTGGCAGAAGGCGCGTAGGAACCGCTCGAGGAATTGCCGTCGTCGATCCGCAGTGCGTGGATGTAGCCGTCATTTCCTCTGGCCGCGCTGACCGTGATCGTCTGATCGTAGACGATGGTGTTGCAGCCGAACGTGGTCGAGGTATCGATCTTGATCTTGTAGGTGCCTTCCTTATTGACAAGGCAGAGCATGTTCTCGGTCGTATCGGCGCCGACTTTGCCGGATACGCTGAAGGTGCTCGAAGTATCGACCGTCGCGGACTTCTTCTCTTCCGCTTCGGCGACTGCCATGGTTGCGTGGACGTAGCCGTCATTCTGATAATTGAAGCCGACGGTCACCTTGCGTCCCTTGACCATGGCGCGGCAGGCGGAAACGTCCGAGGAGGAATCGATCTTGATCTTATAGGTGCCGTCATTGTTCGAAACGCACAAAACCGAATTCGTCGTATCTCCCGTGATCGTTCCCGAAATGACGGTGCCGGAGATGTTGTACTTCTTCGCGACAGACTCCGCGCTCGACGTATCCGCGATCGAGATCGCATGCAGGTAGCCGTCCGAACCGCGGGCCACCGAGATCTGCACCTTGCGTCCCTGTGTCAGGACGCGGATCCCGCCCATGTTGGTCGAGCTGTCCAGTTTGATCTGCATGATGCCGCCGCTCGTCGACAGGCGCAGGACGGAGTCCGTGGAATCCTTTGCCACTTCGCCCGTGACAGTCGTGGCAGTGGATGCGTCGACGGAAGCGTTGCTGCTTCCCGTCTGATTCTGTACGACAGGCTGGGAGCTGTCCGCAATGATCTTCGTCGCGTGCAGATAGCCGTCGTTTCCTCTCTGGATCGTCACCTTCACAGTCTTGCCGTTCGTGACCGTGCCGGCAATGCCGGTCGTGCTGTCGATCTTGATGACATAGGTTCCTTCCGAGTTCGTCAGATACAGCATACTGCCTGTCGTGCGGGAATCCACCTTCCCGCTCACCGTGATCTCTTCTGCCTGGACGTTGATGCCTGTGATCTCTCCTACCTGCGGGATGTTCACGAAGGCAAGGATCAGGGCCATCCACAACGCCGTCACCAGAAGTCTTCCTGTTTTGAGATTCTGTTTGTTACGCATGATTTTCCTCCGTTTCATTTGTGTGAGTCGTAGAACACATTCAAAGCGCCCGCCAAAGCATCCTTCGGCGGGATGGCAATCCCTCTGTCTCTGTCACCGACCAGGATGAGCGTGTCGCCCGGTCTGATGGCATACAAATCTCTTGCCTGTTTGGGGATGACGATCTGGCCCTTCTCTCCGACCGTCGCCGTCCAAACGAATTTGTCTTCCTTCTTCTTCATTGAATGGATTTCCTACTTTTCATACTTTTATATATTTGTAAGTAGTTTCATGTATATCATATAATTCATACTTTTGCCTGTCAACCGTTTTCAGATGATTTTTTGAGAATGCTATAATGAAGGCATGATGGAAGAAAACGGAATGGAAAACGGGCAGATCCCCTCACCGGAGGAGTTTGCCACCCCTTTTGATACCGAAAGAAAACGCAGTCCGTTCACGAGGCTTTTGTCGCTTGTCCTGATCGCCGTGTTCCTGTTCGCAGCCGCAAGGACCGGCGGCAGTTTTATTGCCCAGGCGGTGCGCGCCTTCTATCCGCTGCGCGTCACCGTTCCCTCACACTTTATCGTGGCGGAGGGGACGGAAAACTATGTCATCAATGAAACGGTGGAAACGTACGAGAAGGTGCCCGCAGGCATCCGGGAGGAACTGGAAAACGACGGCTGGGTGATCAGGCTCGGGCCCGACGTGGCGATCGAAAACTATTCCCTGACGGAAAAGGATCTGCCGGACGGCATCGTCATCTACGGCAACGCCTCCTTTTCCGACCGCGTCATCACACTGCGGAACTCTTCCGATTACGCCATTGAAAGTATCGCGCACGAGGTCGGCCACTATGTGGACATCTCCCTCGGCGCAAAGAACATCGGTGTCAAATACAGCGACACCGACGAGTTTCGTGATTTATATAATAAAGAAACTTCCGCCTTCCCCGCCGATGCCATCGTGTCCGATGCCGGCGAGTACTTTGCGGAAGCCTTTGATGAATACTGTGTCAGGCCCTCTTCTCTCCGGAAGCATTGTCCGGAGACGTATGTCTATTTTGATGCGCTCTTGAAAGACTACGCCTGAACGGGATTGGTCAGCGTCCCGATCCCCTCGATCGTACAGGCGACCACATCTCCCGCCTTCAAAAAGACCGGTTCCTGCATGCCCATTGCGACGCCTTTGGGCGTCCCCGTCGCGATGATGGTGCCGGGCTGCAATGTCATTCCCTGCGAGAGTTCACTGACGATCTCATCGATGTCGTGAATGAGCATGTTGGTGTTTGCTCTCTGGCGCACTTCCCCGTTTACCGTACAGGAGATGGAAAGCGCCGGCGGGTACGCGATCTCGTCCGCCGTCACGATGCAGGGGCCCATCGGGGTAAAGCCGTCCAGGCTCTTGCCGAAAAGCCACTGTTTGTGCCGCGTCTGCAGGTCGCGCGCCGACACGTCGTTCAGGACCGTGTAGCCGAAGATGTGGTTTTTCACTTCGTCCGGCGAAACATTCTTTGCTTCCCTGCCGATGATGAGCGCAAGCTCCGCCTCGTAATCCAGCCGGTCGGTGAGATCCGCATGCAGCGGGATCGGCGCGCCGTCGCCCTGGCTAAAGGTTACGCGTTTGGAAAAGTAAACTGCCGCCTCCTTCCCTCCGGAGAAAGCGTCCCTGGAATAGCCGGAAGCTTCTTTTGCATGTTCTTCATAGTTGAGACCGAGGCAGATGACGTCCTGGAGCGGGCGCGGGATGGGCGAAAGCAGCGTGACGTCCCGCAGCGCGATCTCCGCTTCTTTGATCGGCGTGTTGTTCTGAAACGCGCAGATCTCCTGCAGGAAGCCGTCCTCTCTTTCCGCGGCACACTGAATCAGTTCGTTCATCGAAGAAAAGGCAAATCCCATTTTCCGAAGGGACAGTACCGTATCGTCTGTGTAAAGGATCCCGACTTCTTCCTTCGTCGGTGCGTCTTTGGGCGCGTAGGTGATCAGTTTCATAGTTTTCCTCCATAAAAACTGTTTCCTGAATTTGAATAACAGGCACCCCAATGGGGTGCCTGTTATTTCGTAGCGGGAGGGGGACTTGAACCCTCGACACTGCGGGTATGAACCGCATGCTCTAGCCAGCTGAGCTATCCCGCCATAGTATTCTGCTTTTTGTGCAGCTTTATCAGTATACGCTGGCAGTTTCTCTTTGTCAACGATTTGAAGGTTGTTTGAGAGGATGTTTGCTACCTCATAGAGTACGTATATAACAGCGTCAATGAGTAGCAAAATGTAATATTTATTTGACATTATGCTATTGATGTGTTATACTGCTTTTGACAAAGAAAAAAATGCCGGCATTAAAACCCGTTTATTCCCAAAGGAGGATACTACCATGAGCTCTCTCATACCGCTTCTTGTGATCTTTCTCGTCGTCATCGCGGTTCTGATCGGAAAGCACAAATACTCGGTCGAAAAGAAGTTTGACGAACGCGAGCAGGTCGTCCGCGGTCAGGCCTACCGCTACGCCTTTACTGCCATGATCATTTTTGAAGCTGCCCACATCATTCTTCTCCTGATCCTCGGGCGTCCCATGATGGCGGACGGCGTGAGTTCGCTTCTGGCGATCTTTCTCTCGATCGGCGTCTTCGCGGCGTACTGCATTTTTCACGATGCCTTCAAACAGATGCAGACCAAAAAGGGGTTAAAGTCCTATGTCCTTCTCCTGCTTGCTGTTGTGCTGCTCAACGGCTTTGCCGGATGGACTTCTTATCAGGACGGCAGTCTCGTCGCGGACGGCATTCTCCAGATGCCGGTTTCCAGCATAGCCTGCGCCGCCACTTTTCTTATTGTCCTGATCTGTCTGCTCGTGAAGCAGGCAAGGGACAGACAGGAGGCAGCGGAATGAAAAATCTTCGATTAAAGTCCGCACGCGCGGCAAAGGATCTTTCTCAGGAGCAACTGGCCGCCCTCTGCAGCGTCTCGCGGCAGACCATCAATGCCATCGAGAAGGGCGATTACAATCCCACCATCCGTCTCTGCATCGACATCTGTAAAGCGCTCGACAAAACGCTCGATGAGCTGTTCTGGCCGGTGGCGTAAAGTTCATGTTTTCAAAGGAAAAGAATCAATGGAAAGAATCGTTCATCCCATTCCTCCGTTTTACACAAAGGACTCACGCATCCTGATCCTCGGCAGTTTCCCCTCGGTCAAATCGAGGGAAAGCAGGTTTTTCTACGGTCATCCGCAGAACCGGTTTTGGAAACTGATGGCGCTTCTGCTGGAAAGCGATGCGGGCAGAGCGCCGCAGGCCGTTGAAGAAAAGGCAGCTTTTTTAAAGCGGCATCGTATCGCCTGCTGGGATTCGATCCATGCCTGTGACATCGAGGGATCGTCTGACAGCTCCATCCGAAACGTGGAGCCGAATGATTTCTCTGAGATCCTCTCCTCCTGCAATATCCGCAACATTTATACCAACGGAAAAAAGTCGCACGAGATCTACGCCCGTTATTGTCTGCCGATGACGGGCGTAGAGGACATTTGCCTACCCTCGACCTCTCCCGCCAATGCTGCCTGGTCCCTGGAAAAGCTTGCAGAGGCATGGGGCGTCGTGCTCGCAGATCTGAAATAACCGTCTCCTGTCTTTAGACCCTGAAGACGTCTTCGTCCTGTGATACAATCATAGCGTCACTTTTTTTACTGTATATAGGAAAGGGGATGCTATGATCAAGCATATTGTCATGTGGAATCTCAAGGCGGACATCGCGGAGAGCGAAAAGCCTGCCATAAAGAAAAACATCAAGGATAGCGTGGAAGGGCTGCTCGGGAAGATCCCTGGGCTGCAGGAGCTGCACGTGCACATCAACGGCGCCGAAACTTCCACGGCGGAGATCCTTCTGGAATCCGTTCACGACGATGCATCGGCGCTTGCGCTTTATCAGGATCATCCGGAGCATGTCACCGTGCGCGATGAGATCGTGGCTCCGTTCGTGACCAGACGCGTTGCCTTCGACTTTGAACTGTAAAGAGGTCGTCTGATGCAGTCCTCTCCCGTCGTGGTCATCGGCGGCGCCAACGTCGATATCGGCGCGAAGCCCTACGACCGCCTGCTTGAAAAAGATTCCGCGCCCGGCCGGACCACGTTCAGCCTGGGCGGTGTCGGCAGAAATATCGCTCACAACTTAAGTCTTCTCGGAGCGGAGGTCTCTCTCCTGTCGGCCGTCGGGGACGACATGAACGGCAGCTTCATTCTGAACGGCTGTAACGAGTGCGGCATTCGCACCGACGCCGTTTTGCGCTGCCCCGATCTCGAGACTTCTTCCTACCTGTTTATCAGCGATGAGCATGGCGAGATGCAGCTCGCGATCTCCGATATGGAGATCTGCAACCGGATCACGCCGGAGTATCTGCAGGCGCATAAGGATCTGCTTTTGTCGGCGTCGGTCGTCGTTGCGGACTGCAATATTCCGCGGAGGAGTCTGCAGTGGCTTGCGGAGACCGTTACCGCGCCGCTCTTTGTCGACCCCGTGTCGACCGCGAAGGCGGAGCGCGCAAGGCCTATCCTTTCGCGCATTCACACCATCAAGCCAAACCGACTCGAAGCGGAGATCTTGAGCGGCGTTCCCATTCATTCCATCGAAGATGCGAAGACGGCCGCCGGGGTGCTCCTTTATAACGGCGTGCAGCATGTGTTCCTTTCGCTGAGCGAAGACGGCATTGTCGCCGCCACGAAGGAGAAAGCCATGCACCTGCCAAGCCCCGCTTCTCTCGTCCTTGATACGACCGGCTGCGGCGACGCCTTCATGGCGGCGCTTGTGTGGGCGCTTTTAAAGGATCTGCCGCTTTCGGAGAGCGCAGGCGCGGCGCTGACGGCTGCCTCCATCGCGATGGAGAGCCCTTTTACCATCTCCGAAAACATGAGTGAAGAAGCACTCCTTGGAAGAATGCATACAAAAAACGAAAAGTGAGGAATGAAACATGAATCTACAAAACTATCTGTCAGTCTCTGACGAAGTCCGTGCGGCTTTGGCAGAAGGGAAACCCGTTGTTGCGCTGGAATCGACCATCATCTCCCACGGCATGCCCTATCCGCAGAACGTCGAGACGGCGCTGAAGGTCGAGGAGATCGTGCGGGAGCACGGGGCCGTGCCGGCAACGATCGCCATCATGCAGGGAAAGATGACGGTCGGCTGCTCCAAAGAGCAGATCGAGTATCTCGGGAAGAAGGGGCTTTCCGTCCCGAAGGCGTCGAGGCGTGACCTGCCCGTTCTGCTTGCAAGAGGGAGGGACGGCGCGACGACGGTGGCGACGACCATGATCGCGGCGGCGGCCGCGGGCGTGAAGGTATTTGCGACGGGCGGCATCGGCGGTGTTCACCGCGGCGCCGAGACCACCATGGACATCTCGGCAGACCTCGAGGAACTGGCGGAAACGCCGGTCCTGGTCATCTGCGCGGGCTGCAAGTCGATCCTCGACATCGGGCTGACGCTCGAATACCTGGAGACCAAGGGCGTCCCCGTCCTCGGCTACCAGACGAAGGAAATGCCGGCCTTCTATACGACGCATTCCGGCTTCGAAGTGGATTACCGTATGGAATCGCCCGAAGACGTTGCGGCGGCCTTCCGGGCAAAACTGGACTGCGGCTTAAAAGGCGGCATGATCCTCGCCAACCCCATCCCGCAGGAATACGCCATGGACCTCGACTACATCAACGGCAACATCGAAGCAGCGCTTCGTGAATGCGAGGAAAAGGGCATCAAGGGCAAGGAGATCACGCCCTTCCTGTTAGACCGCATCAAACAGCTGACCGGCGGCGAGAGCCTCGAAGCCAATATCCGACTGGTCTTCAACAACGTGGCTGTGGGGGCTGAGGTCGCGAAGGCACTTAGCAAGCAGTAAGGCTTTGCATCAAAAAAACGGGCCGTCCGAAGACGGCCCGTCAGACTGAAGACAAAGTCCGTAGCAAACACGCTGCGGGCTTTGTCTTTTTATCCATATGTTTCCCTTTTGAAATCTTCGGAAATGCCGATTTTATGCGGATTTTCAGCGCTTTTTGTGCTATAATATAACCATCTAAAAA
>JAGAHC010000088.1 GCA_017627275.1 Lachnospiraceae bacterium
CCGCCCGGCGCCGAGAAGGTCGGTTCCTTCAATGTCTGTGCGGGCAGCACCGTCATGTTCTCGTTCGTTTCTCCGGGCGTGCAGGTGGAACGCGTCCATCCCTTTTCGGTGCGGGAATAGGCGGTATCGTAGGGAAGCGCCGGGAAGGTAACGGCATCGATCATCTTTCCCTGCTCATCGGAAAGGAATACGGTCTCGCCGTCCTTGCTCAGGCCGAAAACGGTGTGGGTGGCATCCGTCTCTCCTTCCCTGTCCGACCAGATGAGCGCATAGCCCTTCGGCGCAATGGTGATCTCTGCAAGCGGAAACTTCTTCAGATCGTTCTGATCGTCGGAGAGGTAATACCCTTCCAGCGAGAAATCGGTATCGGTCGGATTATAGAGTTCGATGTAGTCGGGGAAGGCGTGCTTCTCGTCCTGTGCCGCCGCAAAGTTGTTCGGGCAGATCTCATTCAGATACGGTGTCCTCTCTTCTCTTTGCCGCACCAGAAGAAACAGAGAAAGGAGCGTCACCAGAAGGAGGAAACACACGCCAAGACAGATTCTTTTTTTATGATGTAAAAGAAGGTAATTCATGGTAGAGTCTGGCGACGGGCAGCCCCATCACCGTGAAATAATCGCCGTCGATCTTTCGGACATAGCGGGTGAAGCCGGACTGGATCCCATAGCCGCCCGCCTTGTCATAAGGATCCTCCGTGTCCGCGTAGGCACAGATCTCTTCATCGGTCATGGGATAGACGGTGACGTCGGTCTTTTCATGGAAGCAGTTCTCCCGGACGTTTCCCGCTTCGTCCGTGTACTTCAGGCAGACGCCTGTGTAGACCTGATGGGTATTCCCCTGAAGCGTAGTGATCATACGGATGGCATCGTCCCTGTCCTTTGGTTTCCCAAGCACTTCTCCTTCCGCGTAGACGATGGTGTCCGCGCCGATGATCAGTGCGTCCTTATGCAAAGTAAACACCTCATCCGCCTTGTGGCGGGCGAGGTGCTCTACGATTTCACCGGGATCGTTTGCCGATGTTTTTTCTTCTCCCTTCGCAGGGACCACCGTAAAGGGAAGATGTAAGAGTTCCAGGAGTTCTCTTCTCCTGGGGGATGCGGATGCGAGGATGATCTTCTTCATCAGCTGATCGCTTTGTCGATGAGCCTGGTCATCTCCAGGGCACTTGCAAATTCCACGCGCTCATCCTGCTCGAGCCAGAGGATCTCTCCCTGCCAGGTCGATTTCTGTCGGAACTTCACGCGCGCGATAAAGGTGGCGATCGATCCGTTCTTATCCGCAAAGGCGTCGGCATGCATCACCCGCTCGCCGGGGATCTTCGGCGCATCGTTGTAGCGCTTCTGTTCCTTGCCGAATTCTCTGGGCATATTGGAGCGTTCCGGGAAATGCAGTTCATCCAGAAGCTCATCCATCTTCTGCAGAAGGTCCATCATATTTTCGAAGGAACGTCCTTCTTCTTCGTACTGGTTCCAGATGGTTCCCTTGCAGTCTCCTTCGACAACTTCATCCACGCAGATGCAGATCAGATTGCTGCCGAATATCCTTCTTCCGATTTCCGCCATGGGGTTTTCCTTTTCTGTTGCTTATAAAATCCTACTATTTACGTATAGCATACATTGTAAAGCATACGACGCGAAATGACAAAGAAAAGCGATTATGGGATATAGACGATCGCGGTCCTGCGGAAGGCGGATACGACGCGGGATATACCGGTGGTAAAGAGGCCGATCGAATAGACAATGACCGCGAGCGCAGAACTGTGATACATCAGGCCGCTTACAATGACCGCGAGCGCAAACAGGATGCAGATGATACCGTACACAAGCATCAGTCTCCAGTGGCCGCCGAATCTCTTCGCGTCGGCGGCGCGCAACACGCCGACGGCGCCGGCCAAAAACTGAATCGCCGCCACATAGAGCACGCCCATCAGCGCGCCGCCCCTTCCCACGGTAAAGGAAAAGGCGCTCAGGTCTAACAGGATCAGTGCGCGGTACAGCATCGCTTTTCCTCCCACCATGTGCCTCGCCATGGTGAAGTAGTACCAGAAGCCCTGCAGCGCGCCGATGAAGAAGCCGACGAACATCAAGAAGAGCACCACGCCGATGCCGTCGTCTCCCGCGGTAAACAGGATCGGTCCGATCAGGATCAGAAGGATCCCCGTTATGAAATTAATGACCCTTCTCTTCTTCGTCATCTCTTTAAAAGCATCCTGAAATCAGGGATCCCGCGGAATCCCTTTTTCGCATAGTCCACGGAGAAGCCGGCAAGGAGACTTCCGGAGGAAAAGATCCGGTTCGTCACCATGCTCTTCTGGGCAAGCGCGGCGCGGATAAACTGTCCCGGCATCGTGTTTTCCTTTTCTTCTACCGCCGCATTCCTGTATTCTTCCTGATAAAGGGTCTCGGCAAAGTCCGGAATCTCTTCCTTGGAAAGACGCTCTCCGAAGGCCTTCCAGTCTTTCGACGCATCGAGCTGTCTCTTCGTCAGGATCTCTTCGATCTCTTCGCGGTACGGAACGTATGCGCGCTCGTCGTACGTTTCAGTCTGAAACGCCTCTCCTTCTTCTCCCTTCAGATACCGCAGGGCATAGATCATCTGCCGGAAGGCATGCAGGTAATCCGACGGATTGTCTTTTACGATCTCCCGGTAGCCGCCCCATGCCGGCATGTACCGGTAGCGGGCATAACTGTAATCCGGCAGATGCCCGGCCCTGCCGTGGCCGAGGTTCATGATCGAATCCTCGCTCCCCTGCGGGACCGTATTCGTGTAGATCCCTTTCTCCGGGTCGTCGGGAGACGCGGGATTATGATTGAAGCGGACCGGTCTTTCTCCCTCTTCCGTGATCTCATAGAAGTGGTAGTTCGTATTGTTGATCACCAGGGACGGCGTCCCGGCAAAATAGCGGTGCGCCCATGTGTCGGCGAGCACATGCATCGCAAGCCCCGTCGCCGCAGGGCCCTTCCCCTTTGCCAGTTCCACCGTATCCTTTACGAGGGTGCCGTTTGGTCCGCAGATCAGACGATACTTTCGCAGATACTTGCGTCCGGTCTTTTCTCTTTCTGCGTAAAGGTTTTCCGGAAGGAAGTGGAAGGATGCCCAGATGCGGGTGATGTCGTGCAGGCCCACGGGATCGGTCGGCACGTCCGCCAATTCCGCCTGCGTCTGTGTCGTGGCAGCCGAAAGCGGCGCATTGATCGTATCGAGGAAGGTCCGCGTGCAGCAGTCTGTAAACTGTGCGCTGTAGGCGATCTGCAAACTTTCTTCATGATCGAAGCCTGCAAGGATCGCGGCGGCATAGGTTGCATAATAATGGAAGTCCAGCTGCATCTTCTATTCCTCCGCCGCTTTCTGCTTTCGCATCTGCCGATTGTGCTTCCGGATACGGAGCGATGCCACGATCATCTCGATCAGCATGATCATCGAGGTCAGTTCGATGATGACCGCCGTGGCGGAGGTGGTATCGATCAGATGCAGTGTATTGTCCTCCACCGTTCCGTCGATCCATGTGGCCACTGCCACAATGATCGTATTCAAGTTGCCCACGATCACAAGGGCAGCGAGCAGAATATAAAACGGGAATCCACGCTTTCCGCGTGATTCGCGGATGGCGGAGACTCCCACATACAGTCGCATGGCCAGTTCGACCAGAAGCACGATCAGAATAAAGATCAGGAGGATGACAAGGATCTGGCCATCGGTGATCTGATCAAGGGGCTCTCCCACTGAAGTGTGCACCGTCTCTAAGACCTGTGCTCTTTGAAAGAACAAAAGTCCCACTGTCTTCGCGATCGTCCACAGGCCCATCAGGATGATGCCCGAACCGACGATACGGAGCGTGTTCTGGTGCTTTCTGATCTTGATCTCTTCGATAGAATTATTGCTCAATCGTACATCCCGCTTTTGACTTCTTCCGATTAAAAATGATTTATAACGACAAGGGGTATTATAGTGAATCGCAAAATTATGTGCAATTTTGTTTTCATTAAAGCCTTAAAAAACACACTATTCCACAGATATGACGTTTTGTTGACTTTTCCTTATAATGAGACTAGACTACGTTTCAAACTTCCGATCATTTCCGGAGCTTTGTTCCAGAAATGATCTGTGCAGGAGACAAAAATGATCATATCCATGAACCTCGGCAAAGACAGTTACGACATCGCGCTGGAGCGCGCATGCCTTGCAAAAGCCGGCGAATTGCTGGATCTGAACCGCAAGGTAATGGTGGTGACCGACGAAGGCGTTCCCTCTATATACAGCGAAACCATCCTCCGGCAGTGCGGCACAGGCTTCCTGCATCGCATTCCCGGCGGGGAAACAAGCAAGAGTCTGCAGGAGCTGGAGCGCATTCTTCTCCATATGCTGGAGAATGACTTCACGAGGAAGGACTGCGTCGTCGCGGTGGGCGGCGGGGTCGTCGGCGATCTCGCGGGATTTGCGGCTTCCTGCTACATGCGCGGGATCGATTTTTACAACATCCCCACCACGGTCCTAAGCCAGGTGGATTCCTCCATCGGCGGAAAGACGGCCGTGAACCTCGGCGGCGTGAAGAACATCGCGGGAAGCTTTTACCAGCCGAAGAAGGTCCTGATCGATCCCGATACGCTCTCCACTCTTCCTGAACGGCAGATCTCCGCCGGACTTGCCGAAGCAGTGAAGATGGGATTGATAGCAGATCCTGCGCTCTTTGCGCTCTTTGAAACAGCAGACCCGACAGCGCACCTCGATGAGATCATCCGCGCGTCGCTTATGATAAAGAAGCAGATCGTGGAACAGGATGTGCAGGAGGCAGATGTCAGACGGGCCCTGAACTTCGGCCATACCATCGGCCACGGGATCGAAAGCGTGACAGGACTCTACCATGGGGAGTGCGTGGCGCTCGGCATGATCCCCCTGTGCGCGGAAGACGTGCGTACAAGGCTTGTGCCCGTGCTTCAAAAGCTGCAGCTTCCCACCGAAGTCCGGGCCGACAGACAGCATGTCTATCAGGCCATGCTGCATGACAAAAAGGCCGCGGGCGGAAAGCTCACGGTGGTCTATGTGGAATCGCCCGGATCGTTTGCACTTTGCCCCACCGATCCGGAAGACTTAAAAGAAAGCATTGCCATGATCGTAAAGGAGGATCCGGCATTATGATTGCAGAATTCAAGCGTAAACTGACCATCCCGAAGGAAACGAAGGAGATGTACCCTCTGACGGAAACCATGGCGGAAGCCGTCGACAGACAGCGGGAGGAGCTCCGGCAGATCTTCTGCGGAGAAAGCGACCGTCTTCTCCTGATCATCGGGCCGTGTTCTGCGGACAACGAAGACAGTGTCATCGATTACATCAGCCGCCTGGCGCCGGTCCAGGAAAAGGTGAAGGACAAGATCCTGATCATCCCGCGCATCTATACCGGGAAGCCGCGCACGACCGGGGACGGATACAAAGGACTGGTCCATCAGCCGGACCCGAACGCGCAGCCGGACCTCTTCAAAGGAATCATCGCCGTCCGCGGACTTCACATGCGTGCTTTAAAGGAAACCGGCTTTGCCAGCGCGGATGAGATGCTTTATCCCGAAAACTACAAATACATCGACGATCTTCTGGCCTACGTCGCCGTGGGCGCGCGAAGCGTCGAGGATCAGCAGCACCGTCTGACCGCCAGCGCCATCGAGGTGCCGGTCGGCATGAAGAACCCCACGAGCGGCGACCTTTCGGTCATGATGAACAGCATTCTGGCAGCGCAGCATGCGCATGACTTCATCTACCGCGGATGGGAGGCCCATTCCTACGGAAACCCCATGGCCCATGCGATCCTGCGCGGCTATGTGAACAAGCAGGGGGTGACGCACCCCAATTATCATTATGAAGATCTCTGCTATCTCGTGCAGCTCTACGAGAAATGGGAACTGCAGAATCCGGGCGTGGTCGTGGACTGCAATCATGCCAATTCCGGGAAGAACCCCTTTGAGCAGCCCCGGATCATCCGGGAAGTCCTCTCTTCCTGTAAGAGCGACAGTACCGTGAAAAAGCTGGTCCGCGGCTTTATGGTGGAGAGCTATATCGAAGACGGGAGCCAGCCGGTGAACGGCGGCTGCTACGGCAAGTCCATTACAGACGCCTGCCTCGGCTGGGAGAAGTCGGAACGGCTGATCTACGAGATCGCGGATATGCTCTGATACGGTTTAGAATACAAAAAAGTCCCGTGCTCACGGGACTTTTTTTAAAGAGCTGGCACCGGGAATCGGACCCGGGACCTCCGCACTACCAATGCGACGCACTACCGACTGTGCTATGCCAGCTTGTTCTTACCGAACGTTCGTAATTCTAACAAGGAAAGAGAGCTTTGTCAATTTAAGAACTTCTGGTTATAATACACCTATGCAGAAACGAACCTATCCGATCCTTCATTTTCTGTTCGTTACGGGAGCCGTATTGCTCCTGTTTTATGCAATCTTTCATTTTAAATACCGGATCGAATACGACAAGATGGCCGGCGACAATATCTGGCAGTCGGCTTCCACCATCAAGTATGTGAATATGTGGCTGGAGGACGGGCCTTCCCTTCTGCATTTCACGAACTATGAAAACTACGATTCCATCGAATTCAATACGCTCGACGAGCGCTCTCCCTTCGTCAGTTATCCCGATAACAATACGCTGATCGTCTACCTCCCGGCAAAACTCCTGGGGCGGACGGAGATCGACATCAGTTTCCTCAAGCATTTTCAGATGATTCTCTTTGCCATCGAGGCGGTCCTTGTCTCGTGGCTCCTTCTTCTGATCCTCTATGAAAACGGCTACCGCCACAAGGCAGGGCTCTTTCTCGCACCGGTCGCCGGGGCGGGACTGTGGTGTCTTTTTCCCGTCAACGCGTATTATCTCTCCAATGTATTCTTTGCCGATCAAAGCGTTCTGATCTTTGTAACGGCGTTTCTCTTTCTGGACTATCTCCTGCACACGGACGGGCTTTCGAAAACGGCCCGCAGGGTGTTTTATGTCCTGCACTTCCTCGTTATCGTCGGCGGCATGATGACCGATTATTTCTTCTGGCTGCTTGCTTTCTTTGTAGCCATCTTCCGCTTTTGCAACGTGTGGATCCGGGAAAAGAAGATATCCGCGGCGTGTCTCCATTTTCTGCATTACGCCGTGCCGGTCGCCGTGTCGCTTTTGCTGTTTCTCTGGCAGCTTTCCTATACCAGCCGGTGGAAGACGCTTCTCCTTTATAAGCTGCATTTCCGCACGAGAGAATACGACGACAAGAGCTGGATCTACGGCAGGCTTCTGGAAAACGTTACCAGCGGCTTTACGCAGGAAGAGCGGAGCTTCTTTATCTACTATCTCCTGCTTTTGTTCGGGACGCTGGTTGCGGCATTCCTGTATCTGCTCCGGAAGAAAGATCTGAAAAAGATCTTTACCAACAACTGCGCGGCGCTCCTTCTTGCGACCTACATTGCCATCGCCTTCCAGCTCTTTCTTCTGAAGAATCACTCTGCCGTCCATGAGTTTTCCATGATGAAGGTCTCTTTCGTGTTCATCACCTCGATCTTCGTGATGGGCTTTGTGTGGAGCAAGGTGGTGAAGACCGGCGGGGCGATCTCCGTCGGGAGCAAGGCGGTCTCTCCGTTCTCCTTCTTCTTTGTCATCGCCTACGTCATCGTGTTTCTGATCACGGGCGTGCCCTCGTCGACTTCGCATTACTGGGTGACGAGAGACAACGAGCAGGACTATACCCTGGCGCACATCCTTCGGGAGCACACGACGTATGAGGACGTCTGCTTCTCCCTGACCTACGAGATCCCGGAGATGCCGCCGAATGATCTGACGATCTCCCACAAGCGGATCTACCTGATAAATTCGATCTCCGAGATCGACGGATACTTCCCGCATCTTCGCCCGGAAGCGAAGAAACTCCTTGTGATCGAAAAGCACCCGTGGTCGGCGCTGGAAGAACACCCGATTACCATCGAGATCGACTATTCCATCGGCACGGTGCGCTATGAGGATGACGATTACTGCATTCTGGAACTGCATGGATAAATGAGATTTTCTGATGTGAAATCCATGAAAATACTCTATAATAAAAAGCGTGTTTTTTGATCCTGTTTTTGAAGAAAGAATAAACGTCCCATGAAAGAGTTTTTAAAACGAAAGAATATTGAAATCTCCGGAAAGCGGTACGGAATCGACGCGCTCGGCGCCATGGCACAGGGTCTTTTCGCGTCGCTCCTGATCGGAACGATCCTGAACACCATCGGCACGCAGCTGGGCATCCAGTGGCTGGTGGATGTCGGCGCCTTTGCCTCTTCGATGCGCGGGCCGGCGATGGCAGTCGCCATCGGCTATGCCCTGCAGGCACCGCCGCTCGTTCTGTTTTCGCTGGTGACGGTCGGCTATGCCGCAAACCAGTTGGGCTCCACCACTTTGGACGGCGGGACAGGTGCCGGCGGACCGTTGGCCGTACTCTTTATCGCCGTGCTTGCCGCCGAATGCGGAAAGGCAATCTCCAAGGAAACGAAGGTCGATATCCTCGTCACGCCTTCCGTGACGATCCTGGTTGGCCTTGCGCTCTCCTATCTGATTGCGCCCGCCATCGGAACCGCTGCCTCTTCGCTCGGACATGTCGTCATGTGGGCGACCGACCAGCAGCCCTTCCTGATGGGCATTGTCGTATCCGTCGTCATCGGCATCGCGCTCACGCTCCCCATCTCCTCCGCTGCCATCTGCGCGGCGCTGGGACTCACGGGACTGGCCGGCGGTGCGGCGGTCGCCGGATGCTGCGCCCAGATGGTCGGCTTTGCGTTTCTTTCCTTTAAAGAGAATAAGTGGGGCGGCCTGATCTCTCAGGGGATCGGCACGAGCATGTTGCAGATGGGCAACATCGTCCGCAACCCGAAGATTTGGATCCCCGCCATCGCGACCAGCGCGATCACGGGTCCCATGGCGACCTGCCTCTTCAAGATGCAGATGAATGGTGCGCCGGTGGCTTCCGGCATGGGCACCTGCGGCCTCGTCGGCCAGATCGGCGTCTACACGGGCTGGGTCAACGACATCGCGGCCGGAACAAAGACCGCCATCACCGGTGGTGACTGGCTGGGTCTCATCCTGATCTGCTTCGTCCTTCCGGCCGTTTTAACACCTCTCTTCGGATACGCGCTTCGCCGGATCGGATGGATCAAGGACGGCGATTTAAAACTGGACTGATACATTTACGACAGTACCATGCGGTCGTTGACCTCTCCGCCGGTCTCCTCGAACTTCTGCAGGAGATCGCGAACGGTGAGGTTCTTTTTTTCTTCTCCGGAAACGTCCAGGATGATTTTTCCCTCATTCATCATGATCAGGCGGTTGCCGTGACGGATGGCGTCACGCATGTTGTGCGTGACCATGAGGGTCGTCAGCCCGCTCTCGCCAACGATCCTGTCTGTTGTCTCCAGAACCTTCTCCGCCGTCTTGGGGTCCAGGGCCGCTGTGTGCTCATCGAGAAGGAGCACCTTGGGTTTGCGCAGTGTCGCCATGAGAAGGGTCAGCGCCTGGCGCTGGCCGCCGGAAAGAAGGCCGACCTTGGTGGTCATACGGTCTTCCAGTCCGAGGTCCAGGGTCCGGAGGAGCTGTCTGTACTCTTCTCTTTCTTTTTTCTGAACGCCCCAGCGCAGGGTCCTGCGCTTGCCGCGGCGGCTGGCGAGTGCCAGGTTCTCTTCGATCCACATGTCCGCTGCCGTGCCGGTCATGGGGTCCTGGAATACACGGCCGAAGTACGGCGCGCGCTGGTATTCCGTCAGGCCGGAAACATCTCTGCCATCCACCAGGATGCGTCCGCTGTCGACCGGCCAGACGCCGGCCACAGCATTCATGACGGTACTTTTCCCGGCGCCGTTCCCGCCGATGACGGTGCAGAAATCGCCGTCTTTCAGCGTCAGGCTCACGTTCTCCAGGGCCACCTTTTCATTGATGGTGCCGGGGTTAAAGGTTTTACAAATATCAATGATCTCTAACATGTTCAGGTTTCCTCAGGTGTTTGATTCTGTCCGTTCGCTTCTGCCTTCGCCAGACGCGCGTTGCGTTTCTTGAGTCCCGCGAAGGAAGAAGTCCTTTGCTCCTGCAGATAAGGCGCCGCCAGGAAGACGGCCACCACGATGGCGGTCAGAAGCTTCATGTCGTCCGCCGGAAACTTTAACCACAGAACAAAGACATAGACGAAGTAATAAACGATGGCACCGATCACGGTGAAGGCAAGCCGCACGGCAAAGTTCTGTCTGTCGCCCACGATGGCACGGCAGAGCACTTCTCCGATGATGACCGCCGCCAGACCGATGACGATAGCGCCCTGTCCCATCTTGACGTCCGCGAATCCCTGGTATTCCGAAAGGATGCCGCCGGAAAGGGCAATGAGGCCGTTGCTGAACATCAGGGCCAGCACCTTCATCTTATTGGTGTTGATGCCGTTGGCGCGGGACATGTTCGGATTGATGCCGGTCGCGCGGATCGCGCTGCCAAGCTCCGTTCCCAGAAAATAGTAGTAAACGATGATAATGAAAACATCTACCACAAGGGTCAGGGCAATGGTCTGCGCCAGATACCGGATGTTCGACGTAAAGTGCACCGTCACCTGTCCCACCGGGACTGCCTGGTTGGCCTTTCCCATGATATTCAGATTGATGGAATACAGGGAGATCTGCGTCAGGATCCCGGCCAGGATCTCGGGGATCCCGAGCGTCGTGTGCAGGAATCCCGTGACCAGGCCCGCGAGGACTCCCGCACAAAATGAAAGCAGTAAAACGACTTCCGGATTATATCCTTTCAGGATGCCCATGACGGCCACGGCGCCGCCAAGCGCCAGTGACCCGTCACAGGTTAAGTCCGCAAAGTTCAGTACCCGGAATGTCAGGTAAACGCCGAGCGCCATGATGCCCCAGATGAGGCCCTGGGCGAGACCGCCGGGCGCCGCGTTCCATAAAGCTGTAGGATTTAAGGATGAAAAATATGCTGTCATGTCTCTACTCTTCTATCAGGGTTCCACTACCTCGTAATCTTCCGGGATCTCAAAGCCGATCTCTTCCGCGTTCGCCTTGTTGATCTTCTTCACGGGCTCTGCCGCGTAAGCGATGGGAAGTTCTGAGACCTCCGCGCCGTTTTTCAGGATCTCGATGGCCTGTTTGCCGGTCTCAAAGCCGATGTCATAGTAGCTGATCGACAACGTGGCAAGACCGCCGCCGAGCATCATGTTCTCTTCGCCGCAGATCACGGGGATGCCCGCAGGACCGGTCACATTGGCAACGATGGTCATATTAGAGGCCACCGTGTTATCCGTCGGGATATACATGGCGTCGCAGTCGGCAACAGCCGCGTTCACGACAGACTGCAGATCGTTCGAATCTGCGAAAGTGTATTCTTCAAAGGCAATGCCGTCTTCCTCGAGGTAACCCTCGATCGTATCTGCCTGGAACTTGGAGTTGGCTTCGGCGGAGCAGTAAAGGATCGCGACCTTCTGTACGTCCGGAACCAGTTCCAGGATCATGTCTTCCTGTTTATCAAGCGGCGCCAGATCCGACGTGCCGGAAACGTTGATGCCGGTCGTGCCGGAGAAATTCTCCAGGTTTAACGCCGTCGCGTAATCGGTGATCGATGTGCCGAGAATCGGGATATCGGTCGTCGCGGCAACCGCTGCCTGCAGTGCCGGCGTCGCGTTCGCCATAATGATGTCATACTCATTGGAAACAAAACCGTTCACAATGGTGGCGCAGGTCGAAGCTTCGCCCTGTGCATTCTGGAGGTCGATCTGTACCGCATCGCCGAACTCTTCTTTCAGCGCATCCTGGAAGCCCTGGCTGGCTGCATCAAGCGCGTCATGCTGCACCAGCTGGCAGATGCCGACCTGAAACGTTTCTTCCGAAGACGCTTCTGTCGATGCTTCTTCTGCGGAGGCTTCCGCTGCCGGCGCTTCCGAAGAAGCCGCAGGGGCAGACGAGCCGCAGGCTGTCATGGTAAGCAACACTGCTCCGAGAAACAGTGCCATCATTCTTTTTTTCATAATCCTTTGCTCCTTCCGTTCTTGAGAGTTCTTTAGTGCTTTATCGCGCTAAAGCGTTAATGCGTTAGCGCGTTACTGTATTTATGCGCTAAAGTATCTTTATTATAGACCTTTTCCTTAAAAAAACAAGCCCTTCGACTTGTTTTTTTACAGATATTTTTTGAGTTTTCTGCGGACCCGCTGCATGGCGTTTTCCGCACTTTTTTCGGGCTTTCGGATCTCGTCCGCGATCTGCGGGATCGGGATGCCCGCCAGATAGAGGTTTAAGACTTCCCTCTCTAAAGGGCTTAAGACTTCGTGGATCTGCTCCACGATGTAATCGACGTTTTCCTTTTCAATGAGCAGGGCTTCCGGCTCGTACCGGCTTCCGCTGGCGAGCAGTTCGATCCGCTCTCTCTCACGGCTTACACTGGTTTCTTCCGCACTCTCCGTTTCCGTATCGTTCAGGGAAAGCGCCGTGTTGAGCGGCAGATGCTTTTTGCGGAGCGAAGCTTCCACCGCGGTGGAAAGCTGTCTGGTGATGCAGAGATTGGCAAAGGTGGAAAAGGACGCTTCTTTTTTCGGGTCATAATCGCGCATGGCCTTGAAGAGTCCGATCATGCCTTCCTGGATCATGTCTTCGGCGTCGCCGCCCATCATGTGCAGGAACCTGGCCTTTCCTCTGACCATCCCCTTGTACTTTTCCATGAGGAAGTTGGCCGCCGCCTCTTCTCCTTCAGCCGCGCGGCGGATCAGTTCTTCATCGGTCAGTTCCTGATAGGAGACCTGCTTTTTCATCCGCTGATTATCCGTTGGTACGCTGTCTTAAGATTTCGTAAGACAGGATGCCGGCTGCGACGGAAGCATTCAGGGAATGAATATCTCCGTTCTCCGGAATGGAGGCTACGAAGTCACAGTTTTCTTTCACGAGGCGGGAGACGCCTTCGCCTTCCGCGCCGATGATGAGACAGATGGGGCCTTTTAAATCCATCTGCCACATGGGCGTGCCGTCCATGTCGGCGCAGACAAACCACAGACCTCTCTTCTTCAGTTTCTCGATGGTCTGCGTGAGGTTCGTCACCCGTGCGACCGGCGTGTAATTGATGGCGCCGGCGGAAGCCTTCGCCACGGTCGGTGTCAGTCCCACGGCCCGGTCCTTGGGCACGATGATCCCGTGGGCGCCCACGACGTTTGCCGTCCGCAGGATCGCGCCCAGGTTGTGCGGATCCTCGATCCTGTCGAGCAGGATGAGGAAGGGCGTTTCGTTTTTCTCTTCCGCTCTCTCCAGGAGTTCTTCCACGTCGGCATAGCGGTAGGCTGCCACATAGGCGATGACGCCCTGGTGTTTGCCGGTCTCGGAAAGCCTGTCGAGCCGTTCCTTTTCCACGAACTTGACAGGTATGTCATGTTTCTTTGCTTCCCGCCGGATGGTCGACATCTGCCCTTCCGTCGCCCCGTCCAGCATCAGGATGCGGTCGATCTCGCGTCCCGCGCGGAAGGCTTCCAGGACCGCATTGCGTCCTTCGAGCACGCTGTGCTCTGTATTCTCAGTGTGGTTCGGATTCCCCAAGTCTGTCTCCTTCTTCCTGTGTTTGCAGTCCTTTTTGCAATAACGAAACGATGCGCTCTGTCTCATCTTTCAGAAACAGATAGCCAAGAAGCGTCTCCAGCGCCGTCGCTTCAAGATACTCTTCCATGGTGGCGTGTTTGGCGTGGTGGGAGGGATGGGAGTTGTGGCCGCGCCGGAAGACCTGCTTCTCTTCTTCCGTGAGGTCTTCGTAGATGGCTTCGCCGATCGCCGCCTGCGTGACTGCAGAGCAAAGGGCCGACGCCTCTCTGTGAAGCTTTTCGATCTGACGGTTTCCCTTTGTCAGCGCAATCGTCCGAATGACCACGGCATAGACGGCATCTCCCAGGAAGGCAAGGTTTAAAGGCGAGTACGTCCTGAGATCCTTCTCTTCCATTTGAAATGCCTGCAGGATCTGTTCCCGCAGGCTCATTCCATCTGTTATTCCTTGTGCCATTTCACGCCTTCTCTGGTGTCTTCCAGCACGATGCCCTTCTGCAAAAGCTCGTCCCGGATGGCATCCGCCGCCGCAAAGTCCTTGTTCTTTCTGGCTTCCTGCCTGCGGGCGATCTGCGCTTCGATGTAGGCGCTCTCGTCGGCATCGACGTCCGGCGTCCGCTCGACGATCAGGCCGCAGACATCCGTAAGCTCCAGGAGCTCTTTCCGCAGCGCCTGTAAAAACGCGGCGGAACTCTTCTCGTCCACATGGCTGTTGATCCATTTTACCAGCTCAAAGATCGCGGAGATGGCATCGGCCGTGTTGAAGTCGTCATCCATCGCCTTTTCAAACTGCGCGCGGAAACTTTCGGCTTCCTCTGTTCCCTGCTTCTCTTCCGGCGTCATTTCGCCGCTTGCGGATTTCAACAGGAAGTTGAGGTTCTCCGCGCAGGTGACGATGCGCTCATAGGCGTTCTTTGCGGATTCCACGATGTCCTTGCTGAAGTTGAGCGGGCTTCTGTAATGCACGGAAAGCATGAAGTAGCGGATGACCTGGCCGTCGTACTGATCGAGGATATCGCGCACGGTAAAGAAGTTGCCGGCGGACTTGCTCATCTTGACGTTGTCGATGTTTAAAAACGCGTTGTGCATCCAGTACTTTGCAAACGGAACGCCGTTGGCTGCTTCCGACTGCGCGATCTCATTCTCATGGTGCGGGAATACAAGGTCTTCTCCCCCGGCGTGGATGTCGATCGTATCGCCGAGATAATGATGGCTCATGACGGAGCATTCGATGTGCCAGCCCGGACGGCCATCGCACCAGGGCGAAGGCCAGGAGGGTTCCCCTTCCTTCTTGGGCTTCCACAGGACAAAGTCAAGCGGATCCTCTTTCTGCTCTTCTCCCGTGACCTGCAGGGCACGGAATCCGCTCTGCAGATCGTCGAGGTTCTTATGGGAAAGCTTCCCGTAATCCTTAAACTTCCGCGTGCGGTAGTAGACCGTCCCGTCTTTTGCCACATAGGCAAAGCCCTTGTCGATGAGCTTTCCGATCATCTCGATCATCCCGTCAATCTCTTCCGTTGCCTTGGGATGGGTCGTTGCCTCCTTGACATTGAGGGCGGCCATGTCTTTTTTGCATTCTTCGATATATCTTTCGGAAATGGTCTCGGAATCGACGCCCTCCTCGTTTGCCCGGTTGATGATCTTGTCATCGACGTCCGTAAAATTCGAGACATAGTTGACCTTATAGCCCTTGTATTCAAAATAGCGGCGCACCGTGTCGAAGACGATCATCGGGCGCGCGTTTCCGATGTGGATCAGGTTGTAGACCGTCGGGCCGCAAACATACATCTTCACCTCGCCGGGCGTGACCGGCTCGAAGGTCTCTTTCCGTTTGTTCATCGTATTGTAAAGCTTCATCATTCTCTCCTATAAGAAAAAGTCATCAAAGTGATCCGGATCTTCAGCGTGCGCAGCCGGAACAGCCGCCGCAGCCGCCTCCCATCATTGAATCATAGGCCAGATCGCTCCTCTCGAACGGGGACGAAAGGATGGTGACGGCCTGTGCCGCGATCCCCTCTCCCGCGCCGGTAAATCCAAGCCCTTCTTCCGTCGTCGCCTTCACGTTGACCTGGCTTACGTCCAGCGCCAGCGCTTCCGCAATGTTTTCCCGCATCGTATCGATGTAGGGGCGTAGCTTCGGCGCCTGCGCGATCACCGTCGCGTCGATGTTGTCGATCAGGTACCGCCCTTCCTCCAGTTTGGCCCCGACGACACGAAGGAGCGACATCGACGAGATCCCCTCGTAAGAAGGATCATCGTCCGGGAACAGCTTCCCGATATCTCCGAGCGCCGCAGCCCCAAGCAGCGCGTCCATCACGGCATGCGTCAGGACGTCCGCGTCCGAATGCCCGTCGAGCCCCTTTTCATAGGGGATCTCCACACCGCCGAGGATGAGCTTTCTGCCCGTGACCAGTTTATGTACGTCGTATCCTGTTCCGATTCGCAATGCTTATGGCCTTTCTCTTTTTGCTGTGTTTCAGTAACCGTTCCTGAAAAATTGTACACCACTTTTCGCGTATTGTCTAAACGGAACCACCATCCCGACGGCGTAAACATACTGTCAGTTGAAATCGGTGAGAGTTCACCATGTAAGGGTATGGTCAGACCTGTTTTTGCGACCTCATTCTACTTTCCCTGTTGTACTACGTCAACAACCGCTCCTTCGATGGTGGAAATCCAGCAGAGCCGGATTTCTTCCGATTGAATTAAATCTCG
>JAGAHC010000089.1 GCA_017627275.1 Lachnospiraceae bacterium
GATCCGTGTGGACGCCCATTTTCCGAAGGCTGCTGCCGAGCCCGACTTGTTCATCAAAACCACCATCGATCCGAGGATGGTAACAAAGACCAGAATGCCTGCATGGGAAAGGTCCGTGAGATTGACAACGAAGCCGCCGTCCGGATGGTACAGCATGGTATTGAGCGCCAGCTCCAGATTTCCGCCGGCATAGAGCAGGGCTCCCACCGCCGTTCCGATAAAGAGCGAGCTGTATACCTCTTTGGTAATGAGCGCCAGCGTGATGGCAACGACAGGCGGAAGCAGCGCCAGAATGGTCGAATCCGCAAAGGACACGTAGTCCTCTCCTACCGTTCCCGGTGTTTTTGTGCTGACAAAAAGCAATCCGCAAAAGATAACCAAAACCAGCACAATGAGCATGCGTCTGGTCGTCTTAGAAAGTTTCATTGCTAAACCCTTCCCTGTATTTCAATTGTTTACAATTAAGTTGCTCGCCCCTTAATTTATCATATCCCCAGCATTTCGTCCAACTCTTTTTCCGCCTGCTCCTGACTGCGGTAAAGGATGGTATGAATCCCGAGCGCCTCTGCGGCGTCCAGATTCGGCTGGTTGTCATCGATGAAAACACATCTCTCCGGCACCAGGTCGTACATCTCCATCAGTTTCAGGTAGATCTCCGGCATCGGCTTGATGACGTGATGCTCACAGGAAAGAATCCCGCCGTCCGTTTCCGGCAAAAAGGTAAGGGCGTCTGCACACTGTTCCCTGGAGAACTCCGAAAAATTGGAGAGGACCAGCGCTTTTTTCCCCGCAGCCTTCACCTTGCGGATCCACGGGATCGCCGCATCGCTCTTTTTCACCAGCTCCGAAATGTCGCTCAAGCTGTCCCGGATCTCTTTTTCGATCTCCGGATCGGTCTTCACAAACAGGTCGATGACTTCCTCCGTGGAAAGGTTCCCGAGATCAAATTCTTCCCAGTGTCCGGACTTCATGGTCGCCCGGTACAGACGCTCCGTCATCTCCTCCGAATAGCCGCGGATCCTGTAAAAATTCTTTTCCTCGTAGATCGTCAGGACGCCTCCGATATCATAGATTACCGTATCGATTTCTCTTCTCACTCTTCTTCTCCTGTCAGCCGTATTATCATTTGATTGTGGATGAGGTTTAAAACCGGGATCAGGGCATCGGCGTTCTGCCTGCCGACGCCGTCCGGCGTCCTGGCAGTGACTGCCAACAGATAGGGGCAGCCTTCGATGTCGACGATCCCCGCGTCATTGTATACGCTCGCGTTTCTGGAAGGATAGGTGATCCATCCCGCCTTACTTGCGACCGCATAGGCCTCTCCGAGCGTTTCGGACATCGACGAGTTGTTGGTCCCCGTCAGCGTTTCCTTAAGCCACTCCGAAAGGTCCGGCTCCGCAAACAGTGTTTTGTAGGCATGGTACCAGAGCTTTGCGAAGTCCAGACTCGTGATGTCCCAGGGATAGTTGTACCTGGCCTTTTCGGGCAGGACGCCCGCCGCATCCATGAAGGCCGCAAACCCCTGCGTGCCGTAGGTCCTTCGAAGTCTGCTGTAGGCAGCGTTATCCGAATAGTGGCAGGCGGAAAACATCGTCTGATCCGGTCCCGTTCCCGCTGCCAGCAGGCTGAACACGAAGGGCGCTTTCACGGCGCTTGCGCTGTAACAGGGACGGTTCGGTTTATAGCAGATCCCTTCTCCGGATCCGATGTCGATCATCACGAACGAAACATCTCTGTTTCCCTGCTCGAACGCCGCGATGGCTTCCCTTAACAGCGCTTCCAGGTTCTCAGGGATCACATAGGCCGTGTTGAGATAGCAGATCCCGTCGTCGTCTTTTACTTCCTCCATCTCCATGCAGGTCACGACGACCGGATCCGGCACCTCCGCGCGCACGCCGGAGACCCCTTTTGCCTGCAGCCGCAGCGCAGGAAACAGCACACAAAGCAGAAGGCACACGGCCCCTGCCAAAACCCTCCGGTTTTCTCTTCTTGCAGACTTCATACGGGTATTATAGTACAGAAAAGGCCCCGGGGCATGCATCCTCTGCCCGCCTTCCCTCTCCTTGTGAGAAAAAGGCAAGCCATGTAAAATGAAATGCATGAAACTCACGATCCGTTTAGACGATATTACGGCGACGATGCACCGGGAGAATTTCGACCGCTTTATCGCGCTGTGTGATACATACGACGTCCGCCCGCTGCTTGGCGTGGTGCCGGAAAACAGGGATGAATCCCTGGCTATCGATCCGCCCATGGAGGATTTCTGGGAAAGGATCCGCGCCCTGCAGTCCGCGGGGTATTCCGTTGCCATGCACGGCTGCTATCATATCTACACGAGTGAAAGCGGCGGCCTTTTCCCGCTCAATCACCTTTCGGAATTCGCAGGCCTCTCCGGGGAAGATCAGGAGGCGCTGATCCGGACGGGAAAAAGCATCCTGGAAAGCCACGGCATCGTAACCGATCTGTTTATGGCGCCCGCGCACAGCTATGACAAAACGACGCTCCGTGTGTTAAAGGAAAACGGGTTTACCCGCATCACCGACGGCTTCGGGAAGCATCCCTACGTCCGGGACGGCATCACGTTTTACCCGATCTCCTTTCGCCGCTCCTCCTCACTGGCGGGCGGAGACGGCGTAACGACCCTGGTCGTTCATCCCAACACGATGACCGAGGAAGAATTTGCAATCTATGAGGAGATCTTCCGGACTCACCGGATCCTTCCGTATTCCGATTATCTTTCAATGCCCGGGGCGCCGCGATCCTTCCCCGGAAATCTGAAGGAATACCTGATGGCCGATCTCAAGCGCCGCCTCGTACAGCGCGGAAACAGGAAGACCTCATGAGCACAGACGTCAGAAAAAAGATCCTTCTCATTTCTCCGATGCTCCACCAGGGCGGGTTCGAGCGCATCTGCGTTCGCACCGCGCGTCTTCTTGCCCCGTTTTACGATGTGACAATCGCCATTTTTGACGACGCGGACATTGCCTATGACATAGACGGTCTCTCCGTCGTAAACCTAAACCTTCCAGCCAGAAAGACCGTCTTCGGGAAGGCTCTGAACCTTCTGCTTCGCGTACGGGCGCTGCGCCAGCTGAAAAATAGACTTCACATTGATCTGTCGTACAGCTTCGGGCAGACTGCCAACCTGGCCAACTGCCATGCAAGAGCCTCCGACAGGATCATCTGTTCCCTCCGCAGTTTTCAGGACTTTGACAGTCCGAACCTCATCCGCACCTTCTGTCAGAAGGCGGATCTCGTCGCCTGCTGCAGCAGGGCGATCGAAGAAAAGATCCGTACGGAATACGGGTGCGATCGCACAGCGACCATCTATAACCCGGTCGCTGCGCCTGACGACGCGCTTCATAAGCCTCTCGATCCGGTCGATCCCGCCATGCAGGAAGTCCTCCCCGCCTTTCTTACAGGCCACGCGCCGCTCCTTGTTTCCATGGGACGGGAAGACGAAGTCAAGGGCTTCTGGCATCTGTTAAAAGCCTTTGCCTTTTATAAAACAGAGCTTTCTCCGGAACAGGCTGCCGGCGAGGGTAAAACGCCCGGTCTTCTCATCATCGGCGACGGGAAGTTTACGCCGTATAAGCAGCTGGCCGCAGATCTCAGGATCTCGGAAGATGTGTGTTTTACCGGCGCGCTCCGCAATCCCTTCCCGCTTTTGCAAAAGGGCTCCGTCTATGTGCTGACGTCGATCATGGAAGGCTTCCCCAACGCGCTCGTGGAAGCGATGTCGCTTGGTCTTCCCTGCATCGCGGCGGACTGTCCGACGGGCCCGAAGGAGATCCTTGCTCCCGCCGCATCAGAGAATCCGTCCGGGATCCTGATCCCGCCGCTTTCGGCTGCCGTCGATCTGCAGGCAGACTCCCTTCCGGATGAAGATATCGCTCTCGCAAAGCAGATCGATGCGCTTCTTCGCGACCCTGTTCTTATCAGCACGCTTTCTGCACGCGCAAAAAACCGCGCCGGAGATTTTTCAGATCAGGCGTATGTGGAAACATGCAGAGAAGTCTTTGACGCTGTACTGTCCTAAAAAGAGGCGCTTTCCGTCTCTTTTTTTCTGACCGCGTTCCATACCACCGGAAGAAACACCAGGGTGAGAAACACCCAGTGCAGTCCTTCCGCATGCGCGATCGACCGGTTTCCCAGACTGTCTTTTAACAGGAAGGAAAGCCCGATCCGGACAAAGAGGGCAAGGATCCCCGTGACCCCGGAGAAGGCCACCTTTCCGTATCCCTCCGCGATGCCGCGGAATGCCGTGGAGAGCCCGTAGACCAGATAGTATAAAGAAATGGACCGGAAGAACTGGGCGCCAATCTTGACTGCTTCCTCTTCGATCCCGAAGATCCGCACGATGTTCCCGCCGAAGTTGTACATCAAAAACATCAGGAACACGGAGAACAGAAGGCAGAGCGCCGTCCCCGCGACAGAAAAGCCCTTTACCTTTTCCCGGTCTCCCGCGCCCTTGTTCTGCGCGACCATCGTCGAAGTGGCGGCGCCCAGATTCATGATTGGGATGAGCATGATCAGATCCACGCGGTAGGCCGACGTGATGGCAGCCACCGTCCGCGCACCGAATCCGTTCATAAAGCCCTGCAGCACCAGTCCGCCGATCGCCGTGATGCTCTGCTGTATCATCAGCGGAACGGCGTAGTGCAGGCCCAGCGCGATGACGGGCATCTGCAGCCGAAAGCCTCTTCTTTCGAAGCGGAACATGTCATACTTTTTCTCCGCATACCGTACCAGAAAGACGGTCATGGCGATCTGCGACAGGATGGTCGCGAGCGCAGCCCCCTGTACTCCGAAGGGAAACACAGCTACCAGCAGAAGGTCCAGGAGGACGTTTGCCACCGAGGATACCATGACCGCGTAAAACGAAGCCTTGCTGTTTCCGACGGCGCGGAGCATGGCCGCGTACAGGTTGTAGACCGTCAGGAACGGGATCCCCGCCAGAATGATTCGCAGATACTGCTCCGCATACTGCAGGATGTCGGAAGGCGTCTGCAAAAGCCGCAGCAGGTCGTCACAGCAGAAGATCCCGGCAACGGATAAAAGAAGGAAGGCGCCGGTCAGAAGAAGGCTGAAATGGGAAAGCAGACTGCTTACCGTTTCCCGATCGCCCGCTCCGAACTTCTGCGCGGCGATGACGGACAGTCCCGTGGTGAACCCGATCATCACAAGCATCATGCTGTTGGTGATGCTTCCCGTGACGCCGATCGCCCCCAACGCGTCCTCTCCCACGAAATGTCCGATGATGATGGCATCCGCCCACAGATACAGCTGCTGCAGAATGCCGCTTAGGATCAGCGGCAAACTGAACTTCCACAGGATCAGCGCAATGGATTTATAATCTATTGTTTTTAAGCTTTTTTCCGAGATCATTCCCTTTTTTCAAAAATACCCTGAAGTACAGGGACTTCAGGGTATTTCTATTTTGCTGCCGGCGACCGGGATCGAACCGGTACTCCTTATTGGGGAACGGGATTTTAAGTCCCGCGCGTCTGCCAGTTCCGCCACGCCGGCAAAA
>JAGAHC010000090.1 GCA_017627275.1 Lachnospiraceae bacterium
CGCAATAGTTGCGGGAATTCTGACCGCAGTGATTGCGATGATTCCGGAACTTCACTATACTTCCTTCAATGCGATTACGGTAACACTTGAAGTATGGATACTGTTTGGCATCATTATTATCATGAACAGCAAATCCAATATCGATTCCGCATTGAAATGTTTTGTGTTTTTCCTGATCTCCCAACCGCTTGTTTATCTGATTCAGGTGCCTTTTAATACGTACGGATGGGGAATATTCACCTATTACAGATACTGGTTCATCTTGACGCTTCTTTGTCTTCCGATGGGTTATATCGGTTATTACATGAAAAAGGGAAAATGGTGGGGCTATCTCATCCTGTTGCCGATGATTGTACTGACAGGATATTCCTATCAGATTTATTTTTCGGATTTTCTGTTTAATGTACCAAGGTATATCCTTATTTGCCTGTTCTGTGCCTGCATGATGATCATGTATCCTGTGCTGATATTTGAAGACAAGAGGATTAAAACAGTCGGAGCAGTGATTGGCGGAATCGTCGTCATTGTACTGACGGTTATCGGTCTTTTAAACCCGCCTGTATACAGTACGGAAATCCTCGGCAACAGTGAACATCATGTATTTGATGATACCTATCAGGTTACTCTTGCAGACGAAACATACGGCAATGTAAAAATAATATATATAGATAGCGTAGAAGACTATTTCGTGCACGCCGATTTTAAGAAGGCCGGCAAGACCGTTCTCGTTCTGGAGTCGCCGAGTGGAGAGAAAAATGAATTTGATCTTTCTATTGAGAAGGATACATATGAAATAACGCAGAAATAAGGATGCGGATCATCGGAGACAATTGATTAATTCCAATTTATCCGCACATTTAGTTTTGGTAAATTGCTGGTAAGAAAAAGTCTTTTACCAACATTACCAACATGCGTTGGACATAAGAAGAGGTAGTAAGAAATGATTAAGATATTATTCGTTTGCCACGGCAACATCTGCAGGTCCCCCGCGGCGGAGTTCATCATGAAGCGGCTCGTCAGAAAAAAGGGCAAAGAAGCGGCGTTTGAGATCGCGTCGGCCGGCGTCAGCGACGAGGAGTGCTGGAGGGGCAGGGGCAATCCGGTCTATCCGCCGATGCTCGAAGAACTGCAAAAACACGGCCTCTCGGCTGACGGAAAGTACGCGCGGCAGATCCGGCGGGAGGACTACGATCATTATGACTACCTGATCGGGATGGATGGCGGCAACCTCCGCGGGATGGAGCGCTGCTTCGGCGGAGACCCGGAAGGAAAGCTTCACCGGCTGCTCGACTTTACGGACACCCCGCGCGACGTGGCCGATCCCTGGTATTCGCGGGACTTTCAAAAGGCGTACGAGGACATCGAAGAAGGCTGCATCGCGCTGTTGCAAAACCTCGAGTGTGTCAAAAGGGACGGTTCCTTTCAACATTCTTAGACAGAAGCGGTGCCCTTGGCGGCGTACAGCTTCTTATCGACGTTTTCGATCAGCGACCGCAGGTCCTCTTTGCCGTCGTATTCGATGATGCCGAGACTCATACTGAGGGCGACGGGTTCCGGGATCCGGACGTTTTGCAGAGCTTCATTCAGATGCTTTGTCAGCGTCTCCACATCCGGAGGCGTTTTTGATTCCAGGATCACCATAAACTCATCTCCGCCGACGCGGAAAACGGCGGCGCCGTACGGGGAGAACACCTGACGAAGGGCTTCGCCCGTCTGAATCAGCGCCCGGTCGCCCGCCGGGTGGCCGTAAGTGTCGTTGACTTTTTTAAATCCGTCCAGGTCACCCTCCAGAAGATAGAGCTGCTCTTCCTCGTGGTCGCGGTGGCGGTGCATGCGCTCCAGCAGGTCCTGCTCGAAGGCGACGCGGTTCGCCAGACCGGTCAGATAATCCCGCGTGATCAGCACCTGCTGCGAAGTTCCGTACTGCAGAAGCAGCCCGACCAGGACCCCGCCCTGCATCGTCGGAACGCCGGGCGGCAGGACCATCTGAATGCCGGAGAGGATCAGGACCGGCACCGGAAAGAAGGCGGCCACGGCATAGCGCCGCTTGTCGATGGTCAGCAGCGCCCGCTTGCGAAGGATCAGCGCAATGACAGAGCCCAGCACCATGTAACTGTAATTCAAAAGGACTGTATGGATATTCAGAAAACCGCGGACATAACGGGAGTTTTCGTCAATGCTGAAGATCCAGCCGTTCTGCACGGAGAAAAAGATCAGGACGACCTCGATCATAACGGGAAGACCCAGCAAATACCGGTATTTGTAGATGGGCAGGGATCTCGCGCCGAAGGAATCGAGCGTGAACAAAAACCAGAAATAGCCGGTGAATGCCATAGCGGAAAGGTAGACGACCTGCAGCAGGGTATTCGGCCCCCGGTATTCCGGGACACCGTCGATCAGGATCCAGATGCAGTCGAGCACGATGGTGAACAGGAAGATGGAGTACAGCACATCCAGCCTGTTCGGCGCCTGTCCCTTGCGGTCATAACGGCGCAGAAAGAGCAACGTCAGAAACAGGACGCCGACGATGGTCTGTGTACCGATATACATGACCCGGTAATCCATGTGTGCTCCTTTCACGGCTTGAATGATTATCTTTTATCATAATGCATAATCGGAAATTCAAAAAGAGGCGACGGAAAAAGATTTGCCGGAAGTGAGGTATAATAAAAGTACTATGAATAAAAACAACATTACCTATCAGACGTATCTGAAGATCCTGGAAAGAGAACTGATCCCGGCCATGGGGTGCACGGAGCCGATCGCGCTGGCGTTTTGCGCCGCGAAGGCGCGGGCGGCGCTTGGCGCGATGCCGGACAGGGTAAAGATCGAAGTCAGCGGCAACATCATCAAAAACGTGAAAAGCGTGGTGGTGCCCAATACCGGCGGGAAACGCGGCATCGCGGTGGCGGCCGCGATCGGCATCGTCGGCGGCGACGAGGAAGCTTTGCTCGAAGTGATCTCCCATGTCCCGCCCGAAAAAATACAGGCGCTGGACGACTTTCTCGCTAAGACGCCGATGGAGATCATTCATCTGGAGTCGGAGCATCTGCTCGACATGATCGTGACGGTTTGGCACGAGACGCATTCCGCCTCGGTGCGGATCGTGGACGAACACACCAACATCGTGCGGATCGAGAAGGACGGCGAAGTCCTGTTGGAAAAGGAGATCACGGCGGAAGAGCAGGACGAAGACGCTCCGGACTACACCCTGTTGAATGTGAAGGACATCTGCGATTTCGCAGAAACCTGCGAGATCGGGGACGTGAAAAAGATCCTGGACCGCCAGATCGAGATGAACACCGCCATTTCCCGGGAAGGATTCCTGCACGACTACGGCGCCAACATCGGCAAGGTCCTGCTGATGAACGGAAACGACATCCGGACAAGGGCCAGAGCGGCCGCGGCAGCAGGGTCCGACGCGCGGATGAACGGCTGCGAGATGCCGGTCGTCATCTGCTCCGGCAGCGGCAACCAGGGACTGACGGCGTCGCTCCCTGTCATTGAATACGCAAAGGAACTGCAGACGGACGATGAAACGCTTTACCGGGCGCTTTTGATCTCGAACCTGATCACGCTCCATGCAAAGACCGGGATCGGCCGGCTTTCCGCCTATTGCGGCGCGGTGAGCGCCGGTGCCGGCGCAGGAGCGGGGATTGCCTACCTGCACGGCGGAAGGGAGAAGACCATTGCGCACACCGTGGTCAACGCCCTGGCGATCGCTTCGGGGATCGTCTGTGACGGCGCCAAGTCTTCCTGCGCCGCCAAGATCGCGACGTCGGTGGAAGCCGGGATCTTCGGCTACGAGATGTATCAAAACGGCCAGCAGTTTTACGGAGGCGACGGCCTGGTCGTCAAGGGCGTGGAGAATTCCATTGCCAATTTCAGCCGCCTCGGCCGCATCGGCATGCGCGAGACCGACGCGGAGATCATCCTCATGATGACGGAAGAGTAAAGGATACAAGAGCATGTATAACGAATTCACCTACTACACCCCCACGAAGGTCGTCTTCGGGAAGGGGACCGAAGAAAAGACAGGCGCTCTGATCAAGGAAGCGGGCGCGGGAAAGGCGCTCCTTCACTACGGCGGCGGGTCCGCTGCGAGATCGGGGCTCCTTGACAGGATCAAGAAGTCGCTGGCGGACGAAGGCATCGCCTGCGTCGAGCTCGGCGGCGTAAAGCCCAACCCGCGGCTGTCGAAGGTCTACGAGGGGATCGAGCTGGGAAGAAAGGAAGACGTCGACTTCATTCTGGCGGTCGGCGGCGGCAGCGTCATCGACTCCGCCAAGGCCATCGCCCTGGGGCTCGCGAACCCGGAGGATGACGTCTGGTCCTATTACATTCGAGAGAAGACAACGGACAGGACGCTGCCCGTCGGGTCGGTTTTGACCATCGCGGCAGCAGGGAGCGAGATGAGCGACGGCAGCGTGATCACGAAAGAGGAAGAAAACCTGAAGAGGGACTTCGGCGGCGACTTCATGCGGCCGGTCTTTGCCGTGATGAATCCGGAGCTGACCGCGACCCTTCCGGAATACCAGACTTCCTGCGGCGTCGCGGATATTCTGATGCACACGATGGAGCGGTTTTTCAATCGCGAAGATAATATGGAAATCACGGACGACCTCGCGATCGCGCTGATGCGGGACGTGATGGCGCAGGGAAGGATCCTGATGAAGGACCCTTCCAACTATGAGGCAAGGGCCAATGTCATGTGGGCGGGGAGCCTTTCGCACAACGGCCTGACCGGGTGCGGAGCAAACGGCGGCGACTGGGCGACCCACAACATGGAGCATGAGATGGGCGGCCTGTTCGACGTGGCGCACGGCGCGGGCCTCGCGGCGATCTGGGGAAGCTGGGCGAGATACGTGCATCCCGCCGCGCCGCATCGGTTTGTGAAATTCGCGCAGCGCGTGCTGGACGTGGACGGCACGGGCACGGAAGAAGAGATCATCGAGCGCGGGATTCAGGCGATGGAAGAGTTTTACCGCGAGATCAAGATGCCGACCAGCATGAAGGAACTGGGGATCGAGCCAACGGAGGAACAGATCCGCTGGATGGCGCAAAGCTGTGAGATCAAGGCGGGCGGCGCAAACGGCGCCGTGATCCCGCTCAAAAAAGAAGACATGGAGCAGATCTACAAAATGGCGTTATAAAATCACGCCGGGGAAGAAAAATGAAAAACAGGTTTGTTGCACGCATCATCACTTTCATTGTCATCCTGACATTGGCCGCGTCGTGGGCGTTCCCGCTTTCCGCGAAAGCGGGGGAGGACAGCGCGTCGGTCGCAAGGCCGTCCGCGGACGGGCAGCTTGCGGTGAACGGAACGAAGCTGGTGAACGAACGGGGAGACACCGCCGTTCTGCAGGGGGTGAGCACGCACGGCCTGACCTGGTACCCGGAGTATGTGAACGACGATCTGTTTGCGCAGGTCTCGAAGGAATGGAATGCCAACCTCGTGCGTCTCGCGATGTACTCCAAAGAATACGTCGCCCGCAGAGAGGAGAGTCTTTCGACGCTCCACCGCGGGATCGAGGCGGGGAAGAAGGCGGACCAGTACGTGCTGGTGGACTGGCACATCCTGGAAGACAACGACCCGAACATTTACATCGAAGAGGCGAAAGCCTTTTTTGAAAGCATCTCCGCGGAATACGCGGGGGATCCGCACATCCTGTATGAGATCTGCAACGAGCCCAACAGCGGCACGACCTGGGACGACATCCGCGCCTATGCGGAAGAGATCATTCCGATCATTCGAAGCCATTCGCCGGAAGCGGTCATCATCGTCGGGACGCCCGACTACGACAGAGACTTAAGCGGCCCGCTTTCGGATTCGCTTTCCTATGAGAATGTCATGTACACCCTGCACTTTTACGCGGGATCTCACTACGATGTCCTGTTCGACGAATTCACGAAGGGGATCGAAAACGGGCTTCCCGTCTTCATCACCGAGTGCGGGCTTTCGGAAGAAAGCGGCGACGGCAAGGTGGATTATCAGAACGCGGCGAAGTGGTTTACCGCCATGCGGGAGCACGACGTCAGCTTTGCCGTCTGGAACCTCTCGAACAAGATGGAATCGTCTTCCTTTATCCGGGCTTCTTCCGGGGCCTCGAAGACCCTTGCCGAATCGGATCTGACCGCGACCGGCAGATGGGTGCGCGCCCTTTTGCAGGGCGAAGACCCCGCGTCGATTCCGCAGGAGGAAGCGGAGACCTACAGCTTTGCCGAGCGCCTGCTTGCCATGGCGCAGTCGGCAAACCGCGACGGGATGAAGGCAGTCTCGAAGTGGGGGTATATCGCGGCGGGCTGCGCGCTGCTTCTGGCGGCGGTGGCGGGCCTTTTGTATGCGCATATCAGAGGGCTGAAAACCGACTGCAAGACCTACGATGACGTCATCAGCCGCTACGGCGAAGCAGACCCCGGGGAAAGCGGGGCGCTGTTCAAGAGCATCCTGATCGGTCTTTTGATGCTTTCTTCTCTGATCTATCTGTACTGGAGGCTGTTTTATTCGATCAACACTTCCCACGGGCCGCTGCCGATTGTCTGCAACGTGGCGCTGCTGGTGGTGGAAGTCATCGGCTTTATCGAGTCGGCGATCCATTACATCAACCTGGTCCGGCTGAAGAAGCACCGCCTCCCCGTGATCGCGGACGAGGAGTACCCGGACGTGGACATTTTTATCGCGACCTACAACGAGCCGGAGGAGCTTCTGTACAAGACCGTGAACGGCTGCCGGCACCTGAAATACCCGGACAAAAGCAAGGTCCACATCTGGCTCTGCGACGATAACCGCCGGGCGAACATCCGGGCGCTCGCGGAGAAGATGGGCGTCGGCTACTTTGACAGGCCGGACAACGAAGGCGCCAAGGCCGGAAATCTGAACGCGGCCATGGCGAGGACTTCCGCGCCGTATGTCGTGACGCTCGACGCGGACATGATCGTGAAGAGCGACTTCCTCCTCAAGACGATTCCCTACTTTGTCTACGTGGAGAAGTGCTGCGAAGCGCTGCCGGAGGAAAAGAAAAAGCACCTGGGACTGCTGCAGACGCCGCAGGCCTTCTACGACCCGGACGTTTTCCAGTACGCGCTGTATTCGGAGCGCAACATTCCCAACGAGCAGGACTTCTTCTACCGCACCATCGAGGTCGGCAAGGCGACGACCAACAGCGTCATCTACGGCGGATCCAACACCGTGCTGTCAAGAAAAGCGCTGGAAGCGGTGGGAGGATTCTATACGAAATCGATCACGGAAGATTTTGCGACGGGACTTCTCATCGAAAGCGCGGGCTTTTTGTCGCTGGCGCTGCCGGAGCCGCTGGCCAGCGGCAAGACGCCGAACACCTTCGGCGAACACATCAAGCAGCGCACGCGCTGGGGCCGCGGCGTCATCAACACCGCAAAGCACCTGCACCTGATCGGGCGTAAGGGCCTTGACCTGGAGCAGAAGCTGAGCTATTTAAGCTCGGTATCCTACTGGTTCTCGCCGCTCAAAAACCTGATCTATGTGCTTTCCCCGCTGTTCTTCGCGGCCTTCTTCATCCCGGTCTTTCGCTGCAGCCCATTGGAGCTGATCGTATTCTGGTTCCCGATGTTCGTCTTGCAGGACCTCTGCCTGCGCGTCATCGGAAGCAACTCGATGTCCTTAAAGTGGAGCGCGATCTATGAGCTGAGCGTCATGCCCTACCTCCTCCTGCCGATCCTGAAGGAGGCGTTTGGCATTTCGCTTTCCACCTTCCAGGTGACGGATAAGACCAAAAAGAAGGAGGTCAGCCGCAACACGAGATGGAAGACCATGGCGCCCTTCCTGGTGCTGCTTGTGCTTTCCCTCTTCGGGATCATCCGCGTGATCGCCATCATGAGCGTGCAGAACGCGGTGTCCATGCTCATCATTCTTTTCTGGCTCGTCCGCAACTTTTACACCATCCTTATGGCGCTGTGCCTGATCGACGGCAGAGACGGCACGGAAGATGACGATTCGGCGATCGTCAAGGCCGGCGAGATGGCCTCCGTGACAAAGGAAGAGAAGATCCAGGAGGACGGCATCACCACGCGGATGACCGAACACCGCGTGGAGCTTCTGCTGGACGAATCCAGGGCCATCCGGACCGGCGACCTCATCGACATCGCCATCGAGACCGGAGAGTACAGCGTGGAGATGGCCGGCGTCGTGACCGGCATGCGCGCCCTGCGCTTTTCCGAGCACCGCCTCTGCGAGGTCGAGATCCTCGACTACAAGGGCTGCGAGGACGAGTACCTCCAGATCCTGTACGACCGCGTCCCCACCCTTCCGCAGTCGCTCGGCCGCGACTTCGGTTACGCCGCCCTCCTGTGGCGCAACCTCGTCCACCGAGCCATGCGCACCATCCACTGACTCTAACGAAAAGGAACCACTTTCCCTGGGAAAGTGGTTCCTCCTCTCAATCATACAAAAACCCCCGGCGCATCGCGCCGGGGGCTGTACAGTTGTCTGTCGGGAAGGTGTCTGAATTACAGGACTAAGCCACCGATGAGACCTGCTATGAACAGCGGAATGTCATAGAACAGGAAGGTAGGCACACATGTATCCCAGATGTGATCGTGCTGTCCGTCGGCGTTCAGACCGGCCGTAGGTCCAAGCGTGGAGTCGGAAGCCGGAGAACCTGCATCACCAAGCGCAGCCGCGCAGGCGATCAAGCAGATCGTAGCATTCATGCTCAGGCCCATTCTCTGGCACATCGGAACGTAGAGGATCGCGATGACCGGGATGGTGCCGAAGCTGGTGCCGATGCCCATCGTGATCAGGAGACCGATCAGGATGAGGACGAAAACGAAAGCGGGTCTGGAGTTGCCGAGGATAGCCATAGCGGCATCGATCAGCTTCTCAACCGCGCCGGTGTTGCGGACGACGTTTGCGTAACCGCCGGCGATCAACATGATGAAGGAGATCATGCCCATGAGCTTGATACCTTCGGAGATCGTGTTGTCAGAGCCTCTGACCGGAATAGCGCCGCCAAGGAACATGACGAGCAGACCGCAGATTGCGCCGACCGGCATGGAGAACTTCAGCTGTCCGGCAAGGAGTGCCGCGATAGCGACGAAGGCCACGATGTGGTTCTTCGTGATCTTGGTGTCTTCCGCAGTGATTTCCGTGCCAGCGATCGGGATGTTCTTATATTCGCGAGGCTTGCGATAGAACCACCAGGAGCCGATCAGACCTGCCAGCATGCCGCCGAAGAGGATGATGGTTCCGGGAACGACCTGCTTGACGTCGGTCGCCCAGCCGTTGGAAGTCATGTTGTCCGCGATGATTCCCTGGAAAATAAGACCGTAGCCGATTGGGATGGTGATGTAGGGCCCGCAAAGACCGAACTCAGTAACGCAGGCTGCCTGACGTCTGTCCATCTTCATCTCATTCATCATGATAAGAAGCGGCGGGATCAGGATCGGGATGTACGCGATGTGGACCGGGATGATCGTACCGGAGATGATCGCGATGATCACGAAGGTAGCCAGCAGCAGGTTCTTGTTGCCCTTCACGGAAGAAGCAATCTTTTTGCCGAGCATATCGGTCAGACCGATGTGCGCCAGCGCTGCAGCGAAGGTACCGAGCAGCAGATACGCCAGAGCGTTTTCTGCGTTTCCGTTGAACCCTTCCAGGATGAAGCCCATGATATCGCCAACACCGAGTCCGCCGGAAAGACCGGCAACAAAGGCCGCGACGAGGAGCGACAGGATGACATTGAGTTTACACAGGCAGAGAACGACCATTACAATAACGGATAGTGTAATGGGGTTTGTTAAAATAGCCATAGAGTTTCTCCTTTCTTGATAAGAATCACATTTTCCCTCCCCTTTAGAAAAAACTGTGTATGCGGAAATTATACCTGATTTTTAAGTTATATTAAATAGGAACGAAAAAGTGTCGAAAAAAAAAAGAAAACAAAGAAATCAGTTTTTCGCCGTTATCGACGTCCTTTCGACTGCCGTCTATTATACTGACGTTTGTAAATCACCCTTGGACCAGTATGCGGAAATCTGGAAAAGGACATTTCATTACGAAAAAATAACACATAAGGAGGAAAAGTAATGTCTCAAAATGGTGGTAACATGTTCCCTGCAAAAGAGGGAAAACCGGAAATTCTCTATTCCGTAAAAGCACAGCGCGGCAACACGCTCCGCTGCAAGGGCTGGAAGCAGGAAACCATCCTGCGTATGCTTGAAAACAACATGGAAAACGCAGAGACGCCCGAACAGCTGATCATCTACGGCGGCAACGGCAAATGCGCCAGAAACTGGGAATCCTACTGGGCCATCGTGGAATCCTTAAAGAATCTGGAAAACGATGAGACCCTCGTCGTTCAGTCCGGTATGCCGGTCGCAGTCTTCAAGACCAACAAGCTGGCTCCCCGTGTCGTCATGGCAACGACCAACATCATGAAGGCAACCTGGGAACGCTTCTATGATCTGCAGGACAAGAACCTGACGATCTTCGCACAGTACACCGCAGCTCCGTGGGAATACATCGGCACGCAGGGCGTTATCGAAGGCACCTTCGAGACCCTTTCCGCCATCACCATCAAGAAGGGCTGGGAGAATGACATGCACGGCAAGATCTTCTTAACGGCCGGCGCAGGCGGCATGGGCGGCAACCAGACATGGGCCGGCAAGATGCATGGCGCAGTCGTCATCCTGGTCGACGCTGATGAGCGCGTCATCCAGAGACGTATCGAAAAGAACTACATGGACATCATGGTCAGAAGCCTGGACGAAGCCATCGCCATCGCGAAAGAGCACGTCGAGAAGGATGACCCGATCTCTATCGGCGTTGTCGGCAACTCCGCGGACGTATACGAAGAAGCGCTGGCAAAGAACTTCCTGCCGGATGTCGTCTCCAGTATGTGCCCCTGCCATGACCCGATCTCCTATATCCCTTCGGGCTACACGGGCGAAGAGGCCGAGAAGTTCAGAGGCGAAGACAGACAGGGCTATCTGAAGGCAGCGCGTGAAACGATGATCCGTGAGCTGCGCGCGACCATCGAATTCAAGAAACGTGGTGCGGAAGCGTTCGAATACGGCACATCCATCCGTAAAGAGTGCATCGACGCCGGCATGCCGGAAGCGGAAGCAAAGCAGATCGAAGGCTTCGTCGCCGCTTACATCCGTCCGCTGTTCTGCGAAGGCCGTGGACCTTTCCGCTGGACCTGCACATCCGGCGAAGCAAGCGACCTTGCCCGCCTGGACGACCTTGCGCTCGAGATCTGCAAGGGCGACAAGCTGGTTGAGCGCTGGATCAACCTTGCCAGAAAGCACCTCCCGATCGAAGCTCTGCCGGCACGTATCTGCTACATGGGCTTTGGTGAAAGAAGAAGATTCGGCCTTGCGGTCAACGAGTTGATCAAAAAAGGCGAGATCAAGGGACCGGTCGCTTTCTCGAGAGACAACCTGGACTCCGGCTCCATCGTGAACCCGACCTTCGAATCCGAGAACATGCCCGACGGCGGCGACTACATCTCCGACTGGCCGTATCTGAACGCGCTGCTCAACTGCGCGGCAGGCTGCGACCTGATCGCTATCCAGGAGAACTACTCCATGGGTGAAGCGGTACACACCGGCGTTACCATGATCGCCGATGGTACGGAAGAAGCCGATGTCAGACTGGATGCGGCTCTGACCGTTGACTCCGGTATCGGTGTTGTGCGTCACGCACAGTCCGGCTACCAGGCAGCGAAAGACGTCTGCAACGGCAAGGGCGCTATCGCCGGCGGCGAAAGCATCAAGGTCCCGCTTTGGTGGGAGCCGGCCGACAAGGTCACCTTCGCACCGGAAGGAGAATACGCTCGCTAAATCTTAAAGCCCGTAACGGGATTCGAGTATGAGCAGAAAAGCGGGAGAGATATCTGATGGGTTTCTCTCCCGCTTTTTCAAAAAGAAAGGGAGAACGCATGAAAGCAGTTCTGATAGAAAACGCGAAACAGCTACTGACCATGGCGGGAGAAAGCAATCACGACATCGGCCTGATCGAGAACGGTTCCGTCCTCATCTGTGACGGGATGATTGCCGCCGTGGGAAAGAAAGAGGAAGTAGAGAAGGAAGTAAAGAAACTTACGGAAGAAAAGATCGAAGTCGAGAGGATCGATGCCACGGACAGGATCGTGACACCGGGATTCGTCGACTGCCACACGCACGTGACCTTCGGCGGATCCAGGGTGGAAGCCTATGCCATCGGGCTGACCGACGACGATCCGCAGACGCTCGTGAGAAGGGGGATCCCGACGGGGATCTACGCGTCCGTCAACATGACGACTTCCCTGGATAAGGAGACCCTGAAGGCGCAGACCAAAAAGAGACTCCTCAACATGATCGCAAACGGCACCACCACGATCGAAGGAAAGAGCGGCTACGCGCTGACGAACGAAGGCGAGCACACGATGCTTGTCATCAACCGCGAATTAAATGAAGAATTACCGCTGGATATTTTCTCCACCTTCCTGGGAGCCCACGGCTGGACGGAAGGCATGGATAAGGATAAATACATCGACCTCCTTTGCAAGGAAATGATCCCGCGCGTTGCTGAAGAGAAGCTTGCCATCTGCAACGACGTCTGGTGCGACGACGGACATTACACCGCAAAAGAGTCCGAGACCATTCTCCGCTGCGGAGAAGAATACGGCCTGCGGGCAAGGATCCACACCGATGCCTATTCCTACATCGGCGGCTCCGACCTCGCGGCGGAAATGAAGATGCTCTCGGCGGACCACTTAAACTTTACGCCGCCGGAAGTTTACCCGAAGCTGAAAGAAGCGGGCGTCACCGGCGTCCTC
>JAGAHC010000091.1 GCA_017627275.1 Lachnospiraceae bacterium
CAACATTCTGCATCCGCCACTATGGCCATCCAGATAATCCATTACGACTTTAACTTTGAACTCATCTGAATACTTCTTTTTCCCTGACATGTTAAACCCCTTTCATTAGAGGTTTTGTCTAACGAAAGGGGTGCACTTCAGCTGCCGGGGGTGTTTTTGCTTTGCATCACGGAACCACTGTCCCTTTTGACACACTTTTTGTTTAGACTCTCATGGAAAGGACGTCCGCGAGTGCCTGGAGGGAGGTCTCCACCTGGCCGAAGTCGCGCATCTGCTGGTCGATGCCGAGCTTGATGTGCGGGATGTCGGCGGCGTCGAGCGCCTTCTTGAGGTAAGGATATTCCATCTCTTCCGGATCGCAGAACTGCTGCATGAAGAGGACGAGTCCCTGTGCGCCGCTTTCCTTGACAAGGTTGGCGACGAACTCACCGCGTCTGTTCTCGGCAGACTTCGGATCGTAGAGGAGCACGTCGTGGTCTCTGTTGGTGTACTGGATCGCGAGGTCGCGGACCGGGTCGTTCGTTTCCGGAGCGTCGGTCTTGAACCAACGGCTCTCGTGCGCAACGTCGTCCGCCGCGATCGCGATGTTGTTCTTTTCGAAAGCTTCAAGGAGCTTCGGGTTGTCGCAGATGATGCCGCTGGTGACGACCTTCGTTCCCTTCCAGTCGCAGACCGGCAGTGCTTCCAGTCCGTCGTTCAGGGCTCCCAGCATCTCTGTGTACTCTTCCTTCAGCATGAACCAGTGCGCCTTGATGATGCCGCTTCTCTTGACCGGCGTGATGACGTCGCAGTGGTCGTTCGCGAGTTTCACGAACCGGCGGAGTTCTGCGCGGCACGCATTGTAGACCTTGATGGAGTGTTCCAGTTCTTCCGGCGTGATTGCCTTGCTGGCGATCTTCTCCAGCTGTTTCTTCACGTCATGGTACTGGTCCATCGTGAACTTGATGCCGAATTCCTCAAAGCGGTTCTGCGGATGCGCGAGGAAGATGACGGGCATCTTCTCGCCCATGGCGACGCGGAAGTTCTGCGTCATCGGACGAAGCGTATCGCAGATGGAAGGTGTGATGATCCCGTCCAGGTCATCCATCGTTCCGTCTAAAAGCATCTCGAGCGCGAGCTGCGCGATCGTGCAGTAGAAGGTCGCACAGTATTCCTTGGCGCGTGTGATGGTCTTGGTGTTCGTTCCCCAGATCCCCATCGGCACCATGCCGGCGGCATGGACCAGTTCTTCCGGCGCATAGTAGGGCAGCACGCCGATGACCTTTTTGCCCTGCTCCTTATACTTCTTCAGCTGCGCTTTGGGGCTTCTGGAAATATCAATCAGTTCCTGTATTTTGGTATCCATATTACTCATCGTTAGCCCCTCCTCAGTCCTTGGCCGTCATGGCTTCCATCAATCCTTGTACGCGTGTCTCATACTGGGCCGCGTTGAAGTTACGCGGATCCGCCTGGTCTCCGTCGAATCCGGCGCAAGGGATGCCCAGATCGTCGGTGAAGCGGCGCTGCATTTCGGCCATGTAACCGGACCACGGTTTGCAGGAACGGTTGTAGTGAACGAGAACGCCGTCTACCTTGTTGTCGCGGCAGATGCCTTCACGCCAGGCTACGCCCTGCTCGATGCAGACGGAGTTGGGTGCCTTGTAATAGGCCTTTGCCATCTCGTCGAGGCCGTCAAACACGAAACCGAACGCCGGCGCATACACGACGGCCGTAACGTTGATGCCGTTTTCCTTCAAAGGCTTGAACAGTGCCGGAAGCTTCGGCCAGCACGGAATGCCTTCGAACATGACGCGCTTCTTTTCTTCGAACGGAAGGGTCGAAGTGCCGTCTTTGATGTTCTGCTCAAGATCCTGTGCCAGAAGCTCGAACGCTTCCGCCGTCTCGACCTTGGCACGGGCGGTCACGACGTCCGCCATGTGGTTGAAGAGGTCAAAGCCGCTCATCGGCGAAGGTTTGTACTGCAGATAATCGCAGACCTTCAGCCATGCCTTCGCGGTGCGGTTGGCGTTGTGGCAGGCCTCGTCGAACTTCTTCTGGTCGAATTTCCGGCCGGAGATCTTTTCGAGCTGTTTGATGGCTGCGTCGAACTGCGCACGCACATAGGCGACCTTGCTGTCGTCAACGTCCACATCGTTGTTGTAGGGGATATCGATCATGATGAGCGGAATGTTGTGCATTCTCGCGATGTTCTCATACCACTTGGTCATGCAGTTGCAGATGTTGTTGCAGCAGAGCACGAAGTCCGGAGCGGGCATGAGGTTCTGGCGGATCGGCTTTAAGGCGTTCAGACGTCTTTCCTTTTCCTCGCCGTCCGGCAGCGCTTCGATATCGTTGATGTTGACCAGCTCCTCATACGGAGTCTGGGTCTTCGGATCTTTTTTGGGTTTGCCGGTCTCCTCGTCGATGACGACGTTGCCGTTCTCGTCCTTTAACGGTTTGCCGGAAGCGGGATCGATGATGAACTCTCCCGTCTCGGGGTCAAATTTTCTGCCGACGCGGTATCCTGCCGCATAGGCCAGGCTGATCCGCGCGTAGCCGCAGATATCGTTGTCATATCCGATATCCTCGGCCGCCGTGCAGAGCATTTCGCCGTTTCTGTTGGCGGCAATGCCGGCTGCCTGGTTTTCCGGATAGACGACATGGAGATCAAACGCCGCTGCCAGTTCGCAAGGAAATTTCGAAGATGACCAACCGACCGGTTCCCCTCTCTTTTTCGCCTGACGTGCTTCTTCATAAACATCGTCCACGACCTTTCTCAAGGCCAGTACGCCCGGACTCGGGCCCTTCTTTTTCTTTGCTTCTTCAGCCATGTTACCTGTGTCTCCTTTCGTTGTTTTCCCTTTCGCTTATGCTTTTGCCGTTTGTGCCTTCTGGAAGGCAAAGAGCGCTGCGCCGAGCGCTCCGACATACTGTGTGAGCGGGAAGGTGTGGACAATGTGTCCCAGCTCTTCCTCGAGCGCCATCAGCACGCCCTTGTTCTGCGCCACCCCGCCGGTCATCATGACATCGTCTCTCACACCGACGCGGTGTGCCAGTCCCACGACGCGGGAAGCGACGGAGTGATGTACGCCGTTGATGATGTCGCATTTTTCCGTCCCCTGTGCCAGCTGGCTGATGACTTCGCTCTCCGCAAAGACCGTGCAGGTCGAAGAAATATCCACCCGCTTTTTGGACTGTGCCGCCAGTTCTCCCAGCTCGCTGACCTTGACTTCGAGGACCTTCGCCATCACGTCCAGGAACCGACCCGTGCCCGCGGCACATTTGTCGTTCATCTGGAAGTTGACCATGGCGCCGTTCTCGATCTGGATGACCTTCACGTCCTGGCCGCCGATGTCGATGACGGTGTGAACGCTCGGCATCAGAAACGCCGCGCCTCTGGCATGGCAGGAAAGTTCGCTCATGTTGTGGTCCGCGATGTCGATGGAGTTGCGCCCGTATCCGGTCCCCATGATGAACGCCATGTCTTCCGCTGCAAGGCCTGCATCTTCAAACGCCATTTTGATCGCGCGTTCGGGTCCGCTCGTCCCGGTCCCAACGTCGATCAGGCTCTTGCCGATGATGTCCTGTCCGTTCTTTAAAATGATGGCCTTCGACGCGGTGGATCCGACATCGATGCCCATGGTAATGATGTCTGCCATTGTTCTTTCCTTCTTGTATCTGATTGTTTTTTCCTATTATAGCACTCTGTGCGCAGAAATCATCATCAAAAAATACAATGAGGCCACGCCCGGAGTCCCGGTGCGTGGCCTCTTTTTGCTGTTCTTACTGCGGTTTTACGTAGGTCTGGAAGTCTCTTATCGTTCTGGGCGTCAGCATCTGATGGAACGGGCAGATGCCGGCCGGGTTCTGGTAAGCTGCTTCCGCAAATGCCTGCATGTACGGACGGATCTCCGTCATGTCGACGATCTCGTCGATCATGCCGAGTTTTGCGCAGTACTTCGGTCTGGACTTGTCCGTGTAATCCTGGATCAGCGCGTTCATCTTGTCGATGGTCGGCTGGATGTCCTTGCCGGCATCCTGGTCTTTCACAAGACGTCTGGAATACATGGCGTTCGCCGCCGTCACCCCGGGCATGACATAGACTTCGCTGGCACCCGTGCCGATGGTGAAGGCGTTGGTGTCGTTGCCCTGCGGGCCGCCCAGCACGTAGTGTGCAGCAGCCGAGGACTTACGCAGCGTGATCTCGATCGACGGCAGACCGTTGTTCTGGATGGAATAGATGAGCGCCTGGCCAAGACCAAGAAGCTCTGCCTTCTCCGCGTCGTCGCCGACGTCGATACCGGTCGTATCCTGGAACCAGATGATCGGGATGCGGTCCCTTGCGCACAGGGTGACGAACTCGTTCATCTTGATGAGGCCCTGGCGATAGAGCTTGCCGCCGACACCCATGGACTTCTCCTTGTATTCCGGATAGTTCATGAAGACACCCTGGACATTTGCGATGATACCGACCAGGAGGCCGTTTACCTTCGCAAGGCCGGTCGTCATTTCCGGACCGTATCCCTTCTTGTATTCCAGGTACTCACTGTTGTCCACGAGGCGGGCGATGACATCGTAGATGTCATACGGACGCTTCTGGTTGGTCGTGATGATGCTGTAAAGGTCTTCTGCCGGGAACTGCGGTGCCTTCGGCGTATCCACGCGGAAGAACTCAAGGTTGTAGGCCGGCAGATAGCTGACATACTTCTTGATACCTTCGATGACACCCATATCATCCTGATAGACTTCACGGAAGAATCCGGTCTCATCGTAGTGGATCGGAACGCATCCGGGCGGTGCGATGTGCTCGGTCGCGTTGTTCTTTAAGTCATCGATGATCTTCTGGGCTTCTTCCTGATCCACATAGCCCTTCGGGTTCATGCCGGAAAGGATGCCGGCGCCGCCGACTGCCATGTTCGCCTTCTGGTGCGCGATCAGGATGGTCGGGGAAATGCTGTGGTAGCCGCCGCCCGCCGGGTTCGTGCCGTAGATGCCGACGATGACCGGGATGCCGAGTTGGTTGAGTTCGGAGTTGCGATAGAACGGTGTGCCGCCGCCGCGTCTGTTCGGGAAGACCTGTTCCTGTACCGGGAACTCAACGCCGGAGCAGTTGAGGAGGTACACGACCGGGATCCGAAGGATCTTTGCGGTGTCGGAAGCACGCAGCAGGTTTTCCGCCTGTCCGGGAACCCAGGCACCGGCCATCTTCTTGTTATCGGAAGCGATGACCATGACCCACTTGCCGCCGACACGGCCGAGGCCCTTGATGATGCTGGTGGTGCCGGACTTGTTGTCTGCCGGGTTGAAGAGGCTGTTTAACGGGCAGAAGGTCCCTTCGTCCACGAGCGCTGCAATACGCTGCATGGCGGTAAGCTGTCCGCTCTGGTTTAAGGACTCGTCGTCACGGCCGTTCGCGCGGCCTTCTTCGATCAGTGCATGGATCTCCTGCTCAACGGCCTTGATCTCCTGCTCATTCTCCGGTTTGGGTGCGGCCGGTTTGCCGACGACCGGCATATTCTGGAAATAACTGGGCATAGAATATAAATCCATCTTGTCATTCTCCTTTCAATATCTTCTGATTACTTTTCCTCGACAGGCACCTTGATGAAGACCTGATCCGGGTCGATCTCTTCGCGGATGAGGCGAATGACTTCCGGATCCGGTGCGGGCAGTTTTTCCGCTCTGGATACATCGATGTCGAAACCTGTGTTTTCGATGACCTGTTCCGGGGAAGAAGTTTCATAATAGCCGGCCAGATACATTCTCTTGGTCTTTTCGTCGAACTTCATGATTCCGAGATCCGTAACGACAGCCTGCGGGCCGCGGTTGCCGGGAAGGCCGAGTTTCTCACGTCCGCCGGGGCCGTCGATCCAGCCGGGGCTGGTGACGTAATCGATCTTCTGCATGAAGCGTCTGGCTTCGTGCTGGATCATGATGATGGTGTTTGCAAAGGTTGCGATGCCGTTGGCGCCGCCGGAACCCGTGAAGCGGGTCTTCGGTGCATGGTAGTCACCGATGCAGGTGGAGTTGACGTTGCCGTACGGATCGATCTGTGCACCGCCGATGAAGGCGATGAGTCTTTCATTGTCATGCAGCCACTCATTGGCTTCAAAGCCGATGAAGCGAACGTTCGGCCACTGCACGCCGCAGTGTGCCATGAAGCGAAGGTCGCCGACGCTTCTGGGCACTTCGATCGGGTCGCAGTCCATCAGGCCGCTCTCCACGATCAGGTTGCATTTGGGTGCGAACAGACGCTTTGCAACGGAGGCGCCGATCAGCGGAAGTCCCGTTCCCACGATGGCGATCTGTCCGTCATGGATGCACTGTGCAAGCGTAATCGCCTGCATTTCCTTATTGGTATAGTTTGTATAGTCCGCCATTTTTAAACCTCCTTTGTCACATCCGCGTGATATCCAAAGCCTTCGGTCACCTTCAGGTTCAGGAGTCTCTGTACGCCCAGTTTTTCACGATACTCTTCTTCGTTCTTTACGTCATAGACCCATTCCTTCAAGTAAGCCTTGAACTCTTCCTCGGTCTTGCTGGCTGCGCCGTAGGCCTTGAGCCATGCATTGTCGTAATCGTAGTAGCCGTAGCACTGTGTCGGATGTGCGCCGAACGGTTCATGTACAACAGCGGCAACACAGAATGCCGGAATGGTTGTTACGCCGGGATCCTTGCGGATCTCTTCGTTGCTTAAGAGCTCTTCGCAGGTCACGATGCAGTTCTTGGCGGCAACGGCGATGTCCACGTCGTGGAACTCGTCGCCCATGATGATGCAGGTGCCGTCCGGAGATGCCTTCTGTACGTGGATGATGGCGGTGTCCAGCTTCGGAACAGGCAGTGCCACCACCGTCTCACCCGGATTGAAGGGATTCTCGACGTAGACGAACTTATCTTCCGTCAGTCCCGGGATCTTCTTGCGGTCTTCCTTGGAGATGCCCCATTCGTCGACCAGGCCGGAGCCCATCATCAGACGGACCGGCAGGTAGGGAAGGCCTAAGGATGCCGCATGCAGCATGAGCATCACCGCGTCCTGGGAATAATCTTCGTAGATCAGTTCGCCCGCTTCGATCTTCGCGCGGAATCTGCGGGAAACGTTGGTAACGCCGGAGTCTGCCGTGTAGCAGTTGATGTAGGCCTTGACTCTGTCTTCGCCGATCAGCATGTCCCAGTCATGTCCTGCGGGGCCTGCCCAGACGATGAAGTCTTTCTGTCCCTGGCGCAGGATCTCACGGGCTGCAGCCGCGGGTTTTTTGTTGGTGGTGAATCCACCGAAAGAGATCTGATCGCCGTCGTGAACGAACTTTGCGATCGCGTCATGTAATGTCATTACTTTATTACTCACAATATGCCTCCTTATATTAACTTTGCTCTTAGCCGAAGACTAACATGAAGAATCCAGCTGCAACTGCCGATCCGATAACACCCGCCACGTTCGGTCCCATGGCATGCATGAGAAGGAAGTTGGTCGGGTCGGATTCGGAGCCTACTTTTTGCGAAACACGGGCTGCCATCGGCACGGCCGAAACGCCGGCGGAGCCGATGAGCGGATTGACTTTGCCGCCGGTCAGCCGGTAGATCAGTTTGCCGAGAAGGATTCCGCCGACGGTCGCAAACGCAAAGGCGACAAGGCCTAAGGCCACGATGGCGAGCGTCTGCACGCGGAGGAAGAGTTCGCCGTCGGAAGTTGCGCCGACGGAAACGCCCAGCATGATGGTGACGATGTTGCAAAGGGCATTGGATGCCGTATCGGTCAGTCTTTCGACAACGCCCGATTCCTTAAAGAGGTTGCCCAGCATCAGCATGCCAAGGAGCGGCGCCACGGAAGGAAGGATGAGGGACGTGAAGACTGCGACGAAGATCGGGAATACGACCTTCTCCGCCTTGCTGACGGGACGGAGCTGCGTCATCTTGGTCTTTCTTTCCTTCTCTGTGGTCAGCGCGCGCATGATCGGCGGCTGGATCATCGGGATCAGCGCCATGTAGGAATAGGCGGCGACCGCGATCGGTGCCATCAGTTCCGGCGCCAGGTTGTTGGCGATGTAGATCGCCGTCGGGCCGTCCGCACCGCCGATGATGCCGATGGCCGCTGCCTGTGCGGGCGTGAACAGACCGGAGGCGTTGGCGATAACGAATGCCACGTAGATACCGAACTGTGCCGCTGCGCCAAGCAGCAAAGATACAGGGTTAGCGATCAGGGGTCCGAAGTCTGTCATCGCCCCGATCGCCATAAAGATCAGGCAGGGGAAGAGACTGGATTTATCACCCTGATACAGGATTTGAATAATACCGGATTGATACCACGGCAGACCGTCCGCCGTCGCATCATACATCAGTCCTGCCAGCGGCAGGTTTGCAAGCAGCATACCAAAGGCGATCGGAATCAGAAGCAGCGGCTCAAATTCCTTGACGACCGCCAGATAGATCAGCACGAAAGAAAGGAGGAGCATAACGACCTGTCTCCATTCCAGCGCCGCGAATCCGGATTCTGCAAGCAATTCTCCAAAAATCTGAAAGAAATTCATGCTCTACCTCCTAGTTCATCGTTGCCAGAATGGTGCCGGCTTCGACCATGTCGCCGACGTTTGCTTTGATCTCCCCGATCGTTCCGTCTGCCGGTGCGACGATCTCTGTTTCCATCTTCATCGCTTCCATAATGAAGCAGACCTGTCCGAAGGTAACGGACTGTCCGGGTGTGCATTCGATCTTTAATACTTTGCCCGCAAGAGGTGCTTCAATGCCGTTTCCGCCTGCCGAAGGTGCGGCTGCAGGGGCGGGAGCGGGAGCCGGGGCCGGTGCTGCTGCAGGAGCGGGTGCTGCTGCGGGAGCCTGAGTCTGCGGAAGGGTCGGAAGAACGACGCCGGTTCCCTGGCCGTTTCTGTCCAGAGAAGTCTGCTGATCCAGTCTTTCGATCTCCACTTCGTACTTCTTACCGTTTACGGTTGCAACATATTTCATAGTCTGGTTTCTCCTTTACGTAAGGGTCAGTTCATGGTCGCAAGGACTGTCCCTGCCTCGACCATGTCACCGACGCTGCAGCAGATCTCACCGATGGTGCCGTCCTGCGGCGCAACGATTTCCGTTTCCATTTTCATAGCTTCCATGATGATGACGGCTTCTCCGTACTTCACAGCCTGTCCTGCGCTCACATTGATCCTTAAGACCTTGCCGGCAAGCGGCGCTTCAATGCTGCCTGCGCCCGCAGGTGCCGCGGGAGCGGGGGCCGGTGCCGGAGCAGGGGCTGCTGCTTCCACAGGAGCCGGTGCCGGAGCAGGAATGGCTGCAGGGGCGACATCCGCCATCGGAAGCGCCGGAGCCACGGTGCCCGCACGAAGAATCGGTTCATACGGATTCACCTTCGTCAGCTCGATTTCGTAAACATTGCCGTTTACGGTTGCTTGATACTTCATGTTCAGCGAACTCCTTTCCACTAGATTTCCTTGATACTCTTGATCTTCAACTGATCCGGACGAATGCCGAGATCATCGCTGATCGCAGAGGCAAGGATTGCCAAGAGTTCACTATCCCTGTCTGCAGACGCAGCTCCGCCCTTTGTCACCTGATTTGCCTGTCCGGCATGCGTCGCGCCAAGGATCATACGAAGAACCTTGGAAATCACCATCACGGCCAGATCCAGAATGATCAGGACGGAGAAGACGACGACGATTCCGAGCAATGAGATCAGAAGAGACTCAGGAATGGACATTGTTTCTTTTCCCCACATGTAGTATTTGCACCTCCTTTTAGTATTTTCCACATTGTGGAATGCGTTCCATTTTAATGTCCAAAAAGAAATGGGATTTCTCCCAGAACATAAAATTGCCCATTCACTATAGCACAGAAATACAATAAAGTACAGAGGATAATTAAAAAAAGGAACCACTATCCCTGAGGATAGTGGTTCCTTGAATTGTGTCTTAATCAGTGCATCAGCCGAGGCTTAAAACTTCCTTGATCTTGCCGACGATGAAGACGCCGATGTCGTGCGCTGCGTCGACGGTCTGGGCGCCGAGGTGCGGGGAAACGATGAAGTTTTCGCACTCAAAGAGCGGGGAGGTGAATTCGTCGTTGCCGGTCAGGCCCTCTCCTGCCAGCTCGTTCTCGAGAACGTCGGTGGCGTAGCCGCCGATCTTGCCGGCCTTCAGCGCCTCGTACATGTCCTTCTCGTTGACGATGCCGCCGCGGCTCATGTTGAGAACGACCGCGTCGTCCTTCATGGTCTCGATGGACTTGGCAGAAACAAGGTCCTTGGTCTCATCGGTGAGCGGGACGTGGATGGTGATGTAGTCCGCTTCCTTCAGGAGCTCTTCCACGCTCATGCCCTTCGCGTTTTCCTTCTCGAAGTCTTCCGGCTTCAGGTACGGATCGTAAGCGATGACGTTCATGTGAAACGCTCTGGCAAGTTCGCCGACGCGGCGGCCGATGCGGCCAAAGCCCATGATGCCGACGGTGCGTCCGCGGAGCTCTCTGCCTTCGAATTTATATTTGTCCCATTCGTGCTTGACCTTGACGTCGTTGTTGGCTTCCATCGTGCCGCGGGAGATGTCGAGCATCTTGGAGATGGTCAGCTCCGCAACCGCATTGGCGTTGAGGCCCGGTGCGTTGTAGACTTCGATGCCCTTTTCCTTCGCAGCGTCCAGATCGATGTGGTTTAAGCCCACGGAGCAGACGCCGATAACCTTCAGATTGTTTGCCGCATCCAGGATGTCCTTCGTGATCTTGGGATCCACGCGCATGATCAGGACATCAATGTCCGCGATCAGTTCCTTCAGCTCGTCATGGCTCGGCAGGATCTTCGTCTCCACCTCCATATGCTTTCCGAGTTCCTCCGCAATGATCGGAGCGACCCTGTCGATAATCAAACACTTCATGGTTACATCCTCCTTTAAAACGTTTGTGTTAGTGTTTCGTCTATTATTCTATCTTGTTAAAAAAAAGATAAAAGCCCCTTTAGAAATTTGGGACCGATGGATTCCACCGGTCCCAAAAACGTACTCTCTGTCGACCCGTTTTACGGATCTGTTTCTTAGAAGAGACCCTGTGCGATCATCGCATCGGCAACCTTCTGGAAGCCTACGATGTTGGCGCCTGCTACCAGGTTGTAGCCAAGGCCTGCATCCTTCGCAGCCTTTGCGGAGCTGTCGTGGATCTGCTTCATGACCTGGCGAAGCTTTGCTTCGACTTCTTCCGCAGTCCAGGAAATTCTCTCGGAGTTCTGGCTCATTTCCAGACCGGAAACGAGAACGCCGCCGGCGTTAACAGCCTTGGACGGAGCAACGATCATGCCCTTCTGCTTCATTAAGAATGCCAGAGCGTCGTTGGTCGTCGGCATGTTCGCAACTTCGATGTAGTATTTAACCTTGTTCTTCGCGATCTTCTTCGCTTCTTCCATGTTGACGTCGTTCTGCGTTGCGCAAGGCATTACGATATCAACCTTCTCGCCCCACGGCTTTTTGCCCTTGACGAATTTGACTTTGAACTTCTTCGCATAGTCTTCGACTTTGTTGCGGCCGGAAGCTCTCATCTCAAGCAGGTAGTTGATCTTCTTGTCGGTGCTGATGCCGTCGGGATCATAGATGTAGCCGTCCGGACCGGACATGTACTGCACCTTTGCGCCGAGGTCTTTGAGTTTCTTCATGACGCCCCATGCTACGTTACCGAAGCCTGCGACTGCAACAGTCTTGCCTTCGATGGTGTCTTTCTCATGTTCCAGAACAGACAGCAGATAGTAGACAGCGCCGAAGCCCGTTGCTTCCGGACGAATGAGAGATCCGCCGAAAGAAAGGCCCTTGCCGGTCAGAACGCCGTTTTCGAAAGCGCCTCTGATGCGGCGATACTGGCCGTACAGATAACCGATCTCGCGTGCGCCAACGCCCAGGTCCCCCGCCGGAACGTCGACATCCGGACCGATGTGACGGTACAGCTCTGTCATGAATGCCTGGCAGAAGCGCATGACTTCCGCGTCAGACTTGCCGTTCGGATCGAAGTCGGAACCACCCTTTGCGCCGCCCATCGGAAGGGTCGTCAGCGCATCTTTGAAGGTCTGCTCGAAGCCGAGGAACTTAATGACAGAAAGGTTGACCGAAGGAGCGAAACGAAGGCCGCCCTTGTAAGGTCCGATCGCGCCGTTGAACTGTACACGATAACCGGTGTTGACATTGACTTTGCCCTTGTCGTCTACCCAAGTGACGCGGAACTCAACGACTCTCTCCGGCTCAGCCATTCTCTCGAGGAGAGCGACCTTCTCGTATTCCGGATGCTTGTCGATGACAGGTGCCAGAGAGGAATAAACCTCTTCGACTGTCTGCAGGAATTCCGGTTCGTCCGGATGCTTCTTCTGCAGATCCGCAATGACTCTGTCAATGTACTTTTTGCCATTTCCGTTTGCCATAGTTAGAATACCTCCATTGAATCTATTTTTTATTGATCCTAAAAAATAACCTGTGTTGTGGTGCAGTACCCATCAAGTATAAACCTGCATACAATAAAATACAATCTGAATTTTTACTCTTTTTTATGCATTGGCTTTTGCCTTGCTTTTCGTCGCTCTCTGCAGTACGAAAATCGCCACAAGTATGCCCAGTCCGATGATGTCTGTCACGGTGCCCGGATAGATCATGCAAAGGCCGCCGGCGACCGCAAGAACACGTAAGAACATGTTCATGTCGCTCTGGAAATAGCCGATCATGCCGATGGAGATCAGGAGCATGCCGAGGACCGATGTAATGACGACCATCGCCACTTCAAACACAGAGGTGTCGATGAAGAGCATCGCCGGGTTGAACGCGAAGATGTAAGGCACGATGAATGCCGCGATCGCCAGACGCGTTGCGTTGAATGCGGTCTTCATCGGCGGTGCCTTCGCGATGGCGCTGCCCGCGTAGGCTGCCAGCGCAACCGGCGGTGTGATGTCGGCAACGATACCGAAGTAGAACACGAACATGTGCGCTGCCAGAAGCGGCAGGCCCATGCCGGTCGCCAGGATCGGCGCGGTCGTCGTCGCCATGATGATGTAGTTCGCGGTCGTCGGAACGCCCATGCCAAGCACGATGCAGCAGAGCATCGTCAGAACGAGCGCGATGATCAGACGGTCACCGGCAACATTGACGATGGCGCTGATCAGCACGTGGCCAAGGCCGGTCATCGTAACAACGCCGGCGATGATGCCCGCGATACCACAGGCGACTGCCACGGAGAGCGAGTTGCGCGCGCCGTTTTCAAACGCGTCAACGATCATGCCCGCGCTCTCTCTGTTGGGCTTGCTGATGAGGTAGTTGAGGATCATGATGGCCAGCGCGATGCCGACGCAGATCTTCGTGCCGTTGTCGCCCATAAAGGTGCCGGGCGTCCAGGTCTTGGCAAATGCCGTCATATACAGAAGCGGAATAAGCGGTACTGCCATCAGCAGCGCTTTCATTTTATCTTCTCTTCCGATCATGGCGCAGACCAGGCAGTACATCGTCGCGTAGACGGCCGCCGTTGCCATCGTGAAACCGGCAATGATCATGTAGACAAGGACAACGAGCGGGATGATCAGATAGATCTTCGGCAGGATGTCACGTGCCTTGGGGAGTTCTTCTCTGGAAAGTCCGTGAAGTCCCAGCTTCTTCGCCATAAAGTGAACCATCAGGAAGATCCCGAGGAAGTACAGGAAGGCCGGCAGGATTGCGCGGACGATGATGTTGCTGTAAGGAACGCCGACCATTTCCGCCATCAGGAAGGCGGCTGCGCCCATGATGGGCGGCATGATCTGTCCGCCGGTGGAGGCGGCTGCTTCGACAGCGCCCGCAAACTGCGGCGGATAACCCGTCTTCTTCATCATCGGGATCGTCACGGAACCGGTGGTCACGGTGTTACCGACAGAAGAGCCGGAAACCATGCCGCAAAGCGCGGAGGAAATGACCGCCACCTTTGCCGGGCCGCCGGATGCCCATCCCGCCAGAGAGTTCGCGGCGGAGATGAAGAAGTTGGAGATCCCGGTCGCTTCCAGGAAAGCTCCGAAGATAACGAACAACACGATGTAGGTCGAGCAGACACCGATCGGTGTGCCCAGAACACCTGTCGTCGTATAGAACAGGTTGTAGATGACCGTCTTTAAATCCTTGCCTGCGCCGAGGAAAGCGTACAGGATAAAGGCCGTCGCCACACACAGGATCGGGATACCGACAACGCGGCGGCAGCACTCTGCCAGGATCAGGATACCGACGATACCGAATACGACCAGGAGCGGAACGCCTCCGACGTTGAACGGCTTCTGGATACGGGTACCGACGTTAACGATCGTCTCGAGGTTTGCTGCGTAGAAGAAGAAACAGAAGGAGCCGGCCAGTGCCAGGATGATGTCATACCACGGAATGTGGTTGACCTTCTGTGTTCCTTTTCTCATCGGGTAGTTGATGAATACAAAAAGGATGACCAGTCCCACGAACAGCGGACGGCGGAAACGCTCATCCCACTTTGCGAACATGTTCATCCAGATCAGGAAAATTCCGAACAGGGCGGTCGCCCAGCGAAGCACGGTCTTCGGTGTCCCTTCCCAGATACGGGTGTTGGACTCGCGGTCGTACTTCTTCATGATGTTTTCGACGTCTTCCATCGTTCCGACGTCGGCGCCGTCTGCCGCGGCGCTCTCCGTGGCCGCTTCCGCAGCCTCCTTTACTTCTTGTGTGACGGTTTCCGCCGCATCCTTTACGGCCTCCGCCGCCTGCTCCGCGCCTTCCTGCACGGCATCCAGGGTCTTGTTTTCCATATCAGCCATAAATCTTTCCCTCTCGTTCTACTTATTAAAACCACCAGAACTCATAGTTGAACCGAACGTGTGCATTCCTGCCGCACAGATCCCGTAAGCTGATCTGTTGTCCGTTCACCTCCAGTACATGGTCGGACACCGTCCCGACGACGTAGCCGACATTGTCTCTGTTCTGGTGAATGTTTCCCACAACCATAGCCTTGCCCTGATAATCGTCTCTGTCGATGTAGACCGTGCGCAGCGTCTCGCCGGGATTCAGTTCCGTCTGTACGCCGGCGCCGAATGAACAATAGACTGTTTCTTCGACAAAGATGGAACCATCGCAGATCTCGTATATATCTGTCAGCGGGTATTTGTTGACCGAATGAATGAAGGTGACGGAAAACCGCTCGCCCTCCCGCATCCGGTAGCGGGCATAGACTTCTTTCGTATCTCTGTTGCGCAGCGTCAGATAATGCCCTGTGTGGGTTAGGAAGAAGAGGGCCGCTGTAATCGTAAGAATTACAGCGGCCACTCTTATGTGCTTTTTGGATCCTGTCAGCACCGCGGCCTCTTACTGAAGAGCACCGACTTCTTTGTAGTACTTCTCAGCACCCGGGTGCAGCGGTACGGTCGCGCCCTGGGAAGCTGTTTCGGGAGACAGGAACTCGAACTTCGCATGGCCGGCGATCAGGTCGTCCTGGTTGTCGAACATGCCCTTCGTGAATTCGTACACGACGTCTTCACTCAGTTCTTCGGAAGCGACCAGTGTTGCCTGGATCGCAACGCAGGTGATCTCTTCATCCTGGCCCTGGTAGGTGCCTGCCGGAAGGTTGTCCTGGATCAGGAACGGATATTCCGCCTGGATCGCAGCCAGTTCTTCATCGGAGAGAGAGACCATGTTCAGATCATTGGTCGTCGCATACTCAGTGATAGCAGTGGTCGGTGCACCCGCAACCGTGAAGGCCGCGTCGATCTTGCCGTCTTTGAGCTGGTCAACACCATCCTGGAAGGAGCCGTTCACAGCATTGACGTCGTCTTTTGTAAGACCTGCTGCGGAAAGAACCTGCCATGCGTTGATTTCAGTACCGGATCCGACGTCGCCGACGCAGACCGTTTTGCCCTTTAAGTCAGAGACAGTGTTAATGCCGGGCTTTGCGATGATCTGCACGGTTTCGTTGTAGATGCCTGCTACCCACAGTGCATTATCTTCCGGAGCGCCGTCGAAAGCGTTCGTGCCTTCGTGCGCATAGTTGATAACGTCAGACTGCAGGATGGCCATCTGTGCCTCGCCGTCCGTGATCATGTTGACGTTTGCAACAGAAGCGCCGGTGGATTCCACCGTTACGGTCGACTGGGTGAGCTTCGGTGCGAGCACGGTCTGCAGAACGCCGCCGACTGCATAGTAGGTGCCGGATGTGCCGCCGGTCGCCAGAGTAATGGCTACAGCGTCACCGCTGGCTGCAGGAGCTTCAGCCGCTGCTTCTTCTGATGCTGCCGGAGCTTCAGAAGCTGCCGGTGCTGCAGAGCCGCCGCCGCAAGCTGTCAGAGCCAGTGCCAGCGTAACTGCAAGGATTGCACTCAGTTTTCTTTTCATGTTTTTTCCTCCCTTTGCTTTGTGATAACTGATTTCTACATGGTATTATAGCCTAATTTTCGTCAAAAATAAAATGATTTATTTTGTATTTTTACCGAAAACACCAGTTGCTTTTTGGTAAATTTACTTGTTGCTTCTTCGCTGCCTGGCCGCTTCGTACATCAGAATACCGCCTGCCATCGCCGCATTGAGGGACTCGATCTTTCCCGCCATCGGAAGAACGATGCTTTCGTCTGCCGCTTCTATGGTCTCCGGCTTCAGCCCGTTCCCCTCGTTGCCGATCAGGAAGGCTGTTCCTTCTATATAAGATTGTCTGTCATAAGGCAGGGCGTTCTCCCGCAGGGCCGCCGCAAAAACGCGGATGCCTCTGTCGCGGAACTGCCCGATCGTTTCCTGCATGTTCTCCGTAAACAGAAACGGCATGCGCAGGATACTCGTCATCGTGGCGCGAACCGTCTTCGGGTTAAACAGGTCCACGCAGTCCTCGCTTAAGACGATCCCGCTTACACCCGCGGCTTCCGCCGTGCGAAACAGCGTACCGAGGTTGCCGGGATCCTGAATGTTTTCCAGGAACAGATAGAGTCCCTTCTCTTTCGGATCGGCAAGTCCCGGAAATGACTCCTGCGTGCAGGCCGGCATCCGGACGACCAGGAGGACCCCCTGCGGGGACACGGTGCTTGCCGCTTTCACAAAGGCAGGCTGGACGACTGCCGTCGCGTGCAGGCGCGCAAGGCGTTCTTTCGTTTCCTGCGGCGCTTCCCGCAGATAGTCTTCCGTCACGTAGACTTCCAGGATGTCCCTGTCCTCCGTGTCCGTAAAGAAGCGCTCGCCTTCCGCGACGAAGGCGCCTTCCTCCTTCCGGAGCTTTGACTTTGAGGAAAGGGCGGCCAGGTGTTTGATCTTTTCGTTGGCTGTGGATGTGATCAGCCGAAACTCGTTTTCCTTCATGGTCTGTACTCTACGTTCTTCTCTCCGTATGTATCCCTGAGCAAACGGATGAGTTCCTCATCCGCCTTCACACACTGCGTTTTCGGCAGGACCTTTTTGCTCTTCTCCTGTTCGAGGTAAAGGATCACCTCATCGTTTCCCCTGTGCTCCGCGATCGTCTGGAGGAGTCCTTCCTCCGCGGAGAGGCAGGCGTCTTTGTCCGCAAAGCGGATCCAGAGTTTTCCCGGCACGTCTTCAAAGGCCGTCATGGATTCCGCGATCAGCTTTCCGTCCTTGTCGTCTTCCGCCTGCACGCGTCCTTTGACGAAGACGCGATTGTCTTCCACGAGCAGCGCGCTGCAGGTCTCGTAGGTCTTCGGGAAGACGATGCACTCCACGCTCCCCGTCAGATCTTCGAGCGTGATAAAGGCCATCACCTGATTGTTCTTCGTGTACTTGATCGTCTTGTCCGCGATGATTCCGCCGACGACACAGGTCTCTTTATCCCTGACGGCCGTCTGTCCGGTCTCCCCGTCCAGATAGAAGTCCGCGGCGTGTCTTGTGCTGTGCTTCTTCCATAACACTTCCACTTCTTCCAGCGGATGTCCCGAAATGTAAAAACCGAGCACTTCCTTCTCCAGCGTCAGAAGCATCTGCTTGTCATACTCGCCGACATCCGGATAGCGGAAGGCGAAGGCTTCCTTTTCCTTGTCGTCCATGATGTCGAAGAGGGTCATCTGTCCCGCAAAATCATTCTTCTTCGCGGACTGCCTGTCTTCCAGGAGTCTCGTGTAGACGACCATCATCTGCTTTCTGGTGGCGGGGAAGGTATCAAAGGTCCCGGACTTGATGAAGCTCTCCACGACGCGCTTGTTGATCTCGCGTTCCTTGTCCGAAGAGGTCATGCGGTCGATGAAGTCGGTCAGGTCCTTAAAATCTCCGCTTCTTTTTCTCTCTTCTTCGATGGACGCAATGACGTTCACGCCGACGCCGCGGATGGCCCGCAGGCCGTAGCGCACTGCATCCCCTTCGACAGAGAAGCCGCTTCCCGACGCGTTGATGTTGGGCGGCAGAATCCGGATGCCCATGCTCCGGCAGGTCAGGATGTAGCCTGCGCATTTTTCCGGCGCATCGATGACGGAGGTCAAGAGCGCCGCCATGAACTGCGTCGGGTAATGGTATTTGAGCCACGCGGTCTGGAATCCCACGACGGCATAGCAGGCCGCGTGCGATTTGTTGAACGCGTATTTGGCAAAGTCCATCATGTCGTCATAGATCCCTGCTGCCACATCGGCAGGGATCCCCTTGGCCACGCAACCGGGCACGCCTTCCTCTTTGTTTCCGTACACGAAGTTCTGACGCTCCTTCTCCATGACCGACTGTTTCTTCTTGCTCATCGCGCGGCGCACGAGGTCGCTTCGTCCGAGCGTATAGCCGCCGAGGTCCCGCACGATCTGCATGACCTGTTCCTGATACACGATGCAGCCGTAGGTCGGCTTCAGGATCGGGATCAGTTCGTCGCAGGCATAGGTCACGGCGTCCGCGTTGTTCTTGCCCTGAATGTATTTGGGAATGAAGTCCATCGGACCCGGCCGGTAGAGGGAGATGCCTGCCGTCAGGTCTTCCAGGCTCCTGGGTTTGAGTTCCTTCATGAAGGACGTCATGCCCGCACTTTCCAGCTGGAAGATCCCGTCGCACTCGCCCCGTCCGATCATGTCGTACACGGCCGCGTCCTCGTAATCGATCTCGGAAAGATCCGCCCCTGCCATCTCCAGCGCGCTTTGAATGACCGTGAGCGTCCTTAGTCCCAGGAAGTCCATCTTCAAAAGTCCCAGTTCCTCGATCGTCGTCATCGTGAACTGGGTCGTGATGCTTCCGTCCTGTGCTCTCGAGAGCGGCACCAGATCTTCTGCCGGTTCGGAACAGATGACCACGCCCGCCGCATGGACGGAGCTGTGTCTCGGAAGACCTTCCAGTCGTCTGCTCATATCGATCAGTTTCCGGATGCGGTCGTCTTCTTCATAGGCCTTCTTCAGTTCGCGGTTTTCCACGAGCGCCTTTTCCAGGGTGATGCCCAGTTCGTTCGGGATCATCTTGGCGATGCCGTCCACAAAGCCGTACGGCAGATCCATGACCCGCCCGACATCGCGAACAACACCCTTTGCCTGCAGCGTTCCGAAGGTGATGATCTGCATCACGCGGTCTCTGCCGTATTTGTTCGTGACGTAGTCGATGACTTCCTGTCTTCTTTCAAAGCCGAAGTCCACGTCGATATCCGGCATGGAGATCCTCTCCGGATTTAAGAAGCGCTCGAACAGAAGGCTGTAGCGCAGCGGATCAATGTCCGTGATCTTCAGACAGTAGGAAACGATCGACCCGGCCGCCGATCCTCTTCCCGGGCCGACGGGGATGCCGTTCATCCTGGCATAGTTGATATAGTCCCAGACGATGAGGAAGTAGTCGACGTACCCCATGTCCTTAATGGTGTGCAGTTCGTAGTCGAGGCGCTGATAGATCTCGTCATCCGCGTCCGGATAGCGTTCCTTCAATCCGTCCTCACAGAGCTTGTTCAGATAGGTCCAGGAATCGTACCCTTCCGGGACATCGAAGTGCGGGAGTCTCGTGTGCCCGAATTCGATCTCGACATGGCAGCGCTCCGCGATTTTGTTCGTATTCTCGATCGCCTCCTGCGCGTAGGGAAAGAGCGAGCGCATCTCCTCTTCGCTCTTTAAATAGAACTGTCCGCCGGGATAGCGCATCCGGTCTTCGTCGGAGAGCTTCTTGCCCGTCTGGATGCAGAGCAGGATGTCGTGCGCCTCCGGATCCTCCGCGTAGGTATAGTGCACGTCGTTCGTGACGATGAGCGGGATGTCGAGTTTCTCCGAAAGCTGCATCAGGACGGGATTGACCTGCTGCTGTTCGCGGTACCCGTGGTCCTGCATCTCCAGGAAGAAGTTGCCGTGGCCGAAGATCTTATCGTACCGACGCGCCGCCTCTTCCGCGGCGACCAGGTCATCCTTTAAGATGTCCCTTGCCAGCTCTCCCGCGAGACACGCGCTCGAAGCAATGATCCCCTCGTGGTACTGTTCCAGCAGCTCATAGTCCACGCGCGGCTTATAGTAGTAGCCTTCCGTAAAGGAGTGGCTTACGATCTTCGACAGGTTCTGGTACCCCGTATTGTTTTCGGCAAGGAGGATCAGGTGATAATATCTTTCCTTTCCCGCTTCCGTCTCTCTGTCAAAGCGGGAGTTCGGGGCCACATACACTTCGCACCCGATGATGGGGTTGAGTCCTTCCTCCTGACAGGCCTTATAAAAATCGATCACGCCGTACATCACGCCGTGATCGGTAATGGAGACCGAAGTGAATCCGAGTTCCTTCGCCCGCTTTACGTATTCCCTGGTTTTATTGGAGCCGTCCAGCAGCGACCATTCCGTGTGGACGTGCAAATGTGTGAATGCCATCTTATGTGTTTTCTTCTGTTGTCTTCTTTCGGTATTCCAAAAGGATCCCGATCTGTTCCAGATCTTCGGGCGTCGTGACCTTCAGGTTCCAGGAGGACGTCTCCACCAGCTTTACCTTTTTCTCCGTGTACAGTTCCACGGCGCTCGCGTCATCCGTCACGAAAATCGGCGCGTTGTTCTTTCTGTCCGCCATCAGTTCCGCGTAGGCCTTCTCGATCAGTGTCCTGGAAAAGCCCTGCGGCGTCTGTACGTTCCAGAGGTGACTCCTCTCCAGGGTGTCCGTCACGATCTGTCTGTCGTCCACGATCTTGATGGTGTCCTTCGACGGATGCGCCGCCACGGCCGCTTCGTCTGTGAGGACCGTGCGGTAGACCGTCTCGATGTCTTCTTCCTTCGTGAGGGGTCTTGCGCCGTCGTGGATCAGCACCACGTCGCAGGGCCAGTCGATCGCGGAGAGTCCCGCATACACGGAATCAAACCTCTCCTCTCCGGAGAAGGAAAGCGCGCGGACCTTTTCCTGCGGTGCAAGGAGCGCTTCGCATCGCTCTTTGTCTTCCTCCGGGATCACGACCACGATGTCCGTGACAAAGGGACAGCGCGCGTAGGTCTCCACGGCATACAGGAACAGTTCCTTCCCCGCAAGGCTCAAAAACTGTTTCGGTGTCTCAGTATGCATCCTCCTGCCTCTTCCGCCGGCGAGGATGATGGCGGTGCAATGCGTATCCATCCTGTTTCCTCTTCGTTATCTGCTGCCAAGCGGGAGATTCGGCACCGCGTTCAGCGAGGCATCCGCAAATCTTCCCTGCAAAAATTCATAGTATCCGGCCGCGGCGATCATGGCCGCGTTGTCTGTACAAAGGATCGGCGGCGGGCAGTAAAACGTTAGGCCCCTTTTCGCGCAGGCCTTTTCCATCCGGTTTCTCAGCGCGCTGTTTGCGGCCACGCCGCCGGCCAGCGCAAACTTTGTAAACCGATATTCCTCCGCCGCATGCATGGCGTGTGTGACCAGCACATCCACCACCGCTTCCTGGAAAGAAGCGGCAACGTCCGGCACGGAGATCTCTTCGCCCTTCATCTCCGCATGGTTCAGGTAATTTAAGACCGCGGATTTCAAACCGCTGAAACTGAAGTCGTACTCGCTCCCGTCCACACGGCCTCTCGGAAAGGCAATGGCGGAAGGGTCGCCTTCTTTTGCCGCCTGATCGATCTTCGGTCCGCCGGGATAGCCCAGCCCGATCGCGCGGGCCACCTTGTCAAAGGCTTCTCCCGCCGCGTCGTCCTGCGTCCTTCCGAGGACTTCGTACTCCCCGTAGTCCTTCACCGACACCAGATGGGTGTGGCCGCCGGACACGACAAGGCAGCCAAAGGGCGGTGTGAGTTCAGAGTCCGCCAGGTAATTGGCGCAGATGTGCCCCTCGATATGATGGACACCGATCAGGGGGATCCCGCTTCCGAAGGAGATCGCCTTGGCTTCCGCCACGCCGACCAGAAGCGCGCCCACCAGTCCCGGTCCGTAGGTGACCGCAATGGCATCCAGATCCCGCAGGGTCACGCCCGTTTTCTGAAGCGCCGCCTCGATGACGCGGTCGATCCGTTCGATGTGCTTGCGCGACGCGATCTCCGGCACCACACCGCCGTACAGCGTGTGGATGTCGATCTGCGAAGAGATCTCGTTCGATAAGATCTCCCGTCCGTTTTTCACGACGGCCGCCGCCGTCTCATCACAGCTGGATTCGATCCCTAAGATCAGCGTATCGCTCATGCTCTGTCAGTCTTCCTCTTCCTCAAAACGCAGGGTGACGGACTTCCCGTCCTTCCCCGCTTTGGTGTTTTCAAATATCGTCCGGACTTCCGGCAGGAAGGGATCCGGCTTCACGAGAGACGGGCTGTAATGGGTGAGCCACATTTCTCTGACTTCCGCTTCCTTTGCCAGCTGCGCCGCTTCCGCAAAGGTCATGTGCTTATGGTCCTTTGCCTTTTCCTCCATCCCGGGTTCTCCGTACATTCCTTCGCAGATGAAGAGGTCCGCATCCTTTGCCGCACTGGCAATCGCATCGCAGGGACGCGTATCCGTCGTGTAGACAAGCTTTAACCCTTTCCGCGGCGCGCCCATCACCATGTCGGGCGTATAGAGGGTCCCGTTTTCCTCCACGGTCTCCCCGTGCTGGAGTTTATTCCAGTACTGCCGCGGGATTTTCAAACTCTCCGCCGCGGCAAGGTCAAACTTCCCCTTGCGGGACATCGTGATCCCGTAGCCGTAGCAGGGGACGTTGTGCTTTACCTTAAAGGCATGCAGCGTCACATCTTCCTGTCCCGGATAAGGGAAGGATTCTTCCGGATCCGACAGTTCCTTAAACAAAATGGGAAAGGGAAGTTCCGGCGCGATGACAAGCAGGCTCTTCACCACGCGCTCCAGTCCCTTCGGACCGATCATCAGCAAAGGCTCCGTCCGGTCGGCATTGCCCATCGTCAGAAGCATTCCCGGCAGACCGCTGATGTGGTCCGCATGAAAATGCGTAAAGAGCATGACGTCGATCGGTTTGGGGGACCATCCCTTTTTGCGCAGCGCCACCTGTGTCCCCTCACCGCAGTCGATGAGGAGGCTGCTGCCGCCGATGCGTACAATGAGCGACGTCAGATACCGGTATGGCAGGGGCATCATGCCGCCCGTTCCCAACAAACAAACATCAATCATTATTTTCTCTTCCAATAGATCAGGGCGTCTTCCTTCGGACGGTCATAGAATCCGCGTCTGACTCCCTCTTTTTGAAATCCGAACCGTTCGTACAGCCGGATGGCTTCTCTGTTTCCTGCGCGCACTTCCAGGGTGAACTCTTCTGACCCCGCTTCCTTCCCCGCAAGCAGTCCCGCGGCGAGCAGTGCCTTGCCGATCCCCTGTCTGCGGTACGCGGGCAGTACGCCTACATTGGAGATCTCGCCGACCCCCACGATGTTTTTGAGTCCGAGGACCCCGATGACGGTTTCGTTCTCCGCAGTGACCGGTCGGATCTCCCTGCTTGCGCCGAATGCGGGATGGCCGGTTTCTTCTTCCTCTTCGAGGATTGCCACCAGGTAGTGGGCGTACGGCAACAGGAGCGTTGCCTCAAAATCCGCCCGTGTCCAGGGGGTCGAAAAGGAGGCTTCCTCGACGGCAAGCGCTCCCGGGATATCTTCTTTTTTCATCCTGCGAATGTACACCATCTTCAGTCGATGTGGATCCCCGTTTCCCGCTCGGCCTGCGACCGGCGGAGATAAAACGGTTTAAAGTCCTCTCCTTTTGTAAAACAGGCTTCGCCTTCCTCAAGGTATTGCTGCATGGCGCAGAAGGCGACCGAAGAGGCTCTCTGCATCAGGAGGTGTGCGGGTGCAAAGGAAAACGGCACCGTAAGCTTTTCACGCAGCGCCTCCGCGTACACCGGAACGGCATCTCCCACGAAGAGGACTTCTTCCTTCCTTGCATTGAGATCCTCTGTCAGTTCTTCGACCGCGATCGTTCGCATGTCTCCGACCTCTTTCTTTTTTCCGTTCTCCTCTTTGTAAAGCGCCGTATAGACCTGGCTCCTTCTGGCGTCCATGACGGGACAGATCAGGCCCTTCACACCGTGCAGGTTTTCCGCAAGCGCCTGAAGCGTCGGCACGGCAATGATCGGCTTCTGCAGAGAGAATGCAAGGCCTTTTGCCGTCGCTGCGCCGATCCGCAGGCCCGTAAACGATCCCGGGCCGCTCGTGACGGCGATGGCATCGATGGTGGATAAGTCCGTGCCCGTGACCTCCCGCATCTCTTCCATCATCGGGACGAGCGACTGGGAATGCGTCTTCCGAAGCGCCGCCTTCCCCGAGAGAAGGTGGAACTCCGCCACAAGCGCATCGTCTTCCAATATGGCACAGCCGGCCGCCTGGCCGGAAGAGTCTATCGCAAAGATCTTCATACCGTAATCCTTCTATACTCCGTTCCCTTTTCCATGTCTTTTTCGATCGTGATCCGCCTGGTCTTTTCGGGCAGGATCTCTTCGATCCTGTCCGCCCACTCGATCAGACAGACACCGTCTCCGTAAAGGTATTCGTCGAGGCCCACCTCTTCCATCTCCTCCGGATCCTCGATCCGGTAGACGTCAAAATGATACAGTGGGAGTCTCCCGCTCTCATAGACCTGCAGGATCGTAAACGTCGGCGAGTTCACGGTCTCATTGACCATAAGTCCCGCGGCAAAGCCCTTGGAAAAAACGGTCTTGCCGACACCCAGGTCTCCTGACAGCGCGTACACGTCTCCCGGAGAAGCCTGTTCTCCGAGCGCCTTCGCGAATGCAAACGTATCCTCTTCCTTATAACTCTCGTAAATCGTCATTTTCCATTTTCTCAGACAGCAGCCTGCATAACGAGTGCGCCGGCACTCGTTCTAGTCGTGCCGCAGTGCCTCGATCGGGCTCAAACGCGCCGCCTTTCTCGCAGGATAGATCCCGAAGAAGATCCCGACCGCCGAAGAAAACAGCGTAGTCATCAGGATCAGACCGGGACTGATCGACGGCGTGAAATTCAGATGGTTGCAGATGAGGAAGGCACCGAGCATCCCCACAACGATCCCGATCACACCGCCCAAAAAGGTAATGATCCCTGCTTCCGCAAGGAACTGTAAAAGGATCGATCCCGTCCTTGCGCCGAGCGACTTTCGGATGCCGATCTCTCTGGTCCGTTCCGTGACGGAGACCAGCATGATGTTCATCACGCCGATCCCGCCTACCAGGAGGGAGATGGCTGCCACGAGCGCCACGAAGGCCGTGATGTATCCCAAAATACTCGAAAACTGATCCGCGAGATCCGCAAAGTTCTGCACGCTGATCGCCTGCTGCCCGCGGATGTCCAGGCGGTTTTCCAGGTAGTTGATGCACCTTGTCGCCACTTCACTCGACCGGTCGGCCGGTGTGAAAATGTAGACGTTGGTGATCGCATCGGTCTGCCGTCTGTAGTACTGCTGGAAGACCGTGTGCGGCATTTCCAACTGTAGAATCTGGATCGCGCCGGTCGCAGCGGAAACCAGCTGGGACGGCGAGTCCTCGCGGATGCCGACGACTCTTATGCTCTGTGAGATCCCGTAGCAGTCCAGTTCGAAGGTCATGCCGATGATGTCCGTCGTGCCGAACAGGTTCTTCGCGTCCGCCTCCCGCAGGACACAGACCAGGTTCGCATTCTCCACATCCTGTCTCGTATAGTAATGGCCTTTGACAATCTTGTCGGTAAACTGCAGCTGCATGTATTCGTTTCCGGCATCGATGCTGACATCAAAGGACCCCTTCCTGGAGGTTGCCTTCCCGAAGATCCCAAACCCCGGCGTCACGCCGTCGATCCCGTCCACCACTTCCATCATGGCGTCCAGATCGGACTGGTCGAGGGTCTTATCGGTCTTTTCGCCGTTGATCGAAAGGTAGATGATACCGCTGACCAGGTCGTTGAGTTCTCCGTTGATCGTCCCGTAGAGGCCGTTGCCGATGGCAATGATCATGATGACGGACGCAATGCCGATGATGATGCCCAGCATCGTCAGAAGCGATCGTCCCTTATTATTGCGGATGTTCATGACCGCAATCTTTATGTATTCAAGGATCTGTCCCATCAGCCGATATCAAAGGAGATGTTCATCATGTTCTCCTGCTTTTCCGAAACCGGTACCGTCTCCACCGTCGTGCCTTCCGTGACGCCGTCGGGGAGGTTCGCAGTCACCATTTCCCCGCCCTGCAATCCGCTCGTCACCTCCACGGCAACATCGGTCGTGATACCGATCTCTACGGGGATCCTTGTGATCTTTCCGTCTTTGATCGCAAAGACAAAGTCTCCTTCCGAGTCGGTGTTGATGTATTCGTACGGCAAAACGACCGCGTTCTTGACTTCTCTTGCGTGGATGTCCGTATCAGCCTCCACGCCGATGATGACATATTCATCCGGGTTCTGCAGGGACACTTCCGCCTGCACCACGGCCATGCCGCCGGCGTTGCGCGTGGCGCTCCCCGCGATCTTCGAGACCTTTCCGTCATACTGATGTCCCGCGATGGTCACTGTGACGTCCTGGTTCAGGGAGACCTTCTCCAGGTCCGCCTTGGTAATCTGGATCGCGACCTTCACGGCATCGCTGGAGGCGATGTGGATCAGTTCCATCCCGGGCGCGGGGGTCGCTCCTTCCCTGATCATCAGCTCGGTGACCACGCCGTTAAAGTCGGCCGTGATTCCCTGAGACGCTTCCGCCAGGTGCTCCAGCGTATCCTGCGTCTGCAGAGAGGAACTCTGCTGGTTGGCATTTAAGGCATTGATGGCGCCGGGATTCAGGAGCTGTGCTTCGCTCGTCTTCTGCTGCGACTCCATCTCGGTCTTATCCTGCTGGAACTTCACGAGTTCCTGCTGCAGGTCTTCGATCTGCTTGCGCCAGGCATTGATCTCCGGATCGTTATTCTGTGCGATCTGCGACTCGTACTGCAGGGCCTGGAGTTTGTCCAGCTTGTCCTTGTCCGGCTTCGTGGCCCTCGACTCTTCCGCGTAGGCAGCCTGCAGTTCCAGATAGGTCTGCTGCATCCGCTGCTGCTTCTCCGTGATCTTTAACTGGATCTCCTGGATCCAGTCGTTGATGAAGGTCACCTGTTCGTCGAGGATGGGGGAAAGGTAGTTGGCTTCGGCATAATCCGCCTGGTTCTTTGCCTCCTGCTGCATGGAGTTGTCATAGTTTCCCGTCTGCGCCGCCTGTCCGAGAGACGTCGTCTGCTTCATCAATTCCACCTGCGACTGGTCGAAGGAGATCAGCAGGTCTCCCTTTTTGACCGTGTCCCCGACGGCAACGTGCACAGTCTCCACCGGGACCGAGGCCTTGGCATAGTAACTCTTTTCCTCGTCCGTCGTGACCGTTCCGCTGATGGACACGATCTGTTCAAGGTCGCCCTTCTGCACTTCATAGGCTTCCACGGTCGGCACGACGTTGCGCGCCGCAAAAGAGCGGTATCCGATGAGGCCGGCAATGACAAGCGCCGCTGCGATCACCGTATTGCGAAAGACATGTCTCTTCTTCGGTCTCTCCCCTGCTCTCCTTGATTTTCTGCGGGTCTTTTCCGGTCTCTGTTCTTCCCCTTCCTCCGGGGTACCGTCCAGATCGACCATTTCCCACTGCTCATTCTTCATTTGTTCTCTCCTGAAACAATTGCGAAGTTGTTTCTGTTTTCCTTCGTTTAGAGCCGCTCCTCGTTCTCCTTCAGAACATAGGGAACGAACGCCTCATTTTTTTCGTCTCCCGTGATCTTTCCGTCACTGATCGTAATGATCCTCTCCGCCTGCGAAGCGACACCCGGATCATGGGTGATCAGAATGATGGTCCTGCCTTCGGCGTGCAGCTTGCGCAGGATGTTGATGATCTCCTGGCTGGAAGAAGAATCAAGGTTTCCCGTCGGTTCGTCGGCCAGGATGATCGGCGGCGCCTGGGCGATCGCCCGGGCAATGGCAACACGCTGCTGCTGGCCGCCGGACATCTCCGCAGGCCTGTGCGATTTGCGCTCTCCCAGTCCCACGGCTTCCAGCGCCCGGTGGGAAAGCTCGTTTCGCTCCCTCCTGCCGACACCGCGGTAGATGAGCGGCAGTTCCACGTTTTCGAGCGCCGTCAGTCCCGGAATCAGATTGAAGCCCTGGAAGACAAAGCCGATCTCCTTGTTGCGCACGTCCGAAAGCTCGTCGTCCGTCATGTCCGAGACGTCGATGCCGTGCAGGAAGTATCTGCCGGACGTCGGCACATCCAGGCATCCGAGCTGGTTCATCAGCGTCGACTTGCCGGAGCCGGACTGTCCGATGATGGCCACGAACTCTCCTTCTTCAATAGAAAGAGACACGCCGTCCAGTGCCCGGACCTCGTTGTCTCCTTCTCCCTCGTTATAGATCTTCGAAATATTCTGTACTTCTACCAGTGCTTTCACGTTCAGTTAGTTTCTTTTAACCATATTTGATACCCACAGTATTATTGCATTTTTTCCGCCATAGTACAATGCGTGCAGCGCTTCGTACGGGAGTTCCTTCCTCAGCCCGCGTACCCCTTTCTGCCGGCCGCGGTCCCGTACTTGATGATGGGGGAAACGCGTTTGTACACGAGCATGGTCAGACACGAGATCATCGTTCCCTTGATCAGGTTGATCGGCGTCACCATCAGAAGGACAAAGCTCCAGATGTCCGTCACGCGGCCGTTGATGGCCTGCCCCATTCCGAGGATCACATCGAGCGGCATCCCGAACAGCGCCACATAGGTCGGGATCAGATAGACCGCGTTAAAGAACGTTCCGAAGAATGTCATGATGAGCGTCCCGACGAGGCATCCGAGGATCGCCGTCTGCCTGGACTTCTTAAAGCGGTAGATGACCGATGCCGGCAGCACCAGCATGCAGCCGATCAGGAAGTTGGCCATGTCGCCGACAAAGGCCGTGGAGGTGCTCTTTAAGAGGAGCTTCACCACCATTTTGACAAACTCGATCAGGACCCCCGCCACGGGGCCGAACGCAAAGCCGCCGATCAGCGCCGGGAGCTCCGAGAAATCCAGCTTATAAAAGCTCGGGGCGATCGGGAGCGCAAAGTCAAAACAGTACAGGATGCCGGAGATAGCGCCGAACATACCGATCATGACGATCTTTCTGGTCGAGAGGATCCGGTCCGCGTCCGGGTTCTTCCGGTTCGCCGCCTTTTCAAAGGCATAGGCGACAAGGAGCATGCACACGATGACGAGAAAAAAGACGCCCACAAACGACACGTTCTTGCTGATGGCTGAGAGTACACTTTTACTGCTCATGTTTCTTTCCTTCCTTTCTTTGGTACGTGCGTCTTTTTCAATCGTTTCTATGCAGTTTTACCGCATTGAAAAACCCTGCTTCTTTGAAAAAGCAGGGCAGTCGTCGTATGGGAAAAATGATCACGACAACACCGTCATGTCATTTTCGCCACTTGCCGATTTTTCTTCCATCCGGACTATACCGTTGGTCCCGGAGTTTCACCGGGTCAGCCGCCTTTTGTAAAAAAAGCGGGTCGCGGACTTTACCGCCAGTAGGGACTTACACCCTGCCCTGAAAAATACAACACGTGTTTATGAGGTTTGTTTTATTCTACGGGATGAAGAGGCGTTTTGCAAACGTATTTTACACGGCGCGCAGCTGGAACCTTCGGATTGCCTTCTCCTCTTCCTCCTCGGAAGAAACCTTGATGATCTCTCCGCCAAGACTTCTTAATTTCTCGGGGAAGTCTTCGTACCCGCGTTCCACGAAGTGAATGTCGTGGATCTCGGAAATGCCGTCGGCCGCAAGCGACGCGATGACAAGGGCTGCGCCGGCACGCAGATCCGGCGCGTTGATGGAAGCGCCGGTATAACCTTCCACGCCGTCGATGATGGCGGTATTCCCCTCCACCGTAATGTGGGCTCCCATCTTCATCAGTTCGTCCACGTATTTGAAGCGGCTCTCGAAGATGGATTCGGTCACGATGCTGGTCCCCTTCGACAAACCAAGGAGCACCGCGATCTGCGGCTGCATGTCCGTCGGGAATCCGGGATAGGGAAGCGTCTTGACGTTCGTCTGTTTCAGACGTCCGGTCGCGACCACGCGCAGGGCGTCGTCGCTTTCTTCGATCTCACAGCCGATCTCCTTCAGTTTTGCGGAGATGGATTCGAGGTGCTTGGGGATCACGTTGGTGATGGTCACGTCGCCTTTTGTCGCCGCCGCCGCGAACATATAGGTGCCCGCTTCGATCTGGTCCGGGATGATGGCGTATTCCGCCGCGTGCAGTCTTTCCACACCGCTCACACGGATCACGTCGGTACCGGCGCCCTTGATGCGCGCGCCCATGCTGTTTAAGAAGTTTGCGAGGTCAACGACGTGCGGTTCCTTCGCGGCGTTCTCGATGACGGTCGTTCCCCTGGCCATGACGGCAGCCATCATGATGTTGATGGTCGCGCCGACCGACACCATGTCCATGTAGATGTGCGCCCCGTGCAGGTTCTCCGCACCGGCGCCGAGGAGCCCGCCCTTCAGCACGCGGACATCCGCGCCGAGGGCCTTGAAGCCTTTGATGTGCTGGTCGATCGGACGAAGGCCGATCGCGCAGCCGCCCGGCAGCGCCACCTGCGCATGCTTATACTTTCCGAGAAGCGCGCCGATCATGTAATACGATCCGCGGATCTTCCGGATCAGGGCATTGTCTACGGGAAGGTCTTTGATCTCTGCGCCGTTGATGGTATAGACGTGTCTGTCCGGGTGCCCGACCCTGGCGCCGATGGATTCGATCGCCTGCACGAGCACACGGATGTCGCTGACATCCGGAACGTTCTCTATCGTGACTGTCTCATCCGACATGATGGACGCCGCGAGGATCGCGAGCGCCGCATTCTTCGCCCCGGCGATCTCTACTTCGCCGACCAGGGCATTGCCGCCTTTGACAACATAATGCTCCATATTTCCTCCGTGACCCTCCTGCCGTTACATGCCGAAGAAAAACGCGTTCCCGATCCGGATCAGGTAGTCCAGCGCTCCCGTGAAGTCCAGTACTTCGATACACAGGATCGCCGCCGCGAACAGGAAGGTCCAGACAAGGAGCGGGGAGCGGAGTTTCTTCTCTGCAAGAAGTTTCCGGTTCTCCTCTCTTGCCTGCACAAGCTCTTCTTTTAACAGAGCGATCTCCTGTTTGAGGAGCGCGCTCTGCGCATCCAGGTCGGATTTGACCGCCGCCTGGACATTGCGATAGACACGCACGTTGTCCTTGTGATTGAAATCATCCTGCCTGTTCAGTTTCTCCTGAATGGCCGTTTCCACGTCCCGGATGGAAGAAAGGATCTCTTCCGTCGTTTCTTCCTGGGTATCCTTCACCTCGGAAAACCGTCTGACGTTTTCTTCCACCACCGTCGAGAGCATCTCCTGTTTGGCGACCTCCGCGGCGGAGTTCATGACAATCAGCTCATCCGGGCTGTAGGACCTGCCTGTCTGCATCGCATTCTTTCCCTTCTTAAATCGTTTTGTTATCATACCACCGAATGGTAGGATGAACAAGGAACGTGTGTTTTTTGTTTATTTTGTATAAAAATTCTGACAGATTCGGCTGTCAATTGTTACTAATTAACGTCTTGTTCAAAGCGTATTCATAATCCGTCCACATATTGCTGGTATCATGAATCATAAGCTTCTGACCTATGGATAATTTTTTCATAATAGCCCGGGCGGATGAGAGATCTCTTATCCTCCCGGGCACTCCTCATTTTAAGGAGGCCTTCTCTCTTACGTCTCTTCGAGTTCCATGATCTCCCGGTTGAGTTTGAGCATCTGCGCATCCAGCGCGGAGACCATCTTGGCGCACTCCAGCAGTTCTTCGCTGATCTTTTCCGGCACTTCGCCGGTAAACTTGTATTGGATCTTATGCTCGAGCGATGCCCAGAAGTCCATGGCGATCGTCCGAATCTGCACTTCCACCTTGGCTTCCACGATGCGGTCCGAAAGATAGACCGGCACCATGACGACCATGTGGTAACTCTCGTAGCCGCTCTCCTTGGGCTTGGCGATGTAGTCCTTGATGGCGAGCACCTTGATGTCGCTCTGGCTGCTGATCATGTCCGCGATCCGGTAGATATCGGAGGTAAAGGAGCAGATGATCCGGATGCCGGCGATGTCATCGACGTATTTCACCATGTTGGCCAGGGTGTCTTCATACCCGTGGGCCTTCAGTTTTTTGACGATCGACTGCGTGCTCTTGATCCTTGCCTTGATATGTTCGATGGGATTGTACTTGTGCACATGCTGAAACTCTTCGTTCAGGATCTGCATCTTCGTCTCCATCTGTTTGAGGGCGCCGTCATAAATGAGCATGACTTCTTCGTAGCTCTCGACGCCTTCGTTTAATACATTGATCTCCATTTCTTTCCTTTCTCAGGATGTCCAGTAATACCGGTTCATCGTCAGTTTTCTGATCAGCCACTTCGGAAGGTTCTCGTACCCTCTTCCCAGCTTATAGCCGATCAGCCGCATGGCGCTCCCGTAGAGGAAGGGGATTATTTCGTAAGCGGCTCCCTTCTCCTTCAAATGTCTTAAGACGCTCCACACAAAGCGCCGTCCCTCTTTTTCGGAGCCCGTCCCCCGAAAGACCTCCGGAAAGGCGCTCTGCGAAACGCCTAAGTCAAAGTTCCTGTGCAGCTGCTGCAGTCCGGAATAATTGTGCGAATGAATGACCCGCGCGTCCGCCACATAGGCGATCGCAAAGCCGCGCTTAACGACGCGTCCGGCATAGACCATGTCCTCATTGAAAATGGCGGGTTCCGGAAAAGGTCCTTCCTCTTTAAAGATCTCCGTCCTGTAGCAGGCGCAGACGTTGGAACAGAAGTAGGTCTTGATGCCGAGCTTTGAAAAATCATCCTCCGTCTTGACCATCGGTTCGGGCGGATAGTTGAACAGCCGTGTGAACTTCTCCGCTTCCTTCGCGTCGTCTCTGGCGATCTGTCTGGCGTAGGACACGGCGATCTTATGTTCCTTCACCCCCGGCGATCTCTGCAGCGGGTAGGTGAGTTTTTCCAGGAGGCGGAAGTCCGCGGGAACGGCATCCTGCGTCATCATCACGACAAGGTCCGCATCTTCGCAAAGCGCCATGCCGCGGTTTCTCGTTCCGCCGTGGTCATATTCCTCGCGCAGGATGTGATACACCTCCGCCGTCGCATGCTCTTCCAGGAACTGTTTCTCCGTCAGTCCTCTTTTTTCCAGAAAAGAAAGAAAGCCCTTCTCTTCCGTATTGATCAGACGGATCTTTCGCGGCACAAGCGTCCCGTGTTCCAGTCTGTCCAAAATATCCCACAGCTCTTCTTTCGGCCACAGCGTGGGGATCACGACATCAACGACATTTCCCATATCAGTAAGCGTTTTTATTGATAAATCCTCTGAAGATCGTCATCAGGAGGATCTTAAAGTCAAAGCCGATGCTCCAGTTCTCTATGTAATACAGATCGTATTCGATGCGCTTGCGGATGGACGTGTCGCCGCGGTAGCCGTTCACCTGCGCCCAGCCGGTAATGCCCGGACGCACCTGGTGCTTCACCATGTAGCGCGGGATCTCTTCCTTGAATTTTTCTACAAACTGCGGCCGCTCGGGGCGCGGGCCGACCAGGCTCATGTTCCCCATCAGGACGTTGACGAACTGCGGCATCTCGTCGATGCTGGTCTTTCGAAGGATTCTTCCGAAGCGAGTGACGCGTGCGTCCTCCTTGGTGGTCCAGGCGCGCTCCTCATCTTCCGGCGCCTGTTCGATCATCGTCCGGAACTTATACATCTGGAACGGTCTGCCGTGCATCCCGATGCGTTCCTGCTTGAAGATGACCGGTCCGCCGCCGGAGATCGCCGTGCCGATCGCGGCAGCAAGCATCACCGGAGAAAACAGCACCAGACAGAAGCAGGCGCCCGCGATGTCCATGCATCGTTTGATGAAGGCATAGAGCGTATTGGAAAGCGGGACGTAGCGGATGTTGATGAGCGGCAGTCCCATGAGGTCTTCGGTATAGGGGTTGCTCGGGAAGAGCGAATTGTAATCCGGAATGAACTTTGTGTGGACGCCTGATTTTTCGCACATGTCCACAATCCGTTCCAGCTTGTCGTAATCGCCCAGCGACAGGGTGATGGTGATCTCGTCCATCTTGTTCTCGGGCAGGATGATCTCCAGATTATCGATGCCGCCCAGAACCTTCGTCCCCTTGTATTCCGTGCCGCGCGGCACATGATCGTCGAGGATCCCGTGCACCACATATCCCCACTGCGCATTGGCATACAGCCGGTCCATATAGGCTTCGGCGGCACGGGAGTAGCCCACGAGGATGATGTGCTTTAAGTTGTTGCCCCGTCTTCTGATGTGATAAAGGATCTTGCGGATGATGTAGCGGTAAAGCCCCGTGATGATCAGGTTGATAACAAAGAAGAACAGCATCAGTCTTCGGGAATAGTCGACCGTCCAGGGCAGGACGTTCGCCATCATGAACAGACCGATGATCCAGAGCGCGACGCCGATCACATTTGCATAGAAGATTCCGATCATCTCCGTCCGGATCCGCATCACCCGCTTGGAAGAATAGAGGTTATTCATCGCATAGAGGATGAGCAGCAACGGCACCAGGATGAACAGCGATGAGAAGTAGGTCTGCGCCGAGAGCGCGGTGACGCCGGGAACGGTCGTTGCCATGGGCGATGCGAACATGATCAGCCAGGCGATGGTAAAGCTGATGACCATCGCAACGCCGTCCAGAACGATATGAAGTCTGTTAAACAATACCTGATTGTCTTTAATCATAGAGTCTCTTGAAAACCCCTGTCCACAATTCCCATTGTACCTTAAAATACCGCGGCAGTCGCGAGAAGGCAAACGGTATCTTCTCCCCGAGATAGAGCGGATTGACCTGCTCCAGTTCCTGCCTTGCGATCCCCGCTTCTTCCGCCAGGGAGCCGTGCGTGTATGCCTTTGCTCTCTCCTTCAGCACACTTCCTCTTGCAAGACCCTTCTGAAAGGCATCCCCCAGTCCCTTTTTCCGAAAGTACCGGTATTTGATCCCTCTGCCGATCCACAAAAGCGGTGCGTTCAAAACGCGCTGCCAGAGAGGCATATTTTTATATAGAAGATACCGGTTGTTGCCGGCGGCCATTTCTTCCTTGAACGGATTGTGCGCAGAGCCGCTTACGGCCGATCCGTAGTGACGGACAACGGCCTTCGGTTCGTACAGGTTCCGGTAACCGAAGAGTTTTGCCCGGTACCCGATGTCCACGTCCTCGAGGTAGCAGAAATGCCGCTCGTCAAAGAGCCCGATCTCCCGGAAGCCGTCCATCCGGTACATGGCAGCGCCCGCACAGGCGGAAAAGACCTCGCCTCCCGTTTCATAGCGCCGGGCGTCCTTCCCCTTTCCGCGGGCAAAGGCCCAGCCGAGCGCCGCGTAGAGGTCTCCCGCATCGTCGATCTTTGAAGGATCCCGCATGGAGAGCATCTTTGCCTGTACGGAAAAGGCCTGATCATCCTGCGAAAGTGTCTCCAGCAGGGCGCGCACGCAGTCCGGCTCCACGGTGGTGTCGTTGTTTAACAAAAACACAAACTCTGTCTTTGTCAAATGGATCCCGGCATTGACCGCATGACAGAACCCGGTGTTTACGGGCAACGCCACGAGGTCCGCTTCCGGGAACTTTTCTTTGACAAGTTCCCTGCTGCCGTCTGTCGAGGCATTGTCCACCACGATGATGTGCGGCACGAGACTCCCCGCCAGTATGCTCTTCAGACACTCTTCCAGAAACGCCTTCCCGTTGTAATTCGGGATCACCAGCGTTACTTTTCCTGTGTCACGATCGTCCACTCGGGATCCCATACGATCAGATACCCCATTTCCGAAGCCTTTCTGCAAAAGGCAATGCTTTTTTCCTTTCCGATCACCGGCGGAAGCGTCTCCTGCTTTTCATACGGTACGCCGAACACCTCTTCGTAGATCGGTTTCAGGGCATTCGTTACCTTCATCAGACGCGCGTCCACCGCATACACATCCTGCCTGGTGTCCGCCCGGTGCATATCCCCGCTCTCGAATTCGTGCCTGCCGGCATAGAGCGTACTGCCGTCCTCCTCGATCCTGCCGCCGATGACCCGGTGTCTCTCGTTCAGGATCCTGCCGCCCAGAACGCCTACTTCCGGACGGCACTGGAAGATGTCCGGATGGTAGGTCACGCGGTAGAACCCCCGGTGGGCCGCGTGCTCCACGTCCGCCTTGACGCCGAGCGCCTCAAAGTAATCCTGCAGCGCATTCTTGCCGGCCTCATAGGCGTAGTTCTTGCTGGCCGGATTCCCCGCGGTCGATTCCCTGTGCGTCCGCCAGTGATACAGGACCTTCGGGATATGGAAGATCTCCGACTTCGGCGCGCGCAGGACAAGATCATAGTCCTGTGCCCCGTCATATTCGCTCCGCAGCTGCAGCGCCCGAAAGAGCGAGCGTTTCATCACCAGAAAATGGCAGATGTAGTTGTTGGCAAAAAAGTAGTCGGGATTGAAGTCGGGCTTGCGGTTCGGTTCAAAGAAGATCCTGCCCGCGCTGTCGCACTTGTCTTCATCCGAATACAGAATCTCCGCATCGGTCTTTAAGATCGCGAGCGCGTTCTCATACAGCGCATCCGGCGTCAGGAAATCGTCGTGGTCGAGGAAGGCTACATAGTCTCCCGTCGCGTAGGCGCTGGCCAGATTGGTATTGGCGGAGATCCCCGCGTTCTTGGCCAGATGTCTGTGGATGATCCGCTCGTCCTGGTACTTTTCCAGCACCTGCATGACGTTCATGGTCTTTCCGGCGTCCGCAACGATGAGTTCAAAGTTGCCGTATGTCTGCTGCATCACGCTTTCGACCAGCGCCTGAAAGTGCTTCTTCTGCGGATCGAGCGCCGGCACGACGATGCTGATCTTCGGCGCATACGTCATCCTCGTCGGAAACCGGAAGACCTCCTCCGGCTCCTCTCCGTTTAACAGCCGCGCATAGTCTGCGCGCTGAATGTTCAACGTCTCTTCGGAAGGCGGAAGGTAGACGTAGGGTTCCCCCATCCGGCTCTTCAGCCTCTCGCGCGCCGCGTAAAAGGTACGGACGAGCCCGTTTCTTCCGGCGTACTGTATGGTTTTTGTAAGATCGCTCCCGATCTTCTCAAAGGGCAGCATGTCTTCTCTTCTGTCTTCAGATCACCGCTTTGACAGCTTCCGTCAGCGCTTCGTTCTTTTCCCGGGCGTCTTCCAGACTCGTTCCCTTGACGCCCATGTAGAACTTGATCTTCGGTTCCGTTCCGGAAGGTCTTGCGCAGCACCAGGCGTCGTCATTCAGCGCAAAGAAGAGGACGTTCGACGACGGCAGTCCCGTTGCTTTCTTTTCGCCCGTCGCGGGAACAAAGACTTCTCCCGTCTTGTAATCGCGGAATTCCGTCACCGTGAATTCTCCAAAGGACATGGGCGGGTTTTCTCTCAGGCGGTCCATCATGGCCGCAATCTCCTTTAAGCCGTCCATCCCTTTTTTCGTGACGGAGTACTGCGTCTCGTTATAGAATCCGTAGGTCTCATACATGGCAAGCATCTGATCCCAGAGCGTCATGCCCTGCTTCTTGTAGAAGGCCGCCGCCTCGCAAAGCAACATGACGGCGCAGACGGCATCCTTGTCTCTGGCATGCGTCCCGGCAAGGCAACCGTAGCTTTCTTCGAGTCCGAATACGTAGTGATAGGTGTTCTCCTGCTCGTAAAGTTTGATCTGCTCGCCGATGTACTTGAATCCGGTCAGCGTCTCCGTATAATGCAGCCCGTATCTCTCCGCGATCGCTCTGCCGAGCTTCGTCGTCACGATGGTGGAGACAAAGGCCGGGTTCTCCGGCATCTTTCCGAGCTTCTTGCGCTCACTCAAGATGTATTCTCCGATCAGCATGCCGGACATGTTGCCTGTGAAGGGGATGTAGTCTCCGTTCTTCGTATCCAGCACATAGACGCCCAGACGGTCCGCATCCGGGTCGGTCGCAAGGACGATGTCGGCATTCTTTTCCCTGGCCAGTTTCAAAGCCAGGGTGAAGGCTTTCGGATCCTCGGGATTGGGATACTCGAGGGTCGTGAAATTGCCGTCCGGCTCTTCCTGTTCCGGAACGACATAGACGTGTTCAAAACCCAGTTCCGACAGCACTCTGGTGACCGGTACGAGGCCGGCGCCGTGGAAGGGAGTATAGACGATGCGGATGTCCTTTGCCATCTCTTTGATGACTTCGGGATGCAGGATCTGCTCCTTGATGGCCGCCATGTAGGCATCGTCGACTTCCGTTCCGAAGTACGCAAGAAGGCCCTTTTCCAGCGCTTCTTCTTTGGACATGGTCTTTACTTCGCTGAAGTCTTTGACCGCATTGACTTCCGCAATGATGCCCTGGTCGTGCGGCGGCGTCACCTGCGCGCCGTCCTCCCAGTAGGCCTTGTATCCGTTGTATTCCGGCGGATTGTGGCTGGCCGTGATCTCGACGCCCGCCTGCGTATGGAAGTGGCGGATGGCGAACGATTCCTGCGGCACGGAACGAAGGGTATCGGACAGATAGGCCTTGATGCCGTTGGCCGCAAGGCAGAGCGCAGTCTCGAGCGCAAACTCCGGAGACATGTTCCGGCAGTCATAAGAGATCGCAACGCCTCTTTTCGGATCGCCGATCTTATTGATGTAATTGGCCAGTCCCTGGGTGGCCTTGCGTACCGTATAGATGTTCAGACGGTTCGTGCCTGCTCCGATGATGCCGCGCAGACCGCCGGTCCCGAAGGCAAGGTCCGTGTAAAACCGTTCCTCGATCTCTTTCTCGTCCGCTTCGATGGCCTTTAATTCCTGTCTGGTCGCCTCATCAAAATACGGATCCTCTGACCAATACGCATACAGTTCTCTGACTCTTTCTTCCATGGCTTTTCCTTTCTGTCCGTTTTGTTAATCCTGAACTTTTAAAGAATAATCGCTTCTGTCCAGCGTGAAATTCGGGTTGTAATACGGGTCTCCCTTTGCGAGGAAGTCCTTCCACTTCTCCCTGAAGTGTTCGCTCTCCGCGTTGTAGCGCGCCGCCTTCTCCCCTTCCAGGTCCGCGCCGCGGGATGCCGATTCATAATGGTAGAGTTCCGCAAACGGCGTAAACACATTGAGGAGTCCCTCTTCCCGGATCTTCAGGCAAAGGTCGACGTCGTTTAAGGAGACCGCAAAGCTCTCGTCCAGACCGCCCACCCTGTCGTACACTTCCTTCTTCACCATCAGGCAGGCGCCGGTCACGGCCGATACGTTCTGCGCGTAGCAGAGCCTTCCCATGTAGCCGAGATTCTCCCTGCGCTGTTTGTAATGCGTGTGGCCGGCCGTCCTGTGCGCGCCGAGCCCCACCACGATGCCCGCATGCTGGATGGTCTTGTCGGGATAGTAGAGCTTGCCGCCGACCGCACCCACGTCCGGACGCTGGGCATACATCAGAAGTTCCTCCATCCAGTTGACGGAGATGACCTGGGTATCGTTATTCAGTAAGAGGATGTACTCGCCGGTTGCCGCGCGTACGCCTTCGTTGCAGATCCTTGCGTAGTTGAAACTCTCCCCCGGATCACAGTGGACGATCCGGATCCGCTCCCGCAGGGGTCCCGCCTGCAGTTCCTCGTAATACTTTTTGACCGCTTCCTCGGTGCTGCCGTTCTCCGCGATGACGATCTCGTAGTTTTCGTAGGTCGACTTGTCGAAGATGGAAGTCTGGCACCTGCGCAGATCCTCCTCGTGATCCCTGTTCGGAATGACGATGGAGATGAGAGGATTGCCTTCGATCTCGTACGTGATCTTGAAGATGGTCTCGAAGGCCCTCGTGCCGGTGATGCGGAAGTTTTTGAATCCATGCCGCCGCAGATGATCCGCGACGCTCCCCCTGGCCGCTTCGATGGCATATTCCTTGGCGCCGATGTCGGATGCCGTGGAGCCCGGATGGCAGCGCCAGTAATATAAGAGCTTCGGCACATGCACGATCTTTTTCGCCTTGTCCGTAAGCCTCAGGATCATGTCGTGGTCCTGACTGCCGTCATACTGCGAACGGTAGAGTTCCTCTCCCTTTAAGAGGTCTCTGTCGAAGCAGCTTAGGTGGCAAATGTAATTGTTGGCACGGAGGTTGTCGATCGCGTAGTCCGGCTTGAAATGCATCGTAACGAATTTGTTCAGATTGGTCCCCGCAAAGGTCGTCTCGTCGCAATAGAGGTAGTCCGCTCCCGTCTCGTCGATCGCTTTGGCGTATTCGTACAGGACGGAAGGATGGAGATAATCGTCGTGATCAAAGGGCGCGACGTACTGTCCGCTTGCCATCGCCAGCGCCGCATTGGTGTTTGCGGAGATGCCGCCGTTTTCCTTTAACTTCTCGTAGCGGATCCTTCTTGCGAGGTTTTCGTCTCTCTTCCTATAAGACTCTACGATCTCTCCGACATAGGCATGCGCCTCATCCGACCCGTCCGCCAGACACAGTTCCCAGTTCTCATATGTCTGGTTCAGGACCGAGTCCAGCATGTCTTTCAGGTAGTTTTCCGGCGTATTGTACAAAGGGACCAGGATGCTGAAGAGGATGTCCTTCTGAAAGACCGCCTCACGCTGTCTCTTTCTTTCCTCTTCATCCGGGAAGGAGGCAGTGCCGTAGCCTTTGGCCGCCTGCTTTTCCCTGATCTTGTACTGAATCTTCTTGACAACGCCCCTGGCGTCTCCCTGGTTTTTGATCCGGTCCGCCTGGCGCTTTACAAAGTGATAGACGCTCCGTGCGGGCTTCGAAGCCTTCCACAGAGGATTGTTCTTGATGCGGGCAAGCTTAAAGGAGAGGTCGTCCACCTCATCCTCGAGCTGGGCCACCCGGTCTGCCAGATAGGCCGCCTTCACCCGTTCCTTTTCGTATTCTTCCTTATAATCTCTTTCTTCGGTTCCCATGTTCTTTTTCTTTATTCCACGCGGAGGCAGGCATCCGACCAGTTGACGATGCGTCCCCTGCCGGTCCTGTCTGCGGCGATCATGCCGATCTCATAGGCGCCCTTCGGAAGACTTCCCACGGGAATGACCGCGGAGAATCCGGTCAGGTATTCGTTCTTCTGATCCGTCAGGTTGTCCGCGATGTCTTCGCGATAGACATCTTCCACCGCGGTCTCGTACACGACGTCTTTTCTCTGCTCGTCCCGGAACAGGAGCTTCCGCTCGTAAACCGCGTTGTTGGCATCGATGACGAAGGCATATCCCTTGATGTAATACCCCTTCTTCTCCTGTCCCGCGAAGGGCCCGTCAAACCAGTTGGAGAGTGCGTTGGCGTATTCCACGCCCAGGCGCAGGACGCCGTCCTCCCACTCTGCGGGATAGGGTTTTCCGATCTTCTTTACGCTCTGCATCACCGGATCTCTTAACTGCTCGTCTTCCAGGCCGATCTCGAAGCGGGTCACGGCCGGGTTCTGCGTCAGATACGGATGATAAAACGGATCGACGCCGAAGAGTTCCTCGTGCTTTGTCAGCAGCGCCATCTGCTCCCTGGAAAGACGAAGGGACTTGACCGTGTCCTTCCGATCGTCGCCCCGGGAGAGCGATTCGTGATGGTAAAGGTACATGTTGTTGCGCACGACGTTGTAATAGCCTTTTTCAAAGGCGCGGTAGCAAAGGTCGATGTCGTTGAACGAAACCGCAAACTGCTCCTCGTCAAATCCGCCCAGTTCTTCAAACAGTGCGGTGCGCATCATGAGGCAGGCGCCCGTCACGGCGATCACGTTGCGGACCCCTTTGTTGAAGCCGAAGTACCACTCCTCGGTATTGTTCAGATACTGCAGCTTATGGATCGGGCCGACCCGTACGTTTACGACGCCCGCATGCTGGATCACGTCCGAGTTGGGATAGAGCAGCTTCATGCCGACCGCCCCCACATAGGGAAGCTTGGCCTTTTCGGACATGTAGGAGAGCCAGCCGGGCCGTCTGATCTCAATGTCGTCGTTTAAGAACAGGAGCAGTTCGCCGTTGGCATGTCTTGCGCCGAGGTTGCACATCCTGGAGAAGTTGAACTGCATCGGCTCATAGATGTATTCCGCTTTTCCGTTCTCATTGAAGGAGCGCACGAGCGCTTCCACTTCTGCCCTGCACTCGTCGGAGCTCCCGTTGTCCACCAGGATCAGTTCGTAGGGCGCGTTGTGCGTATACTGTTCAATGGTCTCAACGCAGCGCTTTAAGACCGGGAAGTTGTCCTTGCTCGGAATAATGATGCTGACCAGCCTCTCCTTGGCAGAGGCTTCGTTGAACCGCCCCGTGAGCGACGTCGAGATCAGGTTGGAATTCCACGGTACGGGCGGCTTGTCGGCATGGAACAGGACCTCACGGATGTGTCCGATCGGAAACTTTCCGTTTTCCCGCGGCGTAAAGCCGCCTTCCGCCTGGGCGATGCGCATGCAGAGTCTTCTATAGATCCACTCCCGCATGTCCTCTTCCGCAAGCTGCGACTTGCCTTCCATCTCCTGCGCCGTGCGGGCGCCCGGATTTAGCAGCAGAAGGATCGACGTGCGGATCACGAAGATGTTGCCGAAATAAAACGTCGACAGAAACGTGTCCGGCGCCCAGTCGGATTTGAGCCACGGGAGGCGTTTTCCGTCTTCTCCCGGAATATCTTCATCGCCGTAGGCCAGATTGATGTCCGGATTGTCGAGGAAGAAGTTCTCGATGACCTCCGCCGCGTACTCGGTGAGTTCTCCTTCTCCGCCGCACGCGATCAGAAGTTCCGGCAGTTCCTCGCCGGACAGGATCTTGGCGCGAAGGTCTCTGTAGCGCACTGTTTCCGAAGAAAGTCTCTCTGTTTTCTTCTCCCTTGCCTGCAGGGATCTCTTCAGTTCCGCCGTATGGAGTCTGAACCAGTCCGCATACATGTCTTCTTTTGCAAGGAGCTTTTTGCGGTACTGTTCTTCCTGTCTGTCCACAAGCACCTGTTTTACGGATTCTTTGATTCCCATTTACCTTTTCCCTTTGATGGATTCTGCCATGCTGGCCGGCAGTCCGCTCATCTGAATCACACAGGAGAGACGCAGTTCGCCGGTCCTGATCCCGGTTTTTCTGCGCACCTTTCCCATATCCCATTCCATGTTCGGGTCGGAGGTGGTAAACAGAATGCTGCCGCCGATCCCGTTTTTGCCGTTGTGCGTAAGCGCCTTTAAGAGGTGGGCGTTGCTGACCCCGTTCACCCGCGCGTCATGCAGCATGACGAGGCACGGGCAGAGCGCCGGATCGATGCGAAGCTTTTTCACATCTTCCTTCACCTCAACCGAAAAGGCGATCATGCCTTCCCCCTGGTAGGGTTCGTCCACCAAGTAGGATTCCTTTTCGTTGTAGCCGTTTCCGGTATCAAAATATACCTGCACCGTCGCAAGGTTCTCCGCCTTTTCCTTCTGTCCGCCGTTTCTGGCGGCTTTTTCGGCCGCGATCTCCGGCGGGGTGATGACCTTTTTGCCAAAGGCTGCGCGCAGTTCCCCGAGCGACATCATGCCCATCGTGATCTCGTCCTGGAAGGCCTTCTCGATGGCGGCATACTTCATCCACTCGTCCGCCGTCACCTTGAGTTCCGCGTAGAGCCTCTCCACGGGGGTCAGGGAAAGGAGCCTGCTCCTTCTCTCCGGATCTTCCAGGAAGAAGACCTGGACCGCACGGATGAGCATTTCTCTCGCGGGTAATGCCTTGTCCCTTGCCCACTCATAGTCGATCGCCTGCCAGGTATCTCCCTCCACCACGATGTTGGAGAAGGTCATATCGTAATCGGCGATCGGCATCTCCTCGCGGAAACCGCAGCGCGTGCGGTACTGGTCGAGGAGTGCAAAGAAGCGTCCTTCGTCGCCGTCGTTCAGTGCTTCGTCGAGGAGGCTCTCTAACGTCAGTCCCTTTACATACGGGAACAAAACAGAGTCTCCCTCCGCGTAGCACGGAGCGATCGTCAGATCGCCGTCCTCGTAGCGTTCCCGCAGCTTCCCGTACGCGACGGGGAGCTTTCCGATGTGCGACGCGGCGTCTTTATGGAGCGGTGTCTTTTCGACCATCCACTCATCCTCTTCCCGGAGGATCCGCGTCCTGATCCGGTAGGCCGGCGCCCGGTCATTCGAATACTTGCAGTAGATGACCGGCAGCTCCTTCCCGGTGACGACAAGGAACGAATTGGCAAAGGTCGAAAACAGGCCGTCACGGATCAGTGCGCCGAAGGCCTTCTTTTCATCGAACAAAAGGAGCCTGTCGTGATCAAAGTTGCGCAGGTTCTCGTTGAGTTCGCTCTCTTCAGGCGGTCTTCTTCCGGAGAACAGGGTCGACATGAACTTGTAGTCCGGATACGGATAATAGAAGGTGTGCTCGGCAAATCCGTTCTCGGAAAGGAGCTTTTTCAACATCGGCTCCGAGAAAGTCTCCGCCGCCGCCTGTTCTTCCTTCCCCTCTCTGCGGTATCCTTCGACCCCGTCAAAGAAGCGTCCGGTGTGATCTTCCGTGGAGCCCGCAAAGTATTTGAGTCCCAGGCGGTTTTCGATCGCAAGCACCAGGCGTCCTTCTTCCTTCAGATGTCTGCGCACGTATTTCAGTTCCTTGGCAAACGCATCCTCGCCGACCTTGAAGTAGCTCTTTGCGTATTCAAAGACACCGATCAGAAAGACGTAGTCATAATCTGTCGCAAGGTGCGGTTCGATGTCCTCGAAATTGCCCACCTTGATGGTGATGTTGTCATGCTCCTTATTGCGGAAGGCATTGATGAGCGATCTGGTCTTCGAGAGGTCGACACAGGTGACCTCCTTCACACGGGACGCAAGGGTCGCCGTGATCGCGCCGGGGCCCGCGCCGATCTCCAGTACCTTTTCCGTTCCCGTAAACGGGATCCAGTCGACGATGTTGCCGCGGATGGAGGAAAGATGATAGAGCACCGGCCACTCCAGTCTGTCCCGGATGACCTTTTCAAAGTCCTCCGGCGGCGTCGTCTGTACGATGGAGAGAAGTTCGTTCTCGATGTCTCCGTCGCTGTAAAAATCCTCTCCGGGATACAGGGTATAATCGAGCGTTACGCCACCGATCTTTTCAAACTGTGTTCCTTCTTTATGCAAGAGAGACCTCCGCAATCTCTTCCGCGGAGATGACCCGCGTAAATCTGTCTTCTTTGTTCCTTAAGCTTGTCAGCGTTTCCGGCGCTTCCATCCCCGTGCGTCTCTCCAGGGCTGCGATGGCGTCGAAATCATTTTCCGGCACCGCTTCGCCGAGCGCCTTTAACACGACGCGCGGGAATTTGAACGGGCTTGCCGTACTTAAAACGACCATGACGCGGTCGGCGCTCTTCTTTTCCCTTGTCACATGCAGGGCGACCGCCGTGTGCGTGTCGCTGATATAGTTATGCTCCGCAAAGAAAGCGCCGATCGTTTCCTCGCATTCCTCTTCGGACGTCCATCCGCAGTCGAAGTCCTGCCGGATCTTCTGGAGGATGTCTTCGGACACGGTGAACTTCCCGGTTTCCTTTAACGACGCCATCCACTCGCTGACCTTTCCGGCATCTCCCGTCACGTGGTAGAGGAGACGCTCCAGGTTGCTCGAGATGAGGATGTCCATGGAAGGAGACGCCGTCTTATAGAACTCGCGTCCGGCATCGTAGGTCCCGGTCCGGAAGAAGTCCGTCAGGACCTTGTTTTTATTGGAAGCGCAGATGAGCTTGCCGATGGGCAGGCCCATTTTCTTCGCATAGTAGCCGGCCAGGATGTCGCCGAAGTTTCCGGTCGGCACGCAGAAGTCGATCTGCGCTCCTTCCGTAAAGCCTTCGCTCTCCAGCACGCGGAAGTAAGCGTAGAAGTAGTAGACGATCTGCGGCACCAGTCTTCCCCAGTTGATGGAATTGGCGCTCGATAAGCGGATGTTTTTCTGAAGGAGTTTTTCCCGGACGGTCTCATCCGAGAACACCTTCTTCACGCCGGTCTGCGCATCGTCGAAGTTGCCTTCGACCGCAAAGACCCGGACGTTATCCCCCTCCTGGGTCGCCATCTGCTTTCTCTGCACGATGCTCGTCCCATCATTCGGATAAAAGACGATGATGTCGACGCCTTCAAGGTTTTTGTAGCCGTCCAGCGCCGCCTTCCCGGTGTCTCCGCTGGTCGCGACCAGGATCCGCGTCTTCTCCGTATGCTCTGTCATGCGTTTGCCTTCCACCAGAAGGCGCGGCATGAGCTGCAGGGCGTAGTCCTTGAAGGCGCAGGTCGGTCCGTGCCACAGCTCCAGCGCATAGAGGCCTTCCGCGATGTTCACCGTTGTGCCGGCGCCCGCTCCGAATGCGGTCTCATACGCCTCTCCCGCCGCCTTTCTCAGGAACGCCGGATCGTATTCTTCCAGGAACAAAGGCAGCAGTTCTCCCGCCAGCGCCGCGTACGAAAGCGGCCTCCACTCCTTGAGAGTGGCGGCATCCACCTGCGGAAACGCTTCCGGCACAAACAGCCCGCCGTCCTCCGAGAGGCCCTGTACGATCGCCTCTGCTGCTGTCACCTTGTTTTTGCTGCCTCTGGTACTTACATAAAACATAGCCTCTCCCCTTTTACTCCACCGTTATCTTTGTGTTCATATCATAATAACCGACCGTGTTTTTGTCCGAGACCACAGTCAGATTCAGCACATCATACAAACGGTGATACACCGTGAAGTTTTCTTTTTCGAATCCTGTCACGCCGAAGGAAAGAAGGTATTCTCCCCCCTGTAAATCGATCTTCTGCCGGAAGGAGATCTTTTTCACCTCGCCTTTCCGGACAGACTCCAGGAAGGCTTTTTCCGCCATGGTGTTGGTCCCCGTGATCTCGACTCCCTGGATGTTTTTGATGGACACCGCAAAGACCGGGGCCTCGATGTCCTCCATGAATTCCACGATCATATGGAACTCGCACGGAGCCCCTTTCAAGACCGTCGCGTTTTCCACGCCGTTTTCGTCGCGTACGCCGAATGAAGTAATGACCGCCTTCTTGGAACCGTACTCCAGCGCGTCCGGGTTTTCGGACACCGCCGCGTGATGGTCCGCCTGTTCCTCGTACTGTCCGACCAGCACCTGCTTGTAGAGGTCGATCATCTGCTTCGGCGCGCCTTCTCCGAGCTTTACACCCTTGTTTAAGACGACCACGCGGTCGCAGTATTTGCTGATGCTCGACAGATCGTGCGAAACAAAGAGGACGGTCTTGCCCTGCTTCTTAAACTCCTCAAACTTCCGGTAGCACTTCGCCTGGAAAAAGACATCGCCCACGGAGAGCGCCTCGTCCACGATCAGGATCTCCGGATCGATGTTGATGGCGACCGCAAAGGCCAGGCGCATGAACATGCCGCTCGAATACATTTTGACCGGCTGGTACACGTAGTCTCCGATGTCCGCAAAGGCAAGGATGTCCGGCAGTTTCTGTTTGATCTCCTCTTCGGAGAAGCCGATCATCGTGCCGTTTAAGTAGATGTTCTCGATGCCGTTGTACTCGAGGTTGAAACCGGCGCCGAGCTCTAACAGCGCCGAGATCCGGCCGTTGACTTCCACCTCGCCGTCACTGGGCGTCAGAACGCCCGTGATGATCTTTAAGATGGTAGACTTGCCGGATCCGTTGGTGCCGATGATGCCGACCGTCTCTCCCTTGTATACGGTGAGGTCCACGTCTTTCAGCGCCGGAAAATCCTTCCCGCGCTTCGGTCTGCCGGAGGGGCTTAAGGCATCGAAGATCCGGTCCCTTCCCCGTTCGTAGAGGCGATATCGTTTATTCAGTTTTTCCACACGGATCGCAACTTCCTGCATAAGGCCTCTTTGAAAACCGTTTTACAACACATCCGGAAAACCGGGTTTGAGTCGTTTGAAAATGAGCGACGACAAAAGAAACAGGAGCACTGTCACCACCCAGAAGTAGGTCGAGGAATAAAAATGCTTCCAGAACCATTCGCCGCCGTAGATGGAAAGGCGGTAGCCCTCCACGATGTAAGCCATCGGGTTCAGCTTGATGAACCACTTCCATTTACCCGGGATGCTGTGAATGTTCCACAGGATCGGCGTTGCCCAGATGCCCACCTGGATGCAGATGTTGATGATCTGCTGCAGGTCCCTGAAGTACACCACGATGGAGCAGGTGGCGTAACACAGTCCCAGGATAAAAATGTATTCACAAAACGTATAGTACAAAAGCTGCCAGTAGTACACGTTCGGGTAGTACCCGTATACGGCAGCGATGACGATCAGCACAAAGGTGAAGAACACATGCACAAAGAGCGCCGCCGTGATCTTGATGATCGGCAGGACGCTGATCTTGAACACGACCTTCTTCACGAGGTAGTTGTACTCGAGAAGAGACGCCGTCCCGCCGCTTAGAGCATCCGTGAAGAAGAACCACGGCACAAGGCCCGCCGTCAGAAACAGGACAAAGGGCACTTCCCCGCCGGTCCCCGTGATCTGTCTGCTGTTGCCGAAGATCCGGTCGAACACGAACCAGTACATCAGCACCGTCACCACCGGCGGCACCATGGCCCAGATCACGCCGAGGTAGGAGCCGGCATAGCGCTTCTTAAAGTCGTTCCTGGCAAGCCGCCAGATCAGCCGTCTGTTCTGCCACAGTTCCACCGGCAGGGTAAAGAGCTTGTCATAGAACACCGTCAGTACGCTTAAGAACAACAGAAGGAGCGCGAGCCCGGAAAGCTTTTTCAGCCGCGCCGTCGTCGCATCTTCGAGCGGATTGTTATGCAGGATCAGGGCCGCCATCATGCAGAGCGCGATCACCCAGACGATGGCTACCGCCGCTTTTTTCTTATCGATGCGCATAGTCCTCTAATCCCGGCCACTGTCTGTCCTTGTCGGAAAGCGTGAGTTCCACCCCTTCTTCGAACGGCCAGTCGATGCCGATCTGTTCATCATCGTAGCGTATGCCGCCTTCGTCGCCGGCATGGTAAAAGTCAGAGCACTTGTAGGTGAACTCCGCCAGATCCGAGAGCACCAGAAATCCGTGCGCAAATCCCTTCGGGATAAAAAACTGCTTTTTGTTTTCTTCGGAAAGGATGGTGCCGAACCATTTTCCGAAGGTCTTTGACCCTTCTCTTAAGTCGACCGCCACATCGAACACCTTGCCCCGCACGACGCGCACCAGCTTGTCCTGCGGAAACTCGATCTGGTAGTGCAGGCCTCTTAAGACGCCGCGTTTGCTCGATGACTGGTTGTCCTGCACGAAGGTCACGTCGATCCCGATCTCAGCAAAGTCCTTCTGCTGGTAGGTCTCCATGAAGTAGCCCCGTTCGTCTCCGTGGACCTGCGGCGTGAGGACTTTCAGCCCCTCGATCTCACAGGTTTCGACAAGTATTTTCCCCATTCTCCCTACGGTCCTTTCTTATGCTTATAATCCTTTTGCCACATCCATCAGATACTGACCGTAGTCCGTCTTCATAAGGGGCTTTGCCAGCGTTTCGAGCTGTTCCCTGTCGATGTAGCCCTTCTTAAAGGCGATCTCCTCAATGCAGGAGATGTAGAGGCCCTGCCGTTTCTGGAAGGCGGAGATGAAGTCCGCGGCATCCAGAAGCTGGTCGTGGGTGCCCGTGTCCAGCCAGGCAAATCCTCTTCCCAGGACTTCCACGTTTAACGTGCCCCTCTCGAGGTAAGCGTTGTTGACACTGGTGATCTCGATCTCGCCGCGGGCGGAGGGCTTGACGTTCTTCGCGATTTCCACCACGTCGTTGTCGTAAAAGTACAGTCCCGGCACCGCGTAATTGCTCTTCGGGTTTTCCGGTTTTTCCTCAATGGAGATGGCCTTTCCGTCTTCGCCGAATTCCACGACGCCGTAGGCCTTCGGATCTCTTACATAGTAGCCGAAGATCGTGGCGCCGCCTTCGGTGGAGACCCGCTCGAAGGTGCGGTGGAGCACCTTGGAAAAACTCTGGCCGTAGAAGATGTTGTCGCCAAGGACCAGAGCGCAGGAATCGTCGCCGATGAATTCCTCTCCGATGATGAAGGCGTCCGCGAGGCCGCGCGGCTCTTCCTGGATCCTGTAGGTAAAGGAGAGGCCCAGCTGTTTTCCGTCGCCGAAGAGTTCCTCAAACACCGGCAGGTCTCTCGGCGTGGAGATGATGAGGATCTCGCGGATCCCTGCCAGCATCAGGGTGGACAACGGATAATAGATCATGGGTTTGTCGTACACCGGCATGATCTGCTTCGAGATTGCCTTGGTCAAGGGATAGAGTCTGGTGCCGCTGCCGCCGGCCAGGATGATGCCTTTCATGGGTTTTTCTCCTTCTTTTCAGTCGTTTTTCAGTGGCTTCTTCGTCTGTCTTCAGACGTTGTACATGCTCTGATAATATTTCTGATAGTCGCCGCTCGTGACGTTTTCCATCCAGTCCTGGTGCTCGAAATACCAGCGGATGGTCTTGCGGATCCCCTCTTTGAACATGGTCTCCGGCTCCCATCCGATCTCCGCCCGGATCTTGTCGGGCGCGATCGCGTAGCGTCTGTCGTGGCCTTTTCTGTCTTCGACATAGGTGATCAGGTCTTCCGTGACATGCGCCTTGCGCGGATCGTCGTCGGGAAGTTCTTCTCTGAGCACTTCGATGATGGTCTTCACGATCTCGATGTTCTGCTTTTCATTGTGTCCGCCGATGTTATAGGTCTCGAAGATCTTCCCCTTTTCCTGCACCATGTCGATCGCCTTGGCGTGGTCTTCGACATAGAGCCAGTCGCGGACGTTCTTGCCGTCGCCGTAGACGGGGAGCTTCTTCCCCTGCAGGGCGTTGTTGATCATGAGCGGGATCAGCTTCTCCGGGAACTGGTACGGTCCGTAGTTGTTGGAGCAGTTCGTGATATTGGCCGGGAATCCGTAGGTGTCCATAAAGGCGCGGACCAGCATGTCGCTTCCGGCCTTGCTCGCCGAGTACGGGCTGTGCGGCGCATAGGGCGTCGTCTCATAGAAGTAGCCGCCCTCTTCCGGCAGGGATCCGTAGACTTCGTCGGTCGATACATGCAGAAAGCGCTTGTTCTCCGGATAGGTGCCGTCTTCCTTTTCCCAGGCTTCTTTTGCGCAGTTCAAAAGGTTGACAGTCCCCAGGACATTGGCCCGCACAAAGGCCAGGGGGTCCTTGATGCTTCTGTCGACATGGCTCTCCGCCGCAAAGTGCACCACCCGGTCGATGTCCTCTTCGGCAAAGATCGCCCGGACCGCGTCCGTATCGCATACATCTCCCTTTACAAAGCGGTAATTGTCGCGATTCTCGATATCCTTCAGGTTTTCGGGGTTTCCCGCATAGGTCAGGTCGTCCAGATTGATGACCCGGATCTCGTCTCCGTACTTGCCGAAGATGTAATGAATGTAGTTGGAACCGATGAATCCGGCGCCTCCTGTCACGAGATATGTGCGCATACTTGCTCCCTTCTTTTATGACACAATACAATGATGCGTTTTCCGCACCAAAAAAACGGTTTGCGAAACCGCACTCCCTACCGCCTGTTGCAGGCTGTATCAAGTATACCATATCTAGGGGTGTCACGCACCTTTTTGCAAATTACCTTATATATAGAAAGGAACCACTGTCCCTGAGGAAACCGGTCACGGGGGCGGGTGACAAGTGTTTTTGTCCAGCGGCGTGCGTGTGCGCCACTACTTAGTCGACGTAAAAAGGGTGTAGAGGCTCTCCTCTACACCCTTTTGTCGACTTATGTAGTGCTGCGCACTAAGATCGAGCGAAAGCGTCCGCGCAGCGAAAACATTTGTTACCCGGCCCCGTGACCGGTTTCCTCAGGGACAATGGTTCCTTAATAACTGCGGTAGGAAATGTTCATGTCAACATTTCCGCTGATGCCGCTGACACGTCCGGTCGAGGAATACTGCCAGATGTCATAGCGGCTTCTGGTGTATGTCGGCGCCGCCGCATACTGCGCAAGCCAGATGTGGTAATTGGTCAGCGCGTTTACGTTGATCATCGAGTTGAACCAGGTGGTGTTGGCGTAGACGCCGGCGGAGTATCCGTAGGCTGAGACGGTCTTGCAGAAGGCCTGGATGTTCCTCGTTCTCTGGTCCACGCTGACGTGGTCGCCTCTGCCGCCGGAACTTTCCACATCGAGGAAGACCGGAAGGCTGACACCGTAACCGGAAATGGCGTTCAGGACGTAGGTCGCCTCTTCCACCGCTTCCACCTCGGTCACTGCCTGGGAGAAGAAGTAGACGCCGACCTTGATGCCGGCGCTTCTGGCGCCCTGGATGTTCGCGCGGAACTTGGAGTCCTCAATGATCTTGCCGATGCTCGATCCGCGGTATCCGCAGCGGATGATCGCGTAGCTGACGCCGGAATTGCGTACGGCCGCCCAGTCGATGTTGCCGTTCCAGGTGGAGACGTCGATCCCCATCGAAGTATTGCCGGTCACCAGCACGCCGTCCGACCCGAAGGTATGCTTGGCGCCCTGGATGGTCTGTTCACCGGTCACATAGGTGCCGTCCGCATTGAAGTAATAGGTCTTTCCTTCAATGGTCTGCCACCCGGTATATTTGTATTTTTTGGTCGTGCTGATCCGGCGGTAGAAGGTATCGTAGTGGTCATAATCCGACACATAGGCTTCCACGTAGCCGCCGTCCGGCTTCCGGATATACAGCGGATTGCCCTCTTTGTCCTTCAGGCGGGCGCTCTCGTCCACGGCATTCTTTACGGTCACCTGCACGGTTTTTCTGACATTGGTATCCGCCTCTGCCGTCACGGTGATATTCGCCTTGCCTTCCGCAACGCCCGTGACGGTTCCGTCTGCCGCTACGGTCGCGACACCGGTATTGTCGCTCACAAAGCTGACGGCGGTATTGTCGGTTCCCGTGACGGAAGGGTTGATCTTGGCGGTCTTCCCGACCTGGATCGTCATGGTGCTTTCCACGCTCTGCAGCGTGATCTCGCGTTTGGCGGTGTTTACGGTCACGTTGAGGCTTACGCTCTTGGACGGTTCCGCCTTGCTGATCGCCGTCAGCACGGCGCTCCCGGCCTTGAGCGGTCTGAACTTGCCGTCCGCAAGAGCCACGACGTCGTTCCCCTTGGTAACGCTCCAGTTGACGCCGGTTTCACTCGTCCCTGTCACGGTGACCGCGGGAAGCGCCAGGGCTTCCTGTCCTTCGATCACGATGGCATCGTGGTAGGGAATGGACAGTTTGATCTCCGCGGGCTTCGGCTTTTCTTCCGAAGTGGGCGGATTCTCCGACGTCGGCTTCTCCTCCGAAGTAGGAGGGTTCTCCGAAGTCGGCGGGTTCTCGGACGACGGCGGATTCTCCGATGTCGGTGTTTCTCCGGAAGTCGTCCCGCCTTCCTGCGGCGTGGTCTCTTCCGCAGACTGTGTGCTCTCCGTACTGTCTGCGCTTGCACCGTCACCTTCTGCCTTTAAGACGCCGCCCTTCCTGAGGGCCAGCTGTTTATACTGCGTATACAGTCCGGCGGATGCCGTGGAGAAAGGATTGGGGATCTCGCTCTTGTCCACCTTTTCATAGGTGGTCGTATCCTCGGACAGTCCCCCGTCCTCTACTTCCGTTTTGGTCGATTCGACAAAGGCGACCGTATCCTGCGCCACGCTTTCCACGACCGTGTCCTTCTTGGCCGTGTCTTCCTTGGCAACGTTGATCTCCGACTCCTTCTTGACTTCGCCGGCAATATCGATCTTCTTGTAGGCGAGCTGGTCGGTGACCTTTACCTTCTGCTCCTCAGTTGGGAGCTTGTACTCCTTCAGTTTCTTATTTTCGTCCAGCGTCTTTTCGTCGAACGTAACGAGTTTGACCGTGTATTCCCCGGCCGCCATCTTATCCTTATAAATGATGCCGTCCTGATCATGGTCCTCATACGTGGAGGTCTTGCCGGCAGGGTCCTTCACTTCCACTTTGAACGGCACGTTTGCCACCATCGTCTGTTCTTCTTTCAGCAGGAACTTGATCTTCAGATCGCTCTGCACGGAAGAAAGAAACATCTGGATCTCGCGGGATCCCTCTTTGGCCTTTTCCTCTTCCTCCTGCTGCCGTCTTTCCTCTTCTTCCTTCAGAAGGCGCAGGCGCTCCGCTTCCATTTCCTCCTGTCTGACCCGTTCCTCGGCGACGGCCTGCACCTTGTCCGCGCCGATCATGGCGACGCCCGAAAGCTTCGTCCGGTAGACCGCCAGGTCTTCCTTGGTCACTTCCTGCTTCGGCATATTCTTGGCCTGCACATAACGGGTCCCGAAAATAAACCCGACGCAGATCACGACCACGCCGGAGAGGATGATCGCCGCGTCCAGGAGCTTTGTCATCTGAGAGGCCTCCCGGAATCTTTCCAGGAAGGGCAGCGAAAAGCGTCCTTTTCCGCGTGCGGTTTTGCGTTTGACCTTTTTGGTTATTCTCTCTGTTTCGGCCGCAGGCGCTTCCTCTTCTTCGAAGTCCAGGAATTCCAGTTCCTCCTGCTCTGTTTCTTCTTCGAAGACATAGATCTCCTCCGTCGCCTCCTCGGGAAGCGCCGTTTCGTCTGCTGTTTCCGTCGTATGATCCGATAAATAGAGCTCTTCCAGGTCTATGACATCAGTGTCATTAAATAGCTCTGTGAACTCTATTTCGCCGTCATGTATGTCATAATCCGTATATTTCAAACAAATTCCTCCATATACAACATTTGTGTCATTTTTCTTGTGCTCATTATAGCCTGCCTTTTTGGTGTTGTACAGAGCAAAATAGGGTCTGTTTTTATCTTTTTTGAAATCGCGTCCAGATGTGGTGGTTTAGAGATTAAAAACCACAATTCCGGCAAGGATCAGAAGGATGCCGAGCATTTTGTTGCGCGTGATCGGCTCCGCAAAGAATATCCTGCCGAAGAAGAGGACAAAGATATAGCCCATGGTCTCGAGGACCGGGACGATCATATAGATGTCGGTGGTGCGGTATGCCAGAATGGTCAGCACCATCGATAAGAACAGCATGCCGTACCCGAAGAGGACATATCTGTTCAGATACTCGCGAATCGGGTTTTCATAGGTGATCCCGGCGCTTTTTTTCAGCAAAATCTGGGAACTGGATGCCAGAAGCTCCGAGCAGACCATGATGGCCACGGGAAGAAGGAGACTGCTGCCTGCAAGCATCATTTCGACACCTCCTCTTCTGCACGCTTTGTGGGCTGTGCCTTTTCTTTTTCCGGAAGGTTCAGGATGACGACCCCCGCAATGACGATCAGCACGCCGAGCGCCTTCCGGAACGTGATCTTCTCATGAAAGATCACGACGCTCCACAAGAGGCCCCACAGGAGGACCATCGCCTTATTGGCATAGGCGATCGAGATGTCAAAGCGCTTGATGACCTGCTGCCAGAGAACGGCATAGATCGCAAGCACCACCAGCTCCGCGCCGAAAAACAGCAGAAACCGGAGGCTGAAGAAGGATTCCCCGGAGGCAAACTTGGAAAGAACGCTCACCAGGGAAAAGATCATGACCACACCCTGCAGCAGCAGGAGGTTTTTGATTGAAAGCGTCTTACCTTCCATCGGCCAGCTCCAGATACTTTTCTTCCATGGTTTTGGACAGATACGCGGCGTCATATCCCTGTTCTCTGATCGACTGCAGGGCTTCCTGCGCCTCTTTCTCTCTGTTTACGGGGTCTTTCGCCCTGTTCTTCGCGGCAAGGATCGCCCTTTGCCACGCTTCTTTCTCTCCCAGGGGGATCCTTTCGACCAGTTTCGTGAGGCAGACTTCGTCCGTCACCCTGTCGGAGATCACGCAGGGAAGTCCCGAGACCTGCGCCTCGACGACAGTCCCCGGCACGCCTTCATACAGGGAAGGCAGCGCAAAGACATCCATGGCCCGGTAAAGGTCTGCCACCTTTTCCGCAGGCAGCGCGCCGGTAAAGAGGACCTTTCCGGCAAGGCCTGCTTTTTCGCACAATTCTCTGACGCGGTCCTGTTCCGGTCCCTTTCCGACAAACAGGAGCCTGTCGTTCTCCGCAAGGGCATCCGCCAGACACTCGACCAGGAACGCCTGGTTCTTTACCTTCTCAAAGCGCCCGACATGGCCGATGACGAAGGCATCCTCTGCAATGCCGTATTCCTCCCGCGCGGCCATTCTTTTTGCAGGATCAAAGAGAAAGGCCTCCGCCTCGATGGCATTGGGGATCACCTCCACCCGATTCTCCCTGACTGCCGCTTCTCCGTACACGGCTTCCCCTGCATGGAGTGAGCAGCTCCAGAGGAAATCTGCCTTGTTTTTCAGGTCTCTCCGCAGATACTCCGTCGCGATTCCCTTCAGGCCATTTTCCGTCCCGGCGCTTCGTACGTGCGCGATCGTCACAGGCCCCTTTCTGCCGCATTCGGCATATGCCTTCTTTGCCTTCGGCAGGTAGATCGACGCCGTGCTCGTCATGTGGCCTTCGACCACGTCATATTCCGTGTGGGTCATAAAGAAACTGTATGCCGCCAGTTCGTAGGCGACCAGATTGTATCCTTTAAAACGCGGCAGGGTATAAATCGCGCCGCCGAGACGCTTTACCTCTTCCGCAAAGTCGTCCTTCCCCGACGTATGGACAAGGAAATCAAACTGCACCTTCTCCCGGTCGAGGTGACGATAGAGGTCCATGATCCTGCTTTCGGCGCCGCCGCGGTTCAAAGTCCCCAGAACATGCAGCACGCGTACCGGTCCCGTTTTCATCAGGAGAGCACCATCCCGGGAAGCAGCGGAATATCCGCTTCATACCGGTCGATCAGAAGCGATCCGTCCACGGTGCGGACGATCGGTTTGTCGTCAAACACTTCGATGATCTCCCCCGGCGCATAGGCGGAGAAGTCCAGGATCTCGTCAAAGGGATGCGCCTCCAGGATCCTGACTGTGTGTTCATTGCTGGAGCAGAACGCGCCCGCAAAGGGTTCTCCCACGGCGCGGATCAGATTGTAAATATCCCTTGTGCGCCCGTGGAAATCGATCTTTCCGTCGGCCGGCGTCCGTTTTTCATACCAGCTGTCAAAGTCCCTGGCGTCCGTGCGTACCGTGATCTTCCCGTCCTTTGCAAACGCCGCAAGCAGCTCCTTCAGGAGTGCCTTGGACGCGATCGTATTCTTATACTGCGCCGTACGGATCGTGTCATGGGCGTTCAGCGCAAAGGTCCTGGTTGCAAAGACATTGGGACTGTCCGGCTTCTCATCGTACCGGAAGAGGTTCAGATTAAACCTCGTGTCTCCCAGAAGGATGGACCAGTTCAAAGGGCTCCTCCCCCTGCCGAAGGGAAGGTATCCCGCATTCCCGTGGAAGCCGAAGATCCCGACGGAAAATGCGTCCAGCACCGCCTTCGGGATCAGGCGCTGCCACCCGGAAACGATGCCCAGTTCGAAGGTATTGTCCGCAAAAAAAGCAGCCGTCTTCTCATCCGTCAGCGAATAAGAAGGCGCTTCAAACACCGGGATCCCCAGCGTCTCTTCCAGAACGCCAAGCCCCTGAAACCCCGCCACGTCATTCTTCTTCGTGACCGCTTCTTCGATGGTCACGATGAGGCTGACCGGCATGAGTTCCTTATGGATATAAGAAATGATTTCTGCGGATGTGTCCTTTACGCCGAACACGACCAATGGATAATGCATCTGTATCCTTTCCCGGAACCACTCTTCCCTGAGGAAACCGGTCCCTGTTTAGAGATTCTTCCGGTACCAGGCAATGGCTTCCGTGATGCCTGCCTTGAAATCATAGGAAGGGTCGTAACCCAGTTTTTCCCTGGCCTTCGAGATGTCCGCATTGGAATCGCGGATGTCCCCTTTGCGCGGTTCGCCGAAGATCGGCTCGATGTCCTTGTGTAGTGCCTCGCACAGGTGATGGTAGACATCGATCAGGTATTCTCTGCCGCCGGCGCCGATGTTGTAGGCCTCTCCGGCCGCGGAAGAATCCGCCAGCGCCGCCCGCATATTGGCTTCGATAACGTTATCGACATAGGTAAAGTCTCTGCTCTGTTTTCCGTCCCCGTTGATGGTCGGGCACTCGTCATTCATCAGGAGCTTGATGAACTTCGGAATGACGGCCGCGTAAGCGCCGTCCGGACTCTGTCTTCTCCCGAACACGTTGAAGTAGCGCAGCCCGTAGGTATCCAGCCCGTACAGTTTATGATACAGTTTTCCGTACTCCTCGTCCGTCCGTTTGGTCAGCGCGTAGGGCGACAGGAGATTCCCCTCTCCGCCTTCCTTCTTCGGCAGGGTAACGGAATCCCCGTATACAGAGGAACTGGACGCGTAGACAAACTTCTTCACGCCGCACTGTCTCGCGGCTTCCATCATGTTGAGCGTCCCGCGGATGTTGATCTCTTCGTACAGAAGCGGCATCTCGATGCTGCGCGGAACGCTGCCCCAGGCCGCCTGATGAAACACAAAGTCCACGCCCTCACAGGCCTTCAGGCAGGCCTCGAGGTCCCGGATGTCCTCTTCCAGAAACGTGAAGGAAGGGTTTGCAAGAAACGGTTCGATATTCTCTTTATGTCCGGTCGACAGGTTGTCAAGGCAACGTACGGTGTAACCTTTTTGCAGAAGGGCTTCACACAGGTTGGCGCCGATAAAGCCCGCTCCGCCCGTTACCAAAAACACACTCTGTTCCGGAAATGTCAGTTCCTGATAGCTCATGATCTTCCTCGATTCCTGTTTGCTTTTTTCCGCCTTTGCGGCGGATCACTTTATTGCATCGACTCTGTACTGATAGAGCGTCTTTTCTTCGTCTGTCCGGAGCGCCTCGTAGCCCGCGCGTAAGAAGGCGCGGTTCGATGCCTGATTCTCCGGCTTTACACTCCCCAGAAAAACACTCGTTTCCGGAAAGTCCTCTTTCGCTGTCTGTACGATCTCTCTCAACAGCCATGTCCCGAGGCCCCGTCTCCGGAACGCCCTGTCCACCGAGTAGCTGATCTCGAGCGCCGTCCGCGTTCCCGTCACGGGGTCTTCCGCAGCTTTTACCCGGATCTGTCCCGCCGGCTCTCCCTCTACCTCGAGCACATACTGTCTGCGATCCCTGTCCGCCAGAAGCTTTTCAAAAAACTCCTGATGGACCGTGTAATGGATCTCTTCCGTATGGAAGGACATCTCCCGCACCAGCGGATCGTTCCGGAAGCGGTACAGGAGATCGCAGTCGTTTTCGTTTGCTTTGCGAAGCCTGCGTTCTTCCATCAGGCATCCCGCTTTCTCAACAGGTTCCGCTGCAGTTCAAAGTCCCGGCGGTTCTTCTGCTCGATATGGGAAAGGATGAGTCCCGTAAAAAAGCAGAGGATGGCCGCGATTGCCACAAAGCCGCAGACGATGAGCGTCGGGAATCGCTCCACGAGACCGGTCCTCGCGTAGTCCGCCGCCACCGGAATAAAGAACACGACCGAGATGAGCAGCAGGAGGAACGCCAGAAAGCCGAAGTACCGCAGCGGCCTGTAATGGCTGTACAGACTGAGGATGGTCCGCAGGACCTTTATCCCGTCCGAATAGGTATTGAGTTTCGATTCGCTCCCCTCGGGGCGGTCTCTGTATTCGATAACGACATTGTCGATCTGCATGCGGTTGTTGACTGCGTGGATCGTCATTTCGGTCTCGATCTCGAAGCCCTCCGAAAGAACGGGGAAGGTCTTTACGAAATCATAGCTGAGGGCCCGGAAGCCGGTCATGATATCGCGGATGTCGCAGCGGAAAAGGCGGTTGATCGATCCCCTTACCACGCTGTTGCCGGAGTTGTGGAAGGGACGCTTGTTCTCCGTAAAATACGTGGAGGAGAGCCTGTCGCCCACCACCATATCGGCATTTTCCAACAGGACCTTATCCGTCATCTCGCGCGCCGCTTCCATCGGGTAGGTGTCATCGCCGTCCACCATCACATAGCATTCCGCATCGATCTCGCGGAACATGCGGCGAAGGACATTGCCCTTCCCCTGCATTCTTTCACTGCGGACAACGGCGCCCGCCTCTCCCGCAAGACGCACGGTATCGTCGGTCGAATTGTTGTCATAGACATAGATGACTGCTTCCGGAAGCGCCTTCCTTGCGTCCTCCACCACCTTGGCTATGGTCTTTGCCTCGTTATAGCACGGGATCAGTACTGCAATCTTATCCATGATGTCATTCTCCTTCCGTTTCTCCGCTCGTTTCCTGCGGTCCGATGTGGGAGCGCAGATCAAGATCCAGCATGTTGCCCAGATACCGCTCGACCACCTCATAGATCAGGATGTCCGGGTCTTCGACCGCAAGCATCCACGGTTCGTAGAAGCGATAGGAATTCAGATACATATCGTTGAAACGGCTTGCCACGTAAATACCCATCATCGTCGAGAAGGAATCTCCGACCAGGAACACCTTGCGCGGATCTCCGTCTCCTGCCGCATTATGATAGCGGTATTCCGTTCCTCCGCCGATCACCTGCGTCTCGATGGGATGATCCGAATAGTCCGACAACACATACACGTGATCGTCCCGGAGTTCCTCCTGCATGCCGATCATCTCGGCAAGGTCATAGGTGCCGTTCTCCACTTCCGTGATCGTTACCTCTTCCACGGGCGGAAGCCATTCTTCTTCCGGAAGCCCGAGCGCCCTGTCCAGTTCCCGCGTGCCGATGTAGGAACCCAGATTGTTCCAATGGGTGTCGTACTTGTAGTAGATCGGCGTCTCCGGATGCGCCTCCTTATAGGCGACCAGTTCCTCATAGGGCGAGACCACGGTCAGATCCGTCGTCTCCCGCAGGTATTCCGTGACCTGTTTCAGGCGGCACTCTTCCGGCGGTGCGCCGTAGGCTGCGGGCATGTATTCGTTGTACATGCGCTCCTTGTTCGGCGCGATGAAGATGACAAACTCCGTTCCCCGCTCCCTTAGGAGGTCTCTTGCGTCCAGCATGTTTGCGCGGATCGTCTCCAGTTCTTCTTCCGTAAAGAGGTTGGTCCCCTTGTAGTCTTCTTCCGGCTGCTCGAAGTTGGCCTGCTGCCCCTTGTAAAAGAGCCATCCTTCTCTCCCGATGATGACATAGGGCGAAGACCCGGCCGAGCGGAACAGCCGGTAATCCACAATGCCGTTTGCCCGCACAAGGAGCGATTTGAACGGCAGGTGGTCCATCAGGAAGGTCTCATAATCCCGCGGGAAGGACTGGAAGGTCTCCATCGACAGGACCGGGCGTTCCGCAAGATCCCTGTTCTCGTGGTTTTCCGTATCGATCCTGTCTTCGAGCGCCTTAAAGACCGGGATCGGGAGGATCAGGAAACACACCAGTATGCAAATGTAAAAAATCTGCGTTACTTTTTTCATGTCTCAGAACCGGTAGTAAATAAAGGGATTGTAAGCATTATTGGCTAACAGCATGATGCTGTAGAGTGTCACGATCAGGAGGAACACCGCCTCCGCAAAGGACCCTGTCCATTTCTTTCCGATCGACCGTCCGTATTTTCCCGTGCAGAATGCCTGCAGGAATCCCGCGCCCACAAACCCGAGCACGGCAAGGAGGATCGTCTGGTTGTTGATCATCATGCGAAGCTGCGTCGCGCTCGTCGGAAAGGCGCCCGGCGAGAACATGCAGCGCACCATATGAAGGCCGTAGGAGACCTCTTCCACGCGGAAGAAGATCCAGCCGATCATCGCCACGAGGAAGGTGTAGATCCAGTTGATCCCCTTCAGTTTTTCCAGCACCTTTCTAAAGCCCAGCCTTTCCACGATGGTAAAGAATCCGTGGTAGATGCCCCAGCCGACGAAGTTCCAGCTGGCGCCGTGCCAGAGGCCTGTCAGCGCAAAGACGATGAAGAGGTTGATGTAGGTGCGCACTTTTCCTTTTTTATTGCCGCCCAGCGGAATGTAAAGGTATTCGCGGAACCAGGATCCCAGGGAAATATGCCACCGTCTCCAGAATTCCGTGACGGAACGGGACAGATAGGGATGATCAAAGTTTTCGAGAAAGTCGAAGCCGAACATCCTGCCCATGCCGATGGCCATGTCGGAATAGCCGGAAAAGTCGTAATAGATCTGCAGGGTGTATAGCAGCGCGCCGATCCAGGCAAAGGCGGTGGTCATCTCGTCTCTGGACAGCGCAAAGATGTTGTCCGCCGTGACCGCCACGGTGTTGGCGATGATGACCTTCTTTCCGAGGCCGTATAAAAAGCGCCGCACGCCGGTCGCAAATTTCTCCACCGACACGCTGCGGTTCAGTATCTGCTCGTCGATCTCGCGGTACTTGACGATGGGACCCGCGATCAGCTGCGGGAAAAAGGAAATGTAGAGCGCCAGATGGAGCGGATTCTTCTGTACCTTGTACTGTCCGCGGTAAAGGTCGATCACGTAGGTCATCGCCTGGAAGGTGAAGAAAGAGATCCCGATCGGCATGATGACATTGATCCGCGGCAGCGGCACGGACGGCAAAAGATGGTCCAGCGTATTCAAAAAGAAGTTGGCGTATTTGAAGTATCCGAGGATCCCGAGATTCCCCACGACGTCGAGGATCAGGAAGAACAGCTTCTTCTCCGGATACCTGTCGATCAGCAGGCCGAAGCAGTAATTCATCGCAATGGAGAATAAGAGCATCAGGATGAACTTTGGTTCACCCCAGGCATAGAACAGCAGGCTTGCGGCCAGCAGAAAGTAATTCTGATATGCGGTTTTATGAAGCAGCAGGTTTCCTACGATGACAACCGGCAGGAATACCCACAGAAAAACCATGGAACTGAATACCAATGGCGTTCTCCTCAGTTAGTTATAGACTCTATTGTACCACTTCTACGGACCGGTTCCTGTTTATATAAGACGAAGGAATGTCAAACTTCCAGGCCGTGTTTCCGAGCCGATCTTCCGACACCTTCCGAAATCCGAGTCTCCCGTAGAGATCCTTTGTCGTTTCGTGTTCCTTCCCCGGCCGAAAGTAGCTAAACAGCGCGGCGATCCTTCTTTCCCTGCAGGCTTTCACCAGCGCGTCCATCGCAGCGTCTTCCATGGCGGGATCCTGCTCCTCTTCGTGCAGGACAAAGCGATCGATCAGCAGCGCCGTCTGTCCGGTCGGCTGCCCTTCTTTAACGATCTCTCCCCGGGCATTCCGTACTTCCTCCGTCAGCTGCATCGCGACGGATCCCTCGACGATAAAGACGATCTCCTCTTCGTTTTCGCCGACCGGTTGTCCGATCAGTCTGATCGTATCGGCCTCTTCCGTAACGGTAATCCTGATCCGTTTCATTCTACGGTTCCTCCAGCCGCACGGTGTTCTTGTCATAAAACCGTGCCATGCTCTCATTGGTCCAGTCCGTCTCATCGGACATGATATCGGTAAAGAACAACAGGTCCGGTGCATTCTCGATGCGCGGAAGGACGACGTCCTTTTCTTCGCTGTGAAGGATCTGCAACCTTTCCTCCATCTGCCCCGCATAGACCTTTGCCTTCCCGTTTCGAATGTCACGGAAGGCTTCGACGGAAGTAAAGTAGGCGGGATTCTTCATCGTACTGAAGAGGCCGCCTGCGAGAAAGAGCGCGCACAGCAAAACGAGCGCCGCAAGCGGCTTCCCGTGCAGTTCCTCTGCGGCTGGCTGTGCAGGTGTATTTTCCGCTCCCTTCTCCCGCAAAAAGAAGCGCTTTTGCAGGTAACCCAGGACGTAAAACAGGAGGAGACTCATCAGCAGGATGTAATGGAGATACACGGTGGCCCGGATCCTGCCCGCATCGATGTTGCCGCCCGAATAATAAGACGGCGTCATGGCCGCGGCCGACGTGCCGATCGCAAACAGTGCAGCGATCCCCGGAAGGGGGAACGAAAAGTCCGTTTCCCTGATCATCTGCCAGAACAGGATGCCCAGCATCGCAAACACAAGGATCTGCACCCAGCCGGTATACTCCGCAAGGCAGACCGTCACAAACCCTTTCAGGGACGCAAGGATCGCCTCTGCGGCTCCCATGCCCTGCATGGCGCTGCCCCGGACCCGGTTGCCGGGCGCCAGACAGCTCATCATAAAGCCTGCAAGAAAGAAGGCAAAGACGAGCAGCACGGGCTTTTTCTCCGCCGGTTTTTTGAAGTAAAAAAGAACGGCAAGGAGAAACACGAAGACGAGCAGCAGCGTCAGGGCCGTCAGATAATTGATCCCGCCGCAGAAAAAGGCGAAAAGGGCCGTCAAACCCCACCGCACGGGCCCTGCCTTTTCTTTTTTCAGTGTGGTGAAAAGGAATCCCAGAAACAGGAGCGCAAGCCCCAGGGTGAACGTGTAATTGATGGCGCCGCTATACCAGTAGAGCGCTTCGTTCCGGCCGACCAGACGCTCGATCATCAGAAGCAGGATCAGGAGTCCCGCGATCATACTATAGTCCTTCCGGATCCCGAGGACCTTCGTGAACAGCGCCCTGCCAAAGAAAAGGACGCCCGCCGTCAGCATAAAGAGCACCAGATACGTCGTCATCGCATAAGCCTTTTCCGAAAAGGCGGCCGGCTGCAGGACCGTAAAAAACATCGAGGTGAAATAACCGATCCAGACCCGGTAAAGCCGCGCCGTTTCCGCCACTGCGGCCTGCAGACAAGCGCCGATGCTGCCCGTTTGAAGGAAGGCATGATGGACGGCGCTTCCCTGTCCGAAGTCGTCTGCGCTCGGATAATTATAATGCCCGATCCACAGGATCGGGATCAGGCACAGGATGTATAAAACCTCCAAAACGACCTTGACGTTGCGTATTTTTACGGATTTCTTCATAACTTAACTATTATATCATATCTCCGCCCGTCCTCCTGACAAGGACTGTAAGGACGCGGCGTTCATCCGCTTCCGACACGGTGATCTCCGACCCCTCAAACAGGAAGTGATCGCCCGCTTCCGGGAAGTGATCCAGCATCTCGATGCACCAGCCGCCGACCGTATCCGAAACGAAGTCCATCTCTTCTTCATCCCAGCCCATGGTCTCGGCCAGTTCCGACAGGAGCGTGTCGCCCTGCACCTCGTAGGTGCCCTCTTCCTTTTCCTCGATGTCTCCTTCCACCTCGTCGGTCTCGTCCCAGATCTCGCCGACCAGTTCCTCCAGCACGTCCTCCAGCGAAACGACGCCAAGCGTGCCGCCGTACTCGTCGGTCACGATCGCAAGGTGCTGTTTGGAGTCCTTTAACTGCGTAAGGACGGCAGGCAGTTTCATCGTCTTGTACACGTAGCTGACCGGTAGAAGGAGCGAGCGCAGGTTTACGGTCCGGGTGTCGATCAGGGCTTTCAGAAAGTGGTTGAGCGAAAGGATCCCGATCACGTTGTCGATGCTGTCTTCGTACACCGGCAGGCGGGAATAGGTCGAATTCTCAATGATGTTCAGAATCTCTTCCCAGGTATCCTCCACGTCGATGGCCACCAGGTCGACCCGCGCCGTCATGACTTCCTGGGCTGTGACATCCGAGAAGTCGATGGCCGCGCTGACCAGTTCCGAGGCGTCTTCATCCAGGACATCTTCGTCCTCCGCCGCCTCGATGATGGAATGCAGTTCCTCCACGGCCGCATCCGCGTCCTGCGCTTTTTCGCCCCTAAGTCTCCCCGTCAGGAGACTCACCAGACCGACAACGATCGCGGTAACAGGCCGAAAGAGCGTCATCAGGAAGCGTACGGGGTAGGCAAGGACCATGGCCCATCTGGTCGCGTTTTTCCGGGCGGTGATCTTCGGAATGGTCTCTCCGAAAATCACGACCAGGATCGTAATGATCGTCGTCGCGATCCAGGTGTAGTGTTCTCCGAACGCAAGGATCGCCACGACCGAGGACAGGGAAGAAGCCGCGATGTTGACCAGGTTGTTGCCGACAAGGATCGTCGAGAGTGCATCGTCAAACCGCTGCAGTACCGCGACCGCCACCTTTGCCGCCGCGCTTCCGTTCTCCGCCGCATGCTCCAGGCGCACACGGTTGGCAGCCGAAAGCGACAGTTCTGAGGCCGAGAAAAAGGCAGATCCGATGATGCAAAGAAGGATCCCCAAAAGATAGAGCGTCATTCGGTCTCCTCCTTCTGCCTGCTTTCATCCGCCTGTTCCGCCAGTTCTTCCGGACTGCATTTGCGGACCTTCACGCGGTAGATGCGGCTGCGCTTCATGGAAAGCACCGTGATCTGCGTACCGAGGAAGAAGAAGCTGTCTCCCTCCTTGGGCATATCGGTAAAGTTCTCAAAGACCAGCTCGCTCATGAGTTTGTTCATGAGGCGGTCTTCCTCTTCTTCCGTATAATCGATGTCCAGTTCCTCCAGCACGTCCAGCACCGATTCTTCCGCGTCGACGCTGTAAGCGCCTTCCGCCATCGGCGTAATGCTGTTCACCACCCGGTCATCCTCATCCCAGATCTCGCCGACCAGTTCTTCCAGGATGTCTTCCACCGTCACGATTCCGAGCGTTCCGCCGTAGTTGTCCGTGACAATCGCCATGTTGAGCTTTTTCTGCGACATCGTCGTTAAGAGGTCGTCGATCTTCGTCGACTGGTGTACAAAGTAGGGTTCATCGAGGAGCGAGCGCAGATCGAGCGCTTCCTGCTCCTTCAGATAGGCTTTGATGTATTTGCGGATCTGCAGCACGCCGATGATGTTGTCGATGGAACCTTCATAGACCGGAAGACGACTGTGGTTTTCGTCTTTGATCCTCTCCAGGATCTTATCCTGCTCCATCGTAACGTCCAGCGCCGCCACATCCACGCGGCTGGTCACGATGCTCTCCACGTTGACGTCCTTAAACTGCAGGGCCGAAGAGATCAGTTCCATCTGGTCTTCGTCCAGCGCCCCCTCTTCCGTCATATCTTCAATGATGTCGTAGAGTTCCTCCTCCGTGACCGTCGCCTCGGCATCCCCCTTCGTCAATCCGGAGACGAAATTGCCGATGGCGGTCAGAAGAAGCGCAAAGGGCTTCAGGATCGTCATGAAAAAGGAAAGCGGCGAAGCCGTGAAAAGGCTTAAGCTCTCGCTGTATTTGCGCGCAATGCTTTTAGGCAGCATCTCCCCGAAGAAGAATACCGCCAGTGTCGTAAGAAGCGTGGAAACCGTGACAGCCGAAAGCCCCCATTTTCTCGTCACAATCACCGTCACGAGGGAGGCTGCTGCCAGATGAACTATATTGGTACAGATTAAGATCGTCGTAATCGCACGATCAAAGTTGTCTGTGATAAACAGGGCTTTCTTTGCTCTTCTGTCCCCCTTGTCCGCGCGTGTCTTCAAACGCGTCTTCGAGACCGAAGCAAAGGCCGTTTCTGCTACGGCGAAAAACATCGCCGCCAATAATAACAGGATAACGATCAGCCATGACAATCGACTGCCATCGTCCATATAGGAACTCTCACCGTCCTTTCCGGAAAAAGCATATAGGTAAGCGTACCATATGCGGTCATTCGACGCAAATCGAAGGAACCATTCTCCCTGAGGAAACCGGTCCCGGTCTGTCATAGTGCAACCCTCCCGGGTATATATAGTTCCGTTTCGCGGACGCTTTCGCTCGATCTTAGTGCGCAGCACTACATAAGACGACAAACGGGTGTAGAGGAGAGCCTCTACACCCTTTTTACGTCGTCTAAGTAGTGGCGCACTCGCACGCCGCTGTACGAAACTATATATACCCGGTGGTTGCCCTCAACGGGTCGGTTGGGACCGGTTTCCTCAGGGAGGAGTGGTTCCCTTAATCGTCGCCATCGTCATCATGATCGTCATGGTCGTCATGGTCATCATGGTCGTCATGATCGTCGTAATCATCGTGGTCGTCATCGTGGTCGTCCCAGTCGTCATCGTCGTCGTCATA
>JAGAHC010000092.1 GCA_017627275.1 Lachnospiraceae bacterium
AAGCGATGCTCTTCTTTTTGCGCAGAAAAAGGGCCTGACCCTAAAGTCAGACCCTAAAACCAGCCCCTAATCTCAGACCCTACTGAGAGCCCCTAAAACCAGACCCGAAAGAACGTAGACCCTAAACAAGTTTGAATACCCAAATAGGGACCACTATCCCTGAGGAAAGTGGTCCCTTTTTTTATCCCCTCTACTTCTTATCCTTCGCGCCGACCTTCTTCGGCGCTTCCTCCACGGCGATGATCCGTCCTTCGCCGTACGGGTCTTCGTATTCCTCGCCGATGACGCCGTCCAGCTTCTCCGTGATGTAGTTCATGAGCACCTGGTTGTCCAGCATGACGCTTTCCTGCAGGACTTCGCAGCCGTCGAACATGGCATAGCCGTCGCCCCTTTCAAGGAGAATGTAGTTCTGAGAGGCCACCGTGTACGTCTTGTCGAGATCGAGCGGCTTGCCGTCGACCATGACGTTCTGCACGCGATAGTCGCCTTCGTGGCCGGTCCAGAAACCTTCGTCATCGGAAGTGCAGCCGTCCTCGATGTAGGTGTGGATCTCATAGGTCAGTCCGGAGACCTGCGGGAAACCGCCGAGCTCAGTAGGTACGGCCCTTGTGCCCCATTCGAGGGCGTCCAGGATCTGCTGTCCGGTCGCCTCCACGACGGTCAGCATGTTGCCGAACGGGTGGACGCTCAGGATGTCACGCTTTGTGATCTTGCCCGCGGGGATGCTCACGCGCACGCCGCCGCCGTTGATGATGGCGATGTCCGCCTCACCCTCCGCGCGTAAAGCATCGGCACAGAGGTCAGCCAGATTCGTCTCCGCCCTGCGCACGATGCGGATGGGATTCCCCTGGGCATCCTTTTCCTTGGGATCAACGATCGTGAGATCAAAGGCGGTCTCGCCGACAACTTCTTCGAGACTCTTGTTGAGTTCTTCGGTAGCGGATTTGATGGCGCGCGTCATCCTGGTGTGGATGGGGAAAATGGAAGATGCGGTGGCGGGAAGATCCCAGGTCAGCAGGTCGTTTGTGATGTTCCCTTCCGTGTCAATGGTGATGGTGCCGACGTTGGCCAACTTTGTGCCACAGGCGCTGCGCAGCACTTCCTCGCCGTCCTTGTTCTTCATGATGACCTGATCGGTGTCGTGACTGTGGCCGTCCAGCAGGACGTCGATGCCGGTCGTGGCCGCGATCACTTCATCATATCGGTAAGGAGAAGACTTCTCCTCGTTTCCGAGGTGGGCCAACGCGATGCAGTACGCCGCGCCTTCTTCTCTGGCGGCATCGACCGCCTCCTGCACCTTTTCATACAGAAGAGATCCGTCCTCGTCCTGGAAAAATCCGTAAAGGAAGTTGCCGTCCTCATCCTGGAAATAACGCGGCATGGAAGTGGAGAGGGTCTTCGGCGTGGTGATTCCTATGAAGGCAATCTTGACGCCGTCGAATTCCCTAATGACATAAGGCTCAAAGATCAGCTCGCCGTCTTTATTGAAATTGCAGCTGATGTAGGGAAAGTCCGTCTTTTCCGCAAGCGCAAGAAACTGTTCCATCCCATAGTCGAATTCGTGGTTGCCGGGAATGGCGATGTCATAGCCCGCGACGTTCATGAGATCGATGGGGACTTCGCCGCTTGTCATGGTGCCGATGGCTTCGCCCTGGATGAAGTCGCCGTTATCGACAAGCAGAACGTGGTTGTCCTGCGCTTCGTAGTATTCGCGGAGTTTCGTAAGACCGGCCAGACCGAAGTTCTGGTCGAAGCCGCAATGCACATCGCTGGTAAAGAGGATCACAAGATTCTTCTCGAGATGCGCGGGTTCTTCTTCAGCGCCGTCATCCGACGCCGCCTTCGACGTGCTTTCACCGGACCCCTTCGCGGGAGCGGCGGTCGCGGCGAAGACCGGGATCGCGGAAACGAGCAGGAAGAGACTGAAGATGAGAGCAATAAAGCGTTTGGCTGCCATGAATGCTACCTCCTTATTGAAATAACGTGACGGGTTGCTTTCATTATACAGAAGTGTGTCAAAGAGACCCGTCCCCTTTGACACAAGAAAACCGGTTCCTCCTGCTTTGTGCTATACTGAGAGCTGAATTGCAGGAAAACACCGTGTTTCCGGGTCGTCGCGAAAGGCCTGATCCGGGAGAGTAAATTAAGAGAAACGAATGAAACTACACGAGTTACAACCGGGAGCCGCCTGCCGCGTGCAGAGCGTCGGCGGAGAAGGGGCTCTCAGACAGCATCTCCTCAACATGGGCGTGATCCCGGGAGCGGAGATCACCATGATCCGCTTTGCGCCGATGGGCGATCCCATGGAGATCATGATCCACGGATACGAACTGACGCTGCGCAGGGAAGACGCCGGCAACATCGAGATCCTTCCTTTAAAAGAAAGCGAAAAAAAGACAAGGCCGCAGGCGGGCAGAAAGGAAGGCGCGCACCCGGGACTCGGGGAAAGCGGCAAATTCCACCCGAAGGGATCGGGCAACCCGCTTCCGAAGGACACTACGCTGACCTTCGCGCTGATCGGCAACCAGAACAGCGGCAAGACAACGCTGTTCAATCAGCTGACGGGCGCCAGACAACACGTCGGCAACTTTCCCGGCGTCACGGTGGATCGGAAGGACGGCGTGATCACGGGGCATGACAACACGCTGATCACCGACCTGCCGGGGATCTATTCCATGTCTCCCTATTCCGGGGAAGAGATCATCTCCCGCGATTTCGTGTTAAAGGAAAAACCGAACGCCATCATCAATATCGTGGACGCGACGAACATCGAGCGCAACCTCTACCTGACCATGCAGCTGTTGGAAATGGATGTGCCGGTGGTCGTAGCCCTTAACATGATGGACGAGATGACAGGAAACGGCGGCTCGATCGACGTGAACCGGATGGAGGAAATGCTCGGCACGCCGGTCGTTCCGATCTCTGCCGTCAAGAACCAGGGGACGAACGAACTGGTGGAGCACGCAATGCACATCGCCTGCTATCAGGAAAAACCGCTGGAGCAGGATTTCTGCGGGATGTCCGACCACGGCGGCGCCGTGCACCGGTGCCTTCACGCCATCAGACACCTGATCGAAGACCACGCGCAGAGGGCGGGCTACCCGGTCCGCTTTGCCGCATCCAAGATCGCGGAAGGAGATCAGGACATCCTCCGTGCGCTGGATTTGGATGAAAACGAGACCGAGACCATCGAGCACATCATCCTGCAGATGGAGAAGGAAAGAGGCCTCGACAGAGCCGCGGCCATCGCGGACATGCGCTTTGTCTTTATCGAAAAAGTCTGCGACGCCTGCGTGAAAAAACCGGCGGAGAGTAAAGAGCAGGTCCGGAGCCGCAGGATCGACAGCCTGCTTACCGGAAAGTACACGGCCATCCCGGTTTTTGTCCTGATCATGGGGCTCGTGTTCTATCTGACCTTCAACGTCATCGGCGCCTTCCTCCAGGACCTCCTGGCACTCGGGATCGAGCAGCTTGCGGAACAGACGCGGATCCTGATGGAAAAAACGGGCGTGCACGAGATGATGCAGGGGCTGATCCTCGGCGGGATCTTCGAAGGCGTCGGCAGCGTTTTGAGTTTCCTTCCCGTGATCTGCACCATGTTTTTCTTTTTGTCGCTTTTGGAAGACAGCGGCTACATTGCCCGCGTGGCATTTTTCATGGATAAGCTTCTGCGAAAGATCGGCCTGTCCGGCCGAAGCATCGTGCCCCTCTTGATCGGGTTTGGCTGCACGGTGCCGGCCGTGATGTCGACCAGAACGCTTCCGTCCGAACGCGATCGCAGGATGACGATCCTTTTGACGCCCTTCATGAGCTGCACGGCAAAACTGCCGATCTACGCCTTTTTTGTCAGCGCCTTTTTCCCGGGGAAAGGCGGCCTCATCATGACGGGCCTGTACCTGCTCGGGATTTTCGCGGCAATCCTCACGGCGCTCGTCTTCAAGAGGACCATGTTCCGCGGAGAGGCGGTGCCGTTTGTCATGGAGCTGCCCAATTATCGGCTCCCGTCCGCAAAAAACGTCCTGCTCCTGCTGTGGGAAAAGGCAAAGGACTTTCTGCAAAGAGCATTCTCAGTGATCCTGATCGCGACCATCATCGTCTGGTTCCTCCAGAGTTTTGATTTCCGCATGAACCTGGTGACCGATTCGCAAAACAGCATGCTGGCCACGGTGGCGGGCGTCCTTGTGCCGGTGTTTGCCCCCATCGGCCTGGGGGACTGGCGGATCGTCACGTCGCTCATCAGCGGGTTTATGGCAAAGGAGAGCGTGGTGTCGGTGCTGGAAGTGCTGTTCGGCGCGGAGGGCGGCGTGCGCGCGGCCATCGGGTCCCTGACGGCCGCCACGATCCTGGTCTTCAGCCTGCTGTACACTCCCTGCGTCGCCGCGGTGGCTTCCATCCGCCGGGAACTCGGCGGGAAGTGGGCCCTTTCCGTGGTGCTTTTCCAGTGCGTGATCGCCTGGCTGGCGGCGGGGCTTATCCACCTGATCGGACCGCTTTTCGGGCTGTAAAGTCTGTTTTATAATAACAGTTGACGAACGGATGAATATCGAACGCGTAGAACAAAAATTTCAGATCACCCTGCCGGAAGCGG
>JAGAHC010000093.1 GCA_017627275.1 Lachnospiraceae bacterium
AAAGAAACAGATATCAGACAACCGAATACGGTGCAGACGATCCTGTCGACCTGCGCCTGCAAACTGACGAGAAACGTGCTGCGGCTTCTCGGACGCGGCGGAACGGCGCTTCCCGGCAAGGTCGCCATGAAGATCGCCCCGAATATTCTGGCAAGGGCAAGTGCCGGGATGGAAGTCATCGTGGTGACGGGGACAAACGGCAAGACCACGACAGCCAGGATGCTTTCGGAAGCGTATGCCGCTGCGGGAAAGGAATGCATTACTAATAAGTCGGGCGCCAATCTTCTTTCCGGTGTGACGGCGGAGTTTGTGACGGCGGCGGACTGGAGGGGAAGACCAAAGAGCGGCTATGCCGTCATCGAATGTGATGAGGGAGCGCTGAAACAGGTCGTCCCGCTGTGCAGGCCGAAGGTCATCGTGGTCACCAATCTCTTCCGGGATCAGCTGGACCGCTACGGCGAGGTGACCCATACGCTGGAAGAGATCCGGAAGGGAATCGAGAAGGTGCCGGATACGATCCTGTGCCTGAATGCCGACTGCTCCCTGACGTCTTCGCTCGGGAGAGAGGGGAGGAACCCGGTCGTGTATTACGGAGTCGACGAACCGCAGGGCATCCAGGAGGAACCGCCGCTGTCGGATGCGACGCACTGCATCGTGTGCGGAGAGAAGTATGCCTATGAGTATTACACCTACGCGCATCTGGGCGGGTTCTATTGCCCTTCCTGCGGATACCGGAGGATGGCGCCGCAGTTTGCGGTCACGAAGGTGGGACAGATGAATGCCGCGGGCAGCGACTTCCTGCTGCGGTACAAAGAGGAAAACGGGACGGAAACTTCCGTGGACAAAGAGACGGAAGTGCATGTGGCGATCCCTGCGCTTTACAATATCTACAATGCCGCTGCCGCGACGACGGCCTTTGTCAGCGCCGGCCATGCGGCGGAGGATATGTTCCGGGTGCTGGAGACGGTGGAGAGCAGCTTCGGACGGATGGAAACATTTCATATCGACGGGAAGATGATCTAGATGATCCTGGTCAAGAATCCCGCGGGCTGCAATCAGGCGGTCACCTACCTTAACCAGATGACGGAGCCGTTTACGCTGGCGCTCCTTTTAAATGACAGGACGGCAGACGGTCATGACGTTTCCTGGATCTGGGATGTGGATTACGAAAGCCTCGCGGGAAACGACCTCATCCGCCGGATCCTTTTGTCGGGAGACCGCGCGGAAGACCTGCAGATCCGGTTAAAGTATGCCGGCGTGTCAAAGGAAAAACTGTATCTGTCGCATGACTTGCAGACCTTTACGACAAAACTGTTAAGCGAAGAGGGCCCGGTCTTTGTGCTGCCCAATTATACGACCATGCTTCTTTTGAGAGCGGAACTGGCAAAGCGTGCCGGAAAGGATGCCTATTGGAATTAAAAATCTGCCACCTCTATCCGGAGGTCATGAATCTGTACGGAGACCGCGGCAATATCCTCTGCATGCAGAAGAGGCTTTCCTGGCGCGGCATCGAGAGTTCGGTGACCAATCTGAAGATCGGCGACCGGGCAAACTTTGCGGACTTTGATCTGTTTTTCATCGGCGGCGGACAGGACTTCGAGCAGGAAGTCCTGCTCTCGGATCTTTCTTCCGGAAAAGATAAAGAGATCCTGGCCGCCATCGAAGACGGAAAGCCCTTCCTTTGCATCTGCGGCGGATACCAGATGATGGGGCATTACTATGAAACGGGAGAAGGCGTGCGGTGCGAGTTCCTCGGTGCGATCGACCTGTATACGAAGGCCGGTCCCACGCGCATGATCAACAACTTTGCGTATGAGCTGGAAGACGCTTCCGGCGGAAGCGTCGTGGTCGGCTATGAGAACCACAGCGGACGCACCTATCTGGGAGAGGGCGTTTCGCCGCTTGGCAGGATCATCAAGGGGGGCGGAAACAACGGAGAAGACGGGACGGAAGGCGTGCGGTACAGGAATGTCTACGGAACGTACAGTCACGGGCCGGTCCTGTCGAAGAACCCGGCGTTCTGTGACGAGATCCTGAAGACAGCCCTGTTCCGGAAGTACGGGAAGGCGGATCTGGCGCCGCTTCCTGATGAAGAGGAAACAGCCGCGCACGAGAGCGTTCTCGCAAGGATCTTAAAGGGAGAGCCGGGCGACTAGATCTCGTGCGCGCGCAGGATGCCGCGGATGGCGTCGAAGAGATACGGCTTCAGCTTACGGATGGGCATCGGCTCATCGTGCAGGATCGAGCTGTAACAGGCCGAGCCGAGCAGTTCCAGGATCATATAGATCATGATTTCCGGGTCCCGGTACCGCACACCGGACTCTTCCATAGCCGACGTAAAGAGCGTCGGAAAATCAATATTGTCTTTATCCAGAGAGGAAACCAGCTCCCTTTTGAAGATCCCCCAACTCAGGTTTTTGGAAATGAGCGTCAGCAGCAGCTTGTTGGCACTCAGCTGATCCAGGATGTTGTCCGCGAGGAAAACGACCTTGTCTTCAAAAGAAGAAAGGGCGGTCTTTCGCAGCGCGGCGTGCGCGACGGCAAAGATCTGCGCCGCCTTCTGCGCGATCAGCCGGTCGCGGATATCATACTTATCCTTGAAATACAGGTAGAAGGTCCCTTTGGCAACGCGGGCTCGCTCCGCGATGTTCGAAATGGTCGTGGCCTGGATCCCCTTGCTGGAAAACAGTTCAAAGGCGGAATCAAACAGCGCTTCTTTTTTTTGCTGCTTGTTCCGATCGATCTTCGTCTCTTTGCTTTCGGCTTTGCCGGCTGCCATTGCGTTTCCCCTCCCATCACCGCGTCCGCGGCGATTTCCGTGTTCCGTAACAGTTTCCCGTAAAAAAATCCTGTTACATATTGACCAATGGTCATTTTTGTGTTACAACCCTTTATAGCATAAAAATGACCAATGGTCAATTGAATAATCAGACCCGGTCCGTTAAGAAAACGGGACTTGTTAATTGAGACTAACTTGGAGATAATAAAGGATCGGCGGGAGGCTGTGAAAACAGGGCCGGTCCCGAAAGCAGATGACAAAGGATGATCCGGAGAGAAAAAGGGATGAAAACACAACACAACAGTTCAAGACCGATAAAAAAGACCCTGGCGCTTCTTATGACCGGCGCGGTCCTGGTCAGTATGATCGGCTGCGCGATCGCGAGCACCGGCCTGAGCGGCAAGGGGACGGGGACGATCGCGCCCGGGACACAGACGGAGGACGTGACGGAGTCCGCCCCGCAGGAGGAGATCGCGGAACGCGCGCCGCTGCATTCGTCCGTTTCCGGAAAAGATGAGACGGTGTATGTGATCGCGGACCCCGCGGGCGTCCGGAAGGAAGTCATCGTCAGCGACCAGTTAAAGAACCCGGAGGAGAAAAACAAACTGAACGACATCAGTACGCTCCGCGAGATCGAGAACGTCGGCGGGTTCGAGACGTATCTTACGGGAAGAGACGGGAGGCTCACCTGGGAAGCGAACGGCGCGGATATCTATTATCAGGGAAAGACGGACAAAGAACTGCCGGTGGACGTGAAGATCACTTATTATCTGGACGGCAAGAAGATCCTGCCCGAGGATCTGGCGGGAAAGAGCGGACATGTGAAGATCCGCTTTGATTACGAGAATAAGGAAAGCGCGGAGGTGACGATCGACGGGAAAGAGCGCACGATCTATGTGCCGTTCATGGCGATCAGCGGCGCGATCCTCCCCAACGATCACTTCAACAACGTGGAGATCAAAAACGGTAAGCTGACCGCCGAAGGAAAAAACACCATTGCGGTCGGCGCTGCCTTCCCCGGACTTGCGGAGAGCCTGGATATTGAGGACATCAAGGAGAAGACGACATCGGACAAGGTCCGGGAGGATCTGGACAAGATCGAGATCCCGTCTTATATAGAGATCGAAGCTGACGCGACGGATTTTGAACTGTCGATGACGATGACGGTGATCTCGAGCGATCTGTGGTCCGACATCGACGCGGTCGAGGACCTGGACCTGACCGACCTGCAGGAGGATATGGATGACCTGCAGGAGGGGATGAACGAGCTGATCGACGGCGGAAAGGAATTCAAGGACGGCACCGCGGAACTGCGCGACGGCACGCAGGAATTAAAGGACGGCGTTGTGGAGTTAAAGGACGGCACCACGGAACTGCGTGACGGCACAAAGGAGCTGCGCGACGGCGCGGGCGAATTAAAAGACGGCACGGCGGAACTCCGTGACGGCGTGGGGAAGCTGAAGGATGGCTCCGGCAGACTGAAGGACGGCGCAAAGACGTTATCCTCCGGGACCGGGACATTGGCAAAAAGCAGCAGGCTCCTGGACGAGAGCGTTGGGAAACTGCAGAAGGGTTCGACAGACTTAAAAGGCGGACTTTCGCTCCTGCGTTCACAGACATCGGACCTGCCCGGGCAGCTGGGCGAGAGCATGAACGGCGTGAAGGAACAAATCGGCGGAATGGTCACGGATCTGACGAAGTTAGACATGGCCATCAAACAGGTGGCACCGAAAACGGACGGAGAAGGATCGTACCAGCCGGGACTTTTGCCGAGCGCGGAGCAGCTCGTCGGGGTCGCGTCGCTCCTTTTGAACGGCGAAGGCGGCCTGCAGGAGATGGAGACCGACACACAGACGCTCTATACATTGCTCTGCGAAGAAAGCGACAATATCGCTGTGCTGCAGGGAAAACTGCAGGCGGAAAAGGCGGCGCTCACCGCGGCCCGTCCGTCTCTTGCGCAGGCGGTCGAGAACGCGAAAAGCGCCATGGCATCCGCGCAGTCTGATCTGGACGCGGCCGTTTCCGCAGCGCAGAAGAAAGGACAGAGCGCTTCCGCGGGGATGACTCTTTCACAGAACGCATCCGGCGCCGTTACGGAAACGGTGCAGCCAACAACGGAAGAAACAGATCCGTCCGAAGCAAAGACCGCGACGGAAGAAATAAACGACGGCGCGGCTGCTTCGGAACAGCAGACGGTGGAACAGACTGCGGAAGAAGGATCGAACGACCGACAGGCGGAAGAGCCGTCCGCGGAAGAAGGGTCGTCTGCGGAGGAAGGATCTGCGGAACATGCGACGGAACAGGATACGCAGGCGCAGGGATCCGAGCCTGAGGAGCCGGAGATAGCGGGGCCCGCAGCGCAGGACACGTCCGGAGCCGGCACGGAGGGTACGGCGGAGAGTATGCGCGGCGTCCCTGCGTTCCTTTCCCTGAAGGGAATGACCGGCGCGAGCCGGGAAGCAAAGAGCGTGGACGACGCGCTGCAGGCTTATCAGGCGGCGCAGAGCGCGCTGGTGGAAGCGGAAACAAAGCTCTCGGCGTTAGACGCGCGGATCGAACAGATCGACGCGGTGCTTGCCGCACTTCCCGCGGCGCCCGGCGGATCGGTCGAAGAAGACCCGATCCTTGCGCTCTCCGGCAAGATCTCGCAGGAAGCCACCGTCAATAAGAACAACGCGAAAACGCTCTATGACGGACTGACGAAACTGAAGGCAGGCATCGAGAGCATCGAAGAAAGCATCGCGCAGGCGCTGCAGGGCGTTGCGGGAAAGATGCAGCAGATGGACAAGGATCTGCAGGAGAAACTGAGCGGCCTGCAGCAGTTGGTGCTGGGCGTCGGGCAGCTGGACGACGGCGCCGGACAATTGAAGAACGGACTCGATCAGCTGAAGACGGAAGGAACATCGGAACTGGTCAAGGGGACCGACAAACTGAATAAGGGGGCCAAAGACCTTTCGAAGGGCACGGGCGAGTTGTACGACGGCGTGAAGAAACTGATGGACGGCACCATCGAACTGGACAACGGCGTACAGGAACTGAAGGACGGTGTCGCCCTGCTTGACGACGGCGCAGTCGAACTGGACGACGGCGTGCAGGAGCTGTTAGACGGCACCATCGAACTGGACGACGGCGTCAAAGAACTGGACGACGGCGCGCAGGAGCTGCTGGACGGCCTGGTGGAGATGAATGAGGAAGGGATCTCGAAGATCACGGAGATGTTCGGCGACAACCTTACGGAAGCGGTCGACCGCCTGAAGGAGATCCGCGCGGCGGGCGTCACCTACAACAACTTCGCCGGCGCGCTCGAGGACGAGAACAACAGTGTGAAATTCATCTTCCGTACGGAAGAGATCGCGAAGGAATGAGGCGAAAGACTTGCAAACGATACTGGATAAAATCGGAGAACGCATCGCGTCCTGCCGCGTCATCATACTGATCATCAGCGCGCTGCTGCTCATTCCCTCTGTGATCGGTTTCGCGAAAACAAGGGTCAACTACGACCTGCTAAGCTACCTTCCCGATTCGCTGGAGACGGTGGAAGGGCAGAACGTCATGGTGGACGAGTACGGCATGGGAGCATTTTCCATGATCGTCATCGAAGGGATGACGATGCCGGAAATGTCAGAGATCGAAGAAGAGATCCTTTCCATCGACCATATCGACAACGTCCTCTGGTACGGGAGCCTTGCTGATCCCGGGATCCCGGCGGATATCCTTCCGCACAAGCTGAAGGATAAGCTCTTCAACGGGGACGCGGCATTGATGATCGCCTTCTTAGATGACACGACTTCCTCGGACGAGTCCATGGGCGCCATCAAGGAGATGCGGGAGATCTTAAGTGAGCGGTGCTTCATCAG
>JAGAHC010000094.1 GCA_017627275.1 Lachnospiraceae bacterium
GTTCTCATTGCTTCGTTGATCGTCATGGTCTTGTCCTCCGTTTTCTTAGGTGTTTTCCCTTTCGGTACTGTATATATCACTCTAAACCGGAGATATAGCAAGCGGTATCTGCAGAATAATCTGCACAATATTCGCCGCCGGAAACTGTGTATGTTATAGCCGCTCAATCCGGCAGGTCATGCCGTCTACATCGATGATCTGGTAGGTGCTTCCCCGCCACCGGATCTCCCGGATGCGCACGCCAGTGTAGGCGTTGCTCTGCTGCCGGTCGCTGATCACGGTGCCGTGCTTTCCCATCCAGTCTGCAAGGTTTGTCATAAGGCGCGACTCCCTCTCCATCTTCTCTGCTATGTTCATGCCGCCCTCCTTCAAAAAGCCTTTGCAATCCAGCGCCCGTGCTTGCGGCTCTTGGAAAAAAGGTATGTGGTTCCGTCGACTTCCAGGTAGCGCTCGTTTACCATGCAGACCTTGTGGCCTTTGCTTTCCATGTGGCGGTATGCCTTCTCGGCCAGTTTCTGTACGCTGATCCCAAATCCGTATCCGTCGATGAAGTTCTGCAGTTCTGTCATGTTCTTGCCCTCCGTTTTTTGTGATTTCCCTTTCGGTACTGTATTAATCACTCTGATCGGAGATAATAGCAACTCATTTCTGCTTTAGAAATGCACAAATATCCTGCCCGCGCTTTGGTTTATTTATCACGACCAAAAGAGCCGTCTCCGGCTCCTCTGGCTTTGGGAATCAGCCCTCCCCGGTCAGGATGAAGTGCACGTACTCCTTCGGGTGCTCCTCCAGAAAAATGACCAGTTCGAAGTAATCCCGCTCATAAGCCATCCGCTGCACCACCGGCAGGTCAAACATGTTCGTCTCGCCTGTGGCGCGGATCTCAAGGATCTGTTCCTTCACTCTCTCAGGCATCCGGATCATCCACCTTCCGCACGCGGTCTTGCTGCCAGACCACATTGAGGCCCGATCCATTGTCCCAGCGCATGATCAAACTTGCCGTATCGTCGACGCTTAGAACGGTTCCAAGTGTGCCAATCGGCGGGGCCTGCACATCGTCCATGGCCAGAAGCTCCACGCGCGTTCCTGCCGGGTACATCCGGCGGATCTGCTCCACCGTCTCTTTATTCGGAAATCTCATCGTCTTCACCCTCCTCTGCAGCATCGCCGGTTTCCAGCCCGGTTGTTTCCTCCACAGTTGTTTTTGCGGCAGCCTTCTTTTCCTTCAGCTTTGCGTAGAAGGCGTCGGCGTCCGCCTGATTCTTAAAGGCGGCGTGTCCGGAAAGGTGCTCCATCAGGATGGCCCGGGTCTGCTTGTGATCCGCGCCGATGAATCCGAGCCGCAGGAGGAATGTCCGGAAGGTGTATTTTTCGCTCTCAGTGGCCTTTTCCTTCGCCGTCACGCGCCTTGCTTCCCTGGCCATCTTTACGAGGGCTGTCAGGAATTCGGTGTAGGCTGCGATCTGCTCCGGCGTCGGCATCCCGTTCCACCAGGGGAAGGAAACCTTCTCATCGTCGAGCTTCATCTCAAGGCTGTCAGACTGCAGGGCCTTTTTGATCAGCGTCTGTTTCGATGCGATCAGGGCCGTCAGGTTGGCCAGCGCATTTTCGGTGAAATCCGCCCTCGGGAAGGAAATGGTCAGCCCTTCGATGCCCGCATCTTCTGTAGAATCTCCGGCAGTCTCGGCAGCATCTTCCGTCTCAGGATCCTCTTCCGCCTGCGTGGTAAAGCCTGCTACAGCAAGGGCCGCCATGATCTTCCCGATCAGATCCGCGTCCGTGCGGTCGTCCCAGAGAAGCTCGCCGGTCTTTGTAACCTTCATGCTGTCGATCATGTAGGCACATTCGGGCATCCTTGTGTAGACCGCCTGCACGCCTGCCTCCCGGCTGATGATCGCCACCATCTGCTTCCTGTCCTCGCCTGTTACGTTGTAGTTCGCTTTCATAGTGTACCTCCTTGTTTTTACGGCCCGGA
>JAGAHC010000095.1 GCA_017627275.1 Lachnospiraceae bacterium
GATCTCCTGCTGGGAGACCTTGATCCGGGCACGGTATTTCTCGTTCCGGGGATAGAAGTCCACACCGGACACACCGCTTGAGTTGTTCCTCTGCAGGGAGTGGTTGATCTGGTTTTGCTGGTGCGTCACGATTCGCAGATTGCAGGAGCGGTTATCCAGCGTATCGAGGCTGATATGATCGACCTCATAGCCTTCCGGACAGCCGGTGATTACCCGGTGCAGGTAGTTGCCCTTCCGATCGATGAGGTAGAGCTTCCGGCTTCCGGGCTTCCGGTAATTCCGGTACCACTTGGTATCCCGGATGCGGTCGAACTGGTCAGCGTCAAACAGGAACCTTGTCCCATCCGGCAGCGTCCCGATCCCGGTATCGCCTTCGAAGCGATAGGTCACGTTACTCACTGCCCTCACCGCCTTCCGGCTCGAAGGTCGCCACCTCCTCGAACTTCAGCTTCTGGCCATCGCGCAGAACAAACACATCTGCATAGTTGCCGTCATGGCTCTGGATGTAGCGCTTCACAATGACATCGACGAATTTTTCTTCGATCTCAATGCCAAAAGCCACACGATCAGTCTCATCGCAGGCGATCAGGGTGCTGCCGCTCCCGAGGAAGGGATCGAGGACGATGCCGTTTGTCATAGTGCTGTTCTTTATGGGATAAGCCATCAGCGCCACCGGCTTCATCGTCGGATGATCCTTGTTCGCTTTCGGCCTGTCGTACTCCCAGACGGTCGTCTGCTTCCTATCGGAATACCACTGGTGTTTCCCGTCTTTCTTCCAGCCGTATAGGCAGGGCTCATGCATCCACTGATACGGGGAGCGGCCCAGCACGAGCGCGTTCTTCTTCCAGATGCAGCAGCCGGACAGGTAAAAGCCTGCCTCGTCAAAGGCCCTGCGGAAGATCAGTCCCTTCGTGTCTGCATGGAAGATATAGATGCTGCCGTCATCGGCCAGCACATCCGCCATGCACTTCATCGCCTTCAGGGTGAAATCGTAGGCGTCGGCGTCATTCAGGTCATCGTTCTGGATCGTTCCCGCCGTCCCGTGATAGGCCACAAAGTACGGAAGATCCGAAAGAATCATGTTGGCTTTCACGTCCCCGAGCAGCGTCTGGTATGACTCCGGCAGGGTCGAATCCCCACAGAGAACCTTGTGCCTGCCAAGCATCCAGATGTCACCCTTCTTCGAAAAAGCGGGCTGCTTCAGCTCCGACTCCACATCGAAGTCATCTTCCTTCACTGCCTTGTCGTGTACCTTATTGAACAGGGTCTCGATCTCCGGCGGATCAAAGCCGGTCTTCCCGAGATCAAAATCCGAATCCTGAATGTCCTGCAAAAGATCGGCCAGCAGGTTCTCATCCCACGCGCCGGTGATCTTATTGAGCGCGATGTTGAGCGCTTTCTCCCGGACTTTATCGATATCCACCACCGCGCAGGGCACCTCGGTGTAACCAAGATCCATCGCCACAGTGAGTCTCTGATGTCCGCCGATGATCGTCATGTCCGCGTTTACGACAAGCGGATCGGCAAAACCAAATTCCTGAATGGAGGCTTTGATCTTCTCGTATTCCTTATCTCCCGGCTTCAGCTTTTTGCGCGGGTTATACTCTGCCGGTTTGAGTACAGATACCGGCAGCACTTTCAATTCAGCAGTCTTCATCTTTCCTTCTCCTCTCCTCCTGACAGTCATGCCGGTACGGACACCCGGTACAATCCTCCAGATGGCACTTGCCATCGCTATCAACCAGCGCCGCGATCCACAGGATCATGACGGCGACGAACAAGACAAGAAGCAGCAGGTTACAAAACGCTTCCATCATCTCTGCCTCCCTTCCCGGCCCGTCCCCGGTTGGCACAAGCACGGCTGCAGTATTTCCGCTCCCGACGGTTTTCATGCTGGGCATAAAATGGCTCGCCGCACACCGGGCAGGTCTTCTGTTCATAGGAGGCCCACGCCTCCACCTTCGGATGCGCCTTCCAGAATTTCTGCCTGCAGGCGTCCGAGCAGAACTTCCGGGGCCTGCCAAGGGTGTGTCCGCTTTTGTCTATCTCGATCTCCTGCCCGCAGGTCGGACAGAATCGTTTCGCGCACCCGGCGATGAATTCCTTCATGTCGACTTCGATATAATCCACCAAGTACGCGCACCTCCTTGTGTGAATGAAACCCGTATGGATTTTGCGGATTCTCTTCAAAACGGGTATAAAAATGCGGAGGTACTTTTACCCCCGCATGGATCAATTTCTTCTATGCTGTTTCGTCCTCCCGGACACATAAAAAGGCATGAAAAC
>JAGAHC010000096.1 GCA_017627275.1 Lachnospiraceae bacterium
GCGGTGATGACGTTCGCGATCTTGGTGTAGCCTCCGGTCGTCTGTCTGTCCGCCACCATGATGATGGGCGTTCCCGCTGACGGGACCTGGATCGCGCCGAACGCAATGCCGTCCGAAATGATGTCTCCGCCATCCTTGTGCGCAATGATTGGTCCGTCCAGCCGACATCCCATGCGGTCGAATTCCGGTGTCAGCGTGTAGACCTCCGACAGGAAGGTCTGAATGCCCGCGTCCGTAAAATAGTCATCCTGCGGACCCATCACCACACGGAGAATATACTCCGGTCTCGGGATGAACTCCGGCGCCATCGAGCGCAGGTCCATATTCTTCAGCGTCTCCTTCGGCGCACGGAACCCGATCTGGTCTCCCTTGTCGAGTTTCCTTCCCTGGAACCCACCGATTTTTGCTTTCATGTGCGTGGATCTCGATCCCATGACCGGCTCGATATCCAGTCCTCCCGCAAACGCAATGTAGGCACGCAGTCCTGTTTTGGGGCCCATAAACCGCAGTGTCTGTCCCTCTCCTACGGCAACGGCCCGGTAATTGTCGATCGGCGCCCCGTCGATCATCGGCTGGAGATTTCCTCCGGTGACGGCAATGACATTGGCCTTGTCAAAGACCAGCTCCGGTCCCATCATGGTGCATTCCAGGACCGCTTCGTCCTCCGGATTGCCGACGAGGAGGTTTGCGAGGCTCATCGCCCGCGGGTCCATAACACCGGATGCGGAAACGCCAAACTGCTGGTAACCGAATCTTCCGAAATCCTGTACGGTCGTCAACACGCCCGGATTATTTACTGTGATCCCCATCGTCAACCTCCTTTCCTCGGATACTTATGGCAGACATAAGTCCCTGCCGCTTCTTCCGCGGCGATCCGGTCATATTCCGCCTGATCGATCGACGTAAACTTGATGTACTGTCCCGCCTGCGGCAGGATCGGCACCTCTCTGTCCGGATCATACATCCTGACCGGCGTGCGACCGATCAGCTGCCATCCGCCGGGAGAGTCGATCGGATAGCCACCCGTCTGGTTGCCGGCGATTCCGACAGACCCTGCCGGGATCAACACGCGCGGTGTTGTAAGGCGGGGCGTCTCGATCTTGTCGCTCATGCCGCCGAGGTACGTGAAGCCCGGTGTGAATCCCAGCATGTAGATCAGATACTCTGTCGAAGTGTGGATCTCGATCACCTCTTTTTCCGACAGCTTTGCGTGTTCCGCAACAAACGCAAGGTCCGGTCCCATCTCGCCGCCGTACAGTACCGGGATCTCCAGCACATCGCTCGGCGGGATCTCCACCTGATCCAGCTCATTCGTCAGTCCCTTCAGCTGTCTGACCAGCGCTCCGTAGGAGATGATGCCCGGATCATAATGGATCATCAGGGAGCGGTAGGTAGGGACCGTTTCCACGATCCCCGCCAGACGCTTTTCAGATAGGAGAATATTGAATGCGCGAATCTCAGCATTGATCTGCTCGTTGATCTCATTTCCAAACTCTGCACACAAAGAGGTATCTCCCGTGAGCAAAAAGCGTACATTCGCCATATTCACCTCATTTCTGATTCTGTCACTGCAAACGTTCTTTCAGAATCAAACAAACAGGTTCTTCAGATTCGGCAGCGCCTTGATCGCAAGGTACGCTGTGATCGCCACAACGATCCAGCCGAGGACGGTGAGGATCATCGGGTGTTTATACTTCTCGCCGACAACGTCTTTTCTGTGCGTTGCAACCAGGATGCTTCCCAGACCCAGCGGAAGGATGAGGCCGTTCACCGCACCGGCAAGCACGAGGAGTTTCGCTGCGCCACCCAGGATCACCATGATCAGAGAGGAGAACGCGATGAAGCCGATGATGAACCAGTTCTCATTCTTGGCGATGACCGGATGGAAGCTCTTTAAGAAGGACACGGACGTATAGGCCGCGCCGATGACGGAAGTCAGGGATGCGCAGAAAATGACCAGTCCCGCGAAACGGTATGCCAGATTGCCGGCACCCACGAGGAACGCATAGGCCGCCGGGTTGGAAATGCCGCTATACTCCGGAACGCCCGCCATGCCGGCGTTCGCGGCAGGGTCAGCCAGGTTGATGCCCGGGAATTTGGTAACCACGCCGAGGATCGCAAGGAACAAAAGAACACGAACGACCGCCGCGATGCCCATGCCCATGACCGAGCTTCTGGTGGCCTGTCCCAGTTTGTCTTCGCCGGTCACGCCGCCATCGATCAGACGGTGTGCGCCGGAGAATGTGATATAGCCGCCGACCGTTCCGCCGATCAGTGTCAGGATCGCCGGGATCGTTGCCGAGATGCCGGAGGACGGAACGAAGGTGTTTACCACTGCATCGCCGACCGGAGGTTTCGTAATGAACATAACGATCAGGATGACGACGATCATGATGGCGCCGAGGTATTTCACGATCTGGTCGATCAGAGATTTCGCGGATTTGGAAAGGAAAATGACGATCGCAAGAAGCGCCGTGATGACATAGCCTGCCTTTGCCGGGATGTTCACGAGAGCGTTTAATCCCAGTCCGCCGCCGCCGACGTTACCGACGTTGAACGCAAGGCCGCCGAGTGCGATCAGTCCCGCAAGAAGGAACCCCAGTCCGCCGAAGACTTCGTTGGCCAGGTCCTGTCCGCGTTTTCCCGTATAGCAGAGCACGCGCCAGATGTTGATCTGCGCGACTGCCGACATAATGAGTGACGCCAGGATAACGAATCCGAAACTGGATCCGAGACTCGACGTAAAGGTTGCTGTCTGTGTCAGGAACCCCGGGCCGATGGCGGATGTCGCCATCAGGAACGCTGCGCCGAGGATCACTGTCATGTTTTGTTTGTTATTTGTATTGCTCATGAATTCTTCCTCCCTTCTTGCTTATACGATCTTATAGATCGGTGCGATCTCCACGCCTTCCGCTTCAAAAGCGGCGCGAATGTTCTTTACGAATTCCACGGCGGAAGGATTGTCCCCGTGAACGCAGACGGAATCTGCCTTCAGCGGCACTTCTTCTCCCGTGATGGCCGTGACCTTTCCTTCTTTTACCATGCGGATCGTCCGTGCAATGGCTTCTTCCTTGTCATGAATGACCGCTCCTTCTCTGGAACGGGGAACGAGGGTTCCGTCCGCCTGGTAGGCACGGTCCGCAAAGACTTCGCTGGCCACCTTGAGCCCCGCCTTCTCCGCCGCCGTGATCATTTCACTGCCTGCAAGTCCCAGAAAGATGATGCTGTCATCCACTTCCGCGACCGCTTCTGCCAGCGCCTGTGCCAGCGCCGCATCTTTTGCCGCCATGTTATAGAGCGCGCCGTGCGGTTTGCAATGCTGCATCGGGATGCCGTGTGCCATGCAGAAAGCAAGCAGCGCACCCAGCTGGTACTTCACGTAGGCCTTCGCCTCCTTCGGCGAGCACGCAACGTTCCGTCTCCCGAATCCCATCAGATCGGGATATCCCGGATGGCATCCCACGGCAACACCCGCCTCTTTGCAGGCGGCAACCGTCTTATCCATGACAAGCGGATCGCCGGCGTGGTAGCCGCAGCCGATGTTTGCAGAAGAGATATGCGCGATCACTTCATTGTCCAGTCCGATGGTATACGCGCCAAAGCTCTCTCCCAGGTCACTGTTTAAGTCAACTTTGTACATACCTTCCCCCCTTTCTTCTGTTTTACTTGTATATGAGATTGTGTTGAAACGAGATTTGCGATTTGTAAAGAATTCATTTAAAATTTGTGTATATATAAATTTAATCGTATTTAGGGATGCTATTCTAGCGATTTATTCCAGAAAAATATAACTATATTCCAAAAGGATAAATAATTAACAATGTTTTTTGTTGATAGTAACCAAAAAGCCAATTTTATACAGCCCTATTCCTTCCCGCTCGTCGTCCATGAGACGAGGCTGCGGGACAAGCCGATGGGCTTCAACAACTGGCACTGGCACGAAGAGGTGCAGTTCTCTCTTTTGCTGGAAGGTGAGATGATCACGACGGCCCAGGGACAGGATTATCACCTGCATGCCGGCGACGGATTCTTTATCAATTCCAATCTTTCGCACATGTCCCACCCGGTCACGGATCCGGATGAGTCGCGCTTTTTGAGTCTTAACGTGCAGCCCTCTTTGCTGACTCTCTTTCACGGGAGCGTCGTTGAACAAAAATACTATCTGCCCTATCTGGATCATCCGTCCTTTCAGATGGTCCACTTAACGCCCGATACCCTCTGGCAGGAGCAGATCCTGACCGATCTGCGGATTCTGTTTTCCCTCATTCAGGAACAGCGCTTCGGCTTCGAGCTTGACGCTTACAGCTATCTGCTGCGCATCTGGAAGCAGCTCCTCTTAAATATGGAAGAACCGGCGCAGAAACCGACCATGGAGCGGTACGAAGCGCACACCATCCTCTCCTATCTCAAAGAGCATTTTACGGAAGACATTACACTGGACGAAGTCGCTTCCCACGTTCATTTGAGCCGGAGCGAATGCTGCGATCTCTTCCGCACCACCTACGACACCACCATCTTTTCGTTTCTCGCGGACTACCGTCTTGAGCAGAGTATCCTCCTCCTTCGGGATTCGGATTACTCCGTCTCACAGATCGCCCAGCAAATCGGGTTTAAGAGCACGAGTTACTTTATCAAGCGCTTTCGCGAAAAGACCGGCCAGACGCCGCTCCAGTATCGGCGCAGGCTCCTTCTGTGCTAAACTACCATCATGGGTTTTCAACTGGATATTCAAATTCCATTACTGACGGTTTTTCTGCAGGGACTTATCAGTTTCTTCTCGCCCTGCGTGCTTCCGCTTTTGCCGGTCTATATCGGCTATCTCTCGGGTGGAACGCTTAAGCGGGACGATGCCGGAAATCTGTCCTATGATCGCAGAAAGGTCTTTATCAACACCGTCTTTTTTGTCATCGGCATCAGCTTTGCCTTTTTTCTGCTCGGCCTCGGCGCGGCGGCGATCGGCACTTTTTTCCGTGCCCGTCAGATGCTCTTTGTCCGGATCGGCGGCATCCTCCTGATCTTATTCGGGCTGATGCAGCTGCATGTCCTGGAGCTCCCCTTCCCTCTTTTAAAGGAACGACGGCTTCCGTTCTCTCCGGACAGGATCGCCATGTCTCCGCTGACGGCCCTTCTCCTTGGCTTCACCTTCAGTTTTGCCTGGACGCCCTGCGTCGGACCGACGCTCGCCGGTGTTCTCATTGTCGCCGCCTCGGCCGCCACCAAGGCCAAGGGGTTTTCCATGATCGTGCTGTATACGCTCGGCTTTATCCTGCCGTTCCTCGCGACAGGCCTGTTTGCCACCGGCCTTCTTGCTCTTTTTCAGAAGAACCGGAACCTGGTCCGTTATGCGGAAACAGCCGGCGGCATCCTCATGATCCTGATGGGCATCATGCTCTATACGGGAAAGCTGAACACCATCTCCGGGTATCTTTCCACGCTGCAGTGAGAAAAGATTCCGCGTTTAAGAAATGAAAGGAAACCAATGAATCAGATCAGAAAAATGATGCAGCTTCGTATCTTCCTGCTTTTTGTACTGGCAGTATCCCTGACAGTCGGGTGCGGCGCTTCCGCTTCCCCGCAAAGTCAGTCTGCGGAAGAAACTGTCGCGGCAAGCGATGACAACGGAGAATCCGCTTCCGCCGGCACAGAGGAAGCAGTTTCTTCAGAGGAAACGGATGCCGTGCAGGAGGAAGGGGGCGCTGCGCAGGACGACCCACAGAAAACAACGCCCATCATCGACTTTACCCTGCTCGATCAGTACGGAACGGAACACACCCTGTCCGAGTATAAGGGCAAGGTCGTCTTCTTAAATTTCTGGGCGACCTGGTGTCCGCCCTGCCGGAGCGAGATGCCGGCCATCCAGAAGCTGTACGAAGAATACAGTGCAGATGCTGACAGTGAAGTGGTGATCTTAGGGATCGCGGCGCCGGGACTCGGGAGCGAGACCGATGAGGAAGGCATCGCTTCCTTCCTGCAGGATAACGGATACACCTATCCCGTCGTCATGGATCCGACCGCCGAGGTATTCTACAGCTACGGCATCACCGCCTATCCCACGACCTTCATGATCGACAAGGACAGCAACGTTTACGGCTACGTCACGGGCGCCATCTCAGAAGACATCATGCGCAGCATCATCGCGGAGACCCTGGAGGGAAGATCCTGAAAAAAAGAGGTTCCTATTTCTTCTATATCCTGCTTCTGATCCTCGTCTGCGCCGCCGCGATCTCGGTGCACAACCTGCTTGTGGAAGAAAGCGCCGCGCCGCCGTACGCGGTCACCGGGTCGGGCGATAGTCTTGCCATGCCCGCATACGAAGGCGCCGCCTCCGTACCGGTCAATGACGATCTTCCTTTCTTTACGGAAGAGGAATTGAACGAAGCCAAGGCAAAAGGTTTTTTCGAATCCTACAGTGATCTCGACAGTCTGGGACGGTGCGGCGCCGCCACTGCCTGCGTGTCTGAAAAAGATATGCCGGGAGTCCCGAGAGAAGACATCTCTTCCATCCGGCCCACCGGCATGCAAAACCATGAATACGAGTTTTTGTCCGAATCTTACAACAGTGCCTGGCTGTACAATCGCTGCCATCTGATCGCGTATCAGCTGACCGGGCAGAATGCCAATGAAAAGAATCTGATCACCGGCACGCAGTATCTGAACTTTGACGGGATGCTTCCCTATGAAAAAAAGATCATGGAATATCTGTATGAGACAGATCACCATGTTCTGTACCGGGTCACCCCGCTTTTTACGGGAGACAATCTTGTTGCCGGCGGTGTGCTGATGGAAGCGCGGTCTCTGGAAGACGACGGACGCGGGCTTTGCTTCTGCGTCTACTGCTTCAACATCCAGCCGGGCGTCCTTATCGATTACCGCACCGGAGAAAACCGGCCGGAATAAACTCTCAGAGTTCGCCCAGGAACTCTGTCAGAAAAGATGCCGTCAGGCCCCAGATGACACCGTATTCCGTTTCGTAAAATGACATCCTTCTCTCGATCGGATCAAAGGGATACTCTCTCCCGCCGGGGATCAGATGATACGGAAAGTCCTCTCCGGCCTGAAATACCATCTGCGCTTTATGGATCCGCGGCGGATGCGTCCGGAAATAGGAAAGCGGGATCGTAAAGACGCGTTCCACCTCTTTTTCGGAATAGGAACCGTCATATTCCTTCAGGATCCCGAGGAAGGAGGTGACGTCTCCGCCCCAGTGACCGATGCGCAGGTGCATGGGGCAGATCACTTCCACCCGCTCCTTCCCGATCGCCAGTTCTTCGGACGTCTCGCGGACGGCGGTCTCCTCCGCCGTTTCTCCCGTTTCGATATGCCCGCCCGGAAAACAGATCTCTCCGCCCTGCGGGATGTCCGCCCTGCGGACCTCAAACAGGATCGACAGTCCCTCTTCCGTTTCCACAAGCGGGATCAAAACAGCCGCGTCGCTGCTCCGTCCGGTTTCGATACGTTCTGTTTGATGATCCCGAAACCGTTTCCGGATCCGGGAAAGCTCATCCGTCATATGTCCGCTTCCTTTTTCAGCCGTTGTTCCCGCCGTTTTTGCGGGTCCTCTTATTGTAGCACAGGAGACGTCCGTCTCACTTTACCTTCCGCATCCCCCACGTCGTTTTCAGGATGATGGGATCCGCCACCAGAAGCAGCGCCGGAAGGATCAGGATGACAGAGAGCATGCTGATCAGCGCGCCTCTGGAGAGGAGCGTGCAGATGGAGCCGATCATATCGACTCTGGAATACGCGGCAACGCCGAAGGTCGCGACAAAGAAGGTCGCGCCGCTGGTGATGATGGAGATCATGCTCGCCTTGTGCGCCGCAAGGACCGCCTCCTTTTTATCAAAGCCCGCCTGTCTCTCTGTCAGATAACGGTTGGTCATCAGGATGGCATAGTCCACCGTCGCGCCAAGCTGGATGGTGCCGATCACGATGCTTGCGACGAACGGGAGGCTCACGCCCTGATAGTACGGCACGGCCATGTTCACGCAGATGGCGAACTCGATGACCGCCACCAGGATCACGGGAACGGAGAGCGACTTGAACGTCAGCAGGATGATCGCGAAGATCGCGGCGATGGAAAGATAATTGACTCTCTTCAGATCAACGTCCGTCGTTTCCATCAGGTCCTTCATAAGCGGCGCTTCTCCGATCAGGATCGCGGTCCCGTCGCGGGACTTTACGATCTCCTCGATCTCTTTTAACTGCGCGTTCATCTCGTCTGTCGCCGGCGTGTATTCCGAGCAGACGAACATCAATTCATGCCTGTCGCTCTGCAGCATATCCTTCAGCCGGTCCGGAAGGAAGTCCTCCGGGACCGCCGGTCCCGCAAGCGACTCCAGCCCCAGCGCCCACTGCACGCCGTCCAGTTTTTCAGTTTCCGCAAGGATCTCTCTTTTTTTCTCCGGCGTCGTATCCCTGTCCAGTATGACGACGTGGATGCTTCCCATGTCGAAGGTGTCTTCCAGTTTCTGATTGGCGACATTGCTCAGGATGTCTTCCGGCAAAGAGTGCGCGATATTGTAATAGATCTCCGTATGATCGTTTCCATAAATTGCCGGGAACAGAAGGAGCCCGAACAGCAGAAGCCAGAGCTTATAGTGTCTGATAATGAACGTCGAAGCCTTTTCGGAGTCGCGGAAGAGCATCCTGTGTTTGGTCTTCTGGATCGCCTTGTCGAACACGAGGATGAGCGACGGCAGGAAAGTCACACAGCAGAGCACGCCGATGATAACGCCCTTGGACATCACGATGCCGATGTCTCTTCCGAGCGCGAAGGTCATCACACACAGCGCGAGGAACCCGGCGACCGTCGTGACGGAACTGGAGACGATGGAACGGAATGTTTTGGCGATCGCGCGACCCATCGCTTTCACGTCATCGCCCGGCTGTTCTTCCTTGCACTCCTCATAGCTGTCCAGGAGGAAGATGGAATAATCCATCGTGACGGCTAACTGCAGCACGGCCGTCAGCGCCTGTGTGATGTAGGAGATCTCGCCGAGAAACACGTTGCTTCCGAGGTTGTAAAGGATCGCGACGCCGATACTGATCAGAAAGAAGAAAGGGACCAGGAACGATTCCGTTGTCAGCTCGAGGATCAGGAACGACAGGATCGCCGCGATGACGACATAGACCGGGATCTCCCGCATACAGATGTCCGCGATGTCCGTGACGATGCCGGTCATGCCGCTGATGAAGCACCGCTCACTTAAGATCTCCCGCATCTCCTTGATGGCGCCCATGGACTCGTCCGAGGAAGTCGTGTCATCTAAGAACGCGATCATCAGCGCCGCGTCGCCGTTGAAGAGCTTATCCTTCAGCTTGTGCGGAAGGATATCCGCCGGGATCCCGGGATCGGCAAGGCTCCCGTACCAGAGGACGTTGTCGATGTGGTCGATGGACAGAATCTCTTCTTCGATCTCTGACATTTCCGGCATCGTCATCCCCTCGATGACGATCATGGAAAATGCTCCCATGCCGTACTCGTCCACCATGACGTTCTGCCCTTCCACCGTCTCCAGCGTATCGGGAAGGTAGCTTAGCAGGTCGTAGTTGACCCTTGTTTTCGCGAAACCGATCACAGAGGGAATGAGCAGCAGCGCGCTGATGATCAGTATGATGAC
>JAGAHC010000011.1 GCA_017627275.1 Lachnospiraceae bacterium
AGGAGAGGCAGCCGCGAAACGTGGCTGCCTCTTTAAATCTATATGTTGTGGTTTATGCCGGCCGCAAATGGCTCCGAAGGCTGCAATTCAGAGGTGGCTCCCAAGCTTGCAACAGATGGCTCTCAAGATTGCGAATAATCATTATTCCTTTAAAACCGTAGAATTCTACAGAAAGCGATATATCCTCAAACAGATCTGAATCCTCAGGGACATGAATCACAGGATAGCGTAAGAGTTCCGCGCGCCGCGGTTCACGGTCTGTTCGGCTGCCAGGGCGTCAATTATAGGACTGTATGATCTCGGTGTAGCAGCGGCTGATGTCCGCCAGGATATCCGGCCGGTCAAAATCCTCCAGATAAGCAAGATTGGTCTCGCGCACGATACTTAAGTTTTCCACCGGCACGAGGACGATCTTTTTCTTTTTCGCCTCGTCCAGACAGGCGCTCCGCGGCAGGATGGAGATGCCGAATTCGCGGCGGACGAGGTCCTTGATCGTCGCCACGTTGTCGATCTCCAGCGCGATGTTCAGATCCGCCAGGTTCAGACGGCTTGACTGCAGAAAGCGGTCAAGCTGTTTTCTTGTGTTTGAACCCGGCAGGCGCAGGATGAGTTTCTCCCTCTGCAGCTCTTTGAGGTTCACGAGTTCGCGCTTCGCGAAAGGATGCTGCGGTGGCACCGCCAGCGCCAGATAGTCCGTGTCCAGCAGCATGTAGCGGAGGGACGGATCCTCGACCCGTCCCTCTGTCACGGCCAGATCGAGCTCGTAGGAGTGCAGTTTGCTATAAAGATTTTTTATCTTATCCGTATGAATCGTTATGGTTATATCGCGGTTCTCGGCGCCGAACTTCGCCAGCGCCTCGGCCACCGGGTTGCTCTCGGCGGTATGGGTGAAGCCCACGCGGATGTGGTCGGCCTGGGCGCCCTTTGCGCTCAGATCCCGCAGGAGGTTTTCATAGAGGACGAGGATGCGCTTGGCGCAGCGGACCGCGGTTTCCCCTTGTTTTGTAATGCTTATCCGCCCGTGCGCACGGTCAAAGAGCTTCACGCCCAGCTCCTTCTCCAGCGCCTTGATGTGCTGGCTGACCGCCGGCTGCGTGAGGGACAGGCTTCGCGCCGCCTCGCTGATGCTGCCGAGCTCGCTGACCCGGAGCAGGGATTGTATCTTTTCGCTGATCATGGCTTGCCTCCGATCCATTAGTGAAATTTATGGATTTGAAATAAAAGATAATTTGATCTTATCAGATACTGTCCCTATACTGCAAGCATGTCAACGAAGAACCGCGAACTTTATGAATCCTGGCCGGAGTGGAAGGCAGTTCTGACCCTCGCCCTCCCGTCTGTGCTCGTGCAGATCGTGATGGTCATCTACAACATGACCGACACCTTCTTTATCGGGCTGGCGGGCTCGGACGCGATGACTTCCGCGGTCACCGTCTGCATGCCGGCCTTCCTCTTCCTCACGGCGATCGCCAACCTCTTCGGAATCGGCGCCGCGGGGGCGGTTTCGCGCTCCCTTGGAAAAGACAAAAGCCGCCGCGCGAAAAACATCTCGCGTTTCGGCTTCTGGGGGAGTCTGGCGCTGGGCGGCGCCTATGTGCTCTTCGCCTTCTTCTTCCGCCATATCTTTGTGGATCTTCTCGGCGGACGCGCCCCGGAGGTCCATCCGCTCGCGCTCGAATACATTCTGATCACCGTGGTAATCGCGGGCGTGCCGACCGTCCTGAACAACTACCTGGCGCATCTGATCCGCGCCGAGGGCCGCTCCGGCCTGGCCAGCGTCGGCCTTGCGGCGGGCGGTATTCTGAATATGATCCTGGATCCGCTCTTCATGTTCGTCATCCTGACGCCGGGACACGAGGTCGCCGGCGCGGCGATCGCGACGGGCCTGTCCAACGTTCTGACGCTCGTCTACTACATCGTGCTGATCCTTCATCTGCGCACAAAGGGAGAGACGCTCTTTTCCTTCCACCTCCGCCGCGAGATGTTCGGGGACTTCGTCCCCCGCGAGGTCATCCGCACCGGCCTTCCCGCCTGTGTGATGACGCTGTTTGAAAACATCTCGTACGCCGTTCTGGAAAACATCATCCTCGGCGCGGGTGTGGCCGCGCAGGCCGGCCTGGGCGTGGCGAAGAAAATCAACATGCTCGCCCACTCCATGGTCCGCGGCGTCTCGCAGGGCGTGCTCTCACTCATCGGTTATACCTACGCTGAGGGCGCGCGCATACGCATGAAAAAGGTCGTGCGCATCACGGCGACCCTTTCCGTTGCGATCTCCGCGGTTTGCATGACCGTCTTCCTGCTCTTCGGCGCGCAGCTCTCGGGCCTCTTCCTTCGGAGCGGCGAGACCACGCTGAACTACGCGACGCGTTTCCTTCATATCCTCTGCATCGGCGCGCCGTTTTCGGCGCTGGCCTATACAGTCATCTCCTTTTTCCAGGCGACGAACCGCAGCCAGTACTCCTTCCTCCTCGCCATCCTGCGCAAGGGCGTGCTGGACATTCCGCTGATGTTTCTCCTCGCCTCGGCCGCCCGCCACACGGGCGCCGTCTGGGCTACGCCGATCGCGGATGTCATCTGCTGCGCGGCGGCCGTCATCATGCTCGTCCTCTGGTTAAAGGCGCACGCGCGGAAGAACAAATTCAGCCCGCGCCTTTCCCTGTGATGATCCACGGGGCTAGCTCGGTGTTCATGGAATTCTTCGCCGTCAGTTTTGAGACCTGGATCTGAAGGAGTTCCATGTCGCGGATGCCGTATTTCTCAAAGACCTGCTCGATCCCTGCGGCGACCTTGAAGTCCAGTGTGTAGATGACCACGGCGATGGCCGGGTTGAACTTTGTCAGGACGAAGAGCTCCTGTTCCATGATGGCACCTCCATATCAAATATGACCTTGTAGGCTATATCCCAGTGGATGAAATGATTGAAGCAAAAATGGCATAGGTATCTGTGCCTATGCCATTATCAGATAAACCTTCTTTATGAGCAGGGAGATAACAGTTCTTGACAAAACGTTTCAGGAAAAGGCGCTCTGCAGTTCTTTCAGGAAGCGCTCCGCGATCGGTGTAAAGGTCTGATACCGGTTCCAGGCAATATAGAGGGTGGTCTCCACGGCCGGTTCCAAAGGACGGAACACAAGGCTGCTCTCCTTGGAAGTAGGGATCAGATGCCGGAAGGTCAGGAGATACCCGAGTCCCTCCCGCGTAAAGACGGAACCGTTGTAGGAGAGCCGGAAGGATCCCTCCAGCCGCATCTTCGAAAAAGCACTCCCCGCCCATTTTTTGATATCTCCATTCCACCCCTGCTCGGAACAGAATAAGGGCAGTGACGTAAGATCCTTTGCCCGGATCACGTTTTTTTTGGAAAGCGGATCTTCTTTCGGGATCACCAGGCCCCAGATGTCCTTTTCGGGGAAAGCCAGGTATTCATATTTCCGGCTGTCCGGGAGTTCCGCCAGCACCACGAAGTCCAAAAGTCCCTTATCCAGCTTGTCCGCGATCTGCTCCGTATCGCCGCTGGTGATGTGATAACGCAGGTCCGGATAGCGGCCCTTGAAATCTCTGATCACCCGGGCAAGATATCTGATCTGGTAAGATTCCGCAAGTCCCAGGTACAGTTCCCCGCCGCTGATGTCATCGAGAGACAGGAATTCCTGCTCGATCTTATCCGCCATGCCGACAAGAGCCTCCGCCCGGTCCCGGAGCAGCACGCCTTCTTCGGTCAGCCGGATGCTGAAGCTGTGGCGGACAAAGAGCTTCTTTCCGAGTTCCTCTTCCAGAGACTTGAGCGCCTTGGAAAGGGTCGGCTGCGTCACGTGCAGGATCTCGGCGGCCCTGGTCATGTTCTCTTCCCTGGCAACGGCCAGAAAGTAACGTAAAGTGCGGATCTCCATCGAAAAAATCCTCCATTCCGAAAAGGAATATCATGATATGAATTATAGCTATTCGCAGGATGCCCCGCAAGCGGCTACGATAGCCTTATCGGAGGAAAAAACCATGATAAAGAAAGAAGAACTGAAGCTGACACAGGAATGGGACAAGACGTTCCCGAAGAGTGAAAAGGTGGATCACAGCAAGGTCACCTTTGTGAACCGCTACGGCATTACTCTGGCGGCAGATATGTATGTCCCGAAGGATGCGGAGGGCAAACTTCCGGCCATCGCGGTCTGCGGACCCTTCGGCGCCGTAAAGGAACAGTGTGCCGGTCTCTACGCGCAGACCATGGCTGAAAGAGGGTTTCTCACGATCGCTTTTGACCCGTCCTTTACCGGCGAAAGCGGCGGCAATGTCCGCTATATGGCTTCTCCCGACATCAACACCGAGGACTTCATGGCGGCCGTTGACTTCCTGTCCCTCTGCGACAGGGTCGATCCGGAGCGCATCGGCATCATCGGCATCTGCGGCTGGGGCGGGATGGCCCTGAATACGGCAGCGCTCGATACCCGCGTCAAGGCGACCGTGGCGTCCACCATGTATGACATGACCCGCGTCAATGCGAAGGGATACTTTGATTCCGAGGACAGCGAGGAAGCACGTTTCCAGAAAAGGGCAGCCCTGTGTGCGCAGAGACTTGCGGACCTGAAGGCAGGCGATTATGCACTGGGCGGCGGCGTGGTGGATCCCCTGCCGGAAGATGCGCCGTACTGTGTAAAGGACTACTACGATTACTACAAGACGGACCGCGGCTATCACGCAAGGTCGCTGAACTCCAACGGCGGATGGAACGTCATCGGCTGCGAGTCCTTCCTGAACCAGCCGATCTTAAAGTATACGAACGAGATCCGTTCCGCGGTACTGGTCATGCACGGTGACAAGGCGCACTCCTGCTACTTCGGGAAGGATGCCTACGCCGACATGGTGAAGGACAGCCGGTACACGGACAACAAGGAACTGCTGATCATTCCCGGTGCCTCCCATACCGATCTCTATGACGGCGGAGAAAACCACATGATCCCGTTCGATAAACTGGAGAGCTTCTTTACGGAATATCTGAAATAAAAAACGGAGACTGACGATGCACGGAAAAAAGATCCTCCCCGTCATCCCGATACTTATACTGCTCGTAACCCTCGTCTGTGCCTGTCAGGCAGAGGCCCCTTCCGGGGCGGGCGGACAGGGATCTGTCCCGGAGGAAAGCGCCCGGGAGGAGGCTGCTTCCGGGGAATCGACAGAGGAGGTTTCCGGGGAGGAGTCTGCCCCGCAGGGAGAAACGATGATCTACGCACACATTGGAGACAACACACTGACGATCCGGCCGGAGAACAATTCTTCGGCAGAGGCCTTCGTGGCACTGCTGCAGGAGGGTGATGTCACAATCGACATGCACGAATACGGCGGCTTCGAAAAAGTAGGCCCCTTAGGCACTACGCTTCCGACAAACGATGAAAACATCACGACGCAGCCGGGCGATGTGATCCTGTATCAGGGAGACCAGATTACGATCTACTACGATACCAACACCTGGAACTTTACGCGTCTCGGAAGGGTGCAGGGGATGACGAAAGACGAGATCCGCGCCGCACTGGGGGAAGGGGATCCGACGGTCGTCTTTTCCCTGCAGGAAGGAAAGGAATCTCGATCATGATACCTGTGTGAATTCGGTGAAGGCGCTTTAGAGATTGGCCTCGCTGATCTCATCCAAAAGCGCTTTTTTGGTGTCATACAGCTTGCGGGAGAGGTCGACGTGGATCTGGTGAGGATTCACGAGACGAAGACTCTCTTCCCAAAGCGTCTCTTTTTCCGCGAAGCAGTATTTCCGGATGTCCATGACCTTCGGAGAAGTGTAGACCAGTTTTCCTTCCTTAAAGATGGGGACCATCATCTTGCGCAGCGTATATTCGCCGGCCCGCATCAGGGTCTTCTTCCACGTGTCGACAGGGTCAAAGAGCAGAAGATCGTCTTCCTCGGAGAAGGTCTCGTCCTCCAGACAGATGAGGTCCGCAAAGACCTTGCCGGTCGCTTTTTCGCAGACACGGTAGATCTTCTTGTTGCCGGGATTGGTCACCTTCTCGGTGTTTTCGGAAAGCTTGATCTTCGGCACGAAGCTTCCGTCCTCCTCCATGATGGCGGCCAGCTTATAGACGCCGCCGAAGGACGGATTGTCCTTTGCCGTAATGAGGTGGGTGCCGACGCCCCAGGAGTTGATGGCGGCGCCCTGCGCTTTCAGAGAGGCGATGAGGGTCTCGTCCAGGTCGTTGGACGCGGTAATCTTCGCTTCGGGGAAACCGGCCTCGTCCAGCATCTTTCTTGCCTGCTTGGAAAGGTAGGCAAGGTCGCCGCTGTCCAGGCGGATGCCGTAATTCTTCAGCTCATGCCCCTTGTCCTTCATATATTGGAAGGTCCGGATGGCGTTCGGAACGCCGGAATCCAGGGTGTCGTAGGTGTCGACGAGCAGCGTGCAGGCCTGCGGATAGAGCTCCGCGTAGGTCTTGAAGGCAGTGAACTCATCGTCGAAGCTCATGATCCAGCTGTGGGCATGCGTCCCCATGACGGGAACGTTGAACATCTGCCCGCAGAGGACGTTCGAGGTCCCGGCGCAGCCGCCGATGACCGCGGCTCTGGCGCCATAGGTCCCGGCGTCCGGTCCCTGTGCCCTGCGCAGACCGAATTCCATGATGGGATCTCCCTGTGCCGCATAGCAGATGCGGGAAGCCTTCGTCGCGATCAGAGACTGATGGTTGATGATGTTTAAGATCGCCGTCTCCACGAGCTGCGCCTGCATGATGGGCGCGATGACCTTCACGAGCGGCTCACGCGGGAAGATGAGCGACCCTTCCGGGATCGCGTAGATATCCCCCGTGAAGCGGAAGGTCTCAAGATATTCCAGGAAGTCGTCGTCGAAGATCCCGAGTGATTTCAGATACCGGATATCGTCGGTCGAGAACTGGAGATTGCGGATGTAGTCGATCAGCTGCTCCAGCCCGCCCATGATCGAGTACCCGCCGCCGAACGGATTCGTGCGGAAGAACGCGTCGAAGATGACGGTCTTGTTCTCGTCTTTATGCTTGAAGTAGCCCTGCATCATCGTCAGTTCGTACAGATCGGTCAAAAGCGTAAGGTTTCGGTTTTCCATAAGTCCCCCCTATTTCTTTTAAAAAAATATAAAACGCCGTATGGTATATAGTCGCAAACAGATATCGTAAGTGTAGCATACTCGGGAGAATAATACAGTTGTAGGAATACGTTATAATAGAAATGCTGCAAACGGCTGAGAAAACGAAAATGAAAGAAGAAAACACATCCCCGATCCGCTGCCCTTCCTGCGGTGCGGTGCTTCCCGCGCTGACGGCGCGCTGCCCGTACTGCGACACGGTCTTTGAAGAGGGCGCCGAAAAAGAATACATGCAGAAACTCTCCGGGATCCATGAGGATCTGGGAGATCTGAAGTATGCGGCGCTCAGGGAACTTGCCGCAGAAACGGGAGAGTCGGGCCGCTTCCTGAAAAAGGTATGGAAGGTCACGATCGTTCTCGTCCTTCTCGGGATTGCGGGCATGCTCTTCTTCCGGCACCGGGAGGAGAAGCGGGCAGCGGCGGAATACCTCTGGGCAAGAGACAATTATCCGATCATGGATGCTTACTATGAAGCGGGAGAGTACGAAGAACTCTACGCGTTTTACAGTCAGGCCATGCAGGAGGATCATGATGTCTGGCAGTATGATCACTGGGCGTTTTTGAGCGCTCTCGGCGACTGCTATGAAGCACAGGCAATCCTGGAAGAAGAAAAGAAAAGGCCGCTGTCGGAGGATGACCTTGTCTGGCTTTTTTACAATGAACTGAACCTGGCGGCGCTGGAGCACAGGGACGGCCTTGCCGCGCACGAAAGGGAATACATCGCGAAGGAGGCGGCGGACCCTTTGGCGGATCTGGAGGAACGCTTTCCGATGAACGCGGAAGAAAAGGAAATATTTTCGGATGTGCTTTTGCGCGGCATGATCCCGGACATCAAGGACTGTAAAGCATATATCAAAGCACATGCGGATACCCTTTTGCAAAAGACACAGTAGACAGGAGAAAAGATGGCGGTAAAGTGCAGATACTGCGGCGCCTCCATGGGACTGGAGGACAGATACTGCCCCCACTGCGGCAGGACGAATGAAGTGGCGGCGCAGCACGCGAAGGATATGGAACAATATGAGACCTCCTACCGGGAGACCCGGACGGATGTCTATAAGACGGTACACCGGCACGCGGGGTCAGCCGTGCGCGCCGTGATCCTGGCTTTCCTGATCCTCGGGTCCATCGTCTGCGTCATTCTCGGAAACAACGGCTACCTCATCCGCTGGCGCCTGAGGGAGCGGTGGGCGATCCGAAATCAGCGCGCGGTCATGGAACAGATGGATGAATGCATCGCGGGCAGGAAGTGGCGCTCGCTTTCCGGCATGGAGGACTACTACGGGCTGCGGACGCATCAGGCGCCCTGGGAGGAATACAACGGCATCCCCAATGCGGCAAGCGCCTACGGATGGATCGAAAGCGCGCTGATGGGCGTCGTCTTTGCAAAAGAAGACGAAGACAGATCCTATCACCTCTCTTCGCTGTCCAATAACGTCGACTACTTTCTGGAAACAATCGATCCGGAGAAGAACAAATGGCGGCAGGATTCGGAGAAGGCACTTGCGGCTTACAGCGCGATGGAAGAAGACATGAAGGCTCTTTTCCTGACCTATTTCGATATCGACGAAGAAGGCTGGGAAGACATGAAGGCGATGAGCAGTTTCAAACGTGCGGTCTTCATCGAGGAGAAGGCAAATGAAAGATAAGAAGAAACTCAGCGCGGAAGAGAAGAAGAGACTGAAGAAGCTCGCCCTCGGAAGGGAGATCGTGCCGACGGCAACCGGCGCCGGAGAAAAGATCTTAAATCTCCTGATCGGCCTTGCGGCCGTCATCCTGGTCTTTGCCATGCTCTACATGATCTCCGGGATCAGAGAGAGTTACGACGGCATTTTCCGCCGGCAGGATGAGGACTACAACCTGCGCAGGGGCGACTATGCGGAAATCGTGGACGGTTATTACAGAAGACACGCGGACCTTCTGACGGGATCCTCGATCGACAAAGATCTTGCGGCGCTTGCCGCCTATACGGAGGCGGCGTTTTGCTACCATGCCGCGAAGGAAGCCGGACAGACTGCGAATGCGGACCTGTATTACGAAAGGATGCGGGAGAGCGAGGCGGCCATGGGACAGTATCTTCCGGAGGCGGAAAGGATCAGGGAAAAACTCGGGATCCGCGAATAAACTGCGCGTTTTCAAAGGATTTTTATGATATAATCTGGATTTGGCCATATATATCATTACATCTCTGACGAGAAAGGAGAGAGAAGAAAATGTACAAGAAGGTAAATCCCGATCTGAATTTTGTCGAGCGGGAGAAGAACACGGAAAAGTTCTGGAAAGAGAATAAGATCTTTGAGAAGAGTGTGGCGCAACGGGAAGGGGCGCCGCTTTATATGTTCTACGACGGACCGCCGACGGCAAACGGCAAGCCGCACATCGGTCACGTCCTGACCCGCGTTATCAAGGACATGGTGCCCAGATACCATGCCATGAAGGGATATCAGGTGCCGCGCAAGGCCGGCTGGGATACGCACGGACTGCCGGTGGAACTGGAAGTCGAAAAGCAGATCGGCATCAACGGAAAGGACCAGATCGAAGCCTACGGGATCGAACCTTTCGTACAGAAGTGCAAGGAGAGCGTCTGGACCTATAAGGAAATGTGGGAGGACTTCTCAGGGACCGTCGGTTTCTGGGCCGACATGGACAACCCCTATGTGACCTATTATGACGACTACATCGAATCCGAGTGGTGGGCCTTAAAGACCATTTTTGAAAAGGGCCTTTTATACAAGGGATTCAAGGTCGTTCCCTTCTGTCCGCGCTGCGGGACGCCGCTTTCGTCTCATGAGGTGGCGCAGGGATATAAGAGCTTAAAGGAACGTTCGGCCATCGTCCGTTTCAAGGCAAAGGGCGAAGACGCGTACTTCCTGGCGTGGACGACGACACCTTGGACGCTGTTGTCCAACGTCGGACTCTGCGTCAATCCGGAAGAGACGTACGCGAAGGTCAAGGCGGCAGACGGCTATACCTACTATATGGCAAAGGCGCTGCTCGATACGGTCCTCGGCGATCTCGGAAAGAAGGAAGAGACACAGGAAGACGGCAGTGTGACGCCGGCGGTTCCCGCGTATGAGATCCTCGAAGAAATGAAGGGGAAGGATCTGGAGTACAAGGAATACGAGCCGCTCTACGAGTGCACGGCACAGGCCGCGGCAAAGCGCAAGGGCGAAAGCGCCTTCCATGTGCAGTGTGATGACTATGTCACGATGACGGACGGAACCGGCATCGTCCATACCGCGCCGGCCTTCGGTGAGGATGACGCAAGAGTCGGCCGCAAATACAATACGGCCTTTGTGCAGATGGTCAACAGCAAGGGCGAGATGACGGAAGACACGCCGTTTGCCGGGATGCGTGCCAAGCCCTCGGCGGCGGAGCTGAAGGAAGGCAAGATCAGCGCCGACCCGGAGATCTTAAAAGACCTGGAGAAGCGCGGCGTTCTCTTCGGCGCGCCGACCATGGAGCATGATTATCCGCACTGCTGGCGCTGCTCCACACCGCTGATCTATTACGCCAGAGAGTCCTGGTTCATCAAGATGACGGCGGTCAAGGACGACCTCGTCAGAAACAACAAGGAGATCAACTGGATCCCGCCTTCGATCGGAGAGGGGCGCTTCGGGAACTGGCTGGAGAACATCCAGGACTGGGGCATCTCCCGCGACCGTTACTGGGGGACGCCTTTGAATATCTGGGTCTGCCCGGACTGCGGAAAACAGATCGCGATCGGCAGCCGTAAGGAACTCGCGGAGCTTTCGGGAGATCCTTCCGCGGAAACTAGCGAACTGCACCGTCCGTTTGTGGACAAATATGAGATCCCCTGCGAATGCGGCGGAAAGATGAAGCGCGTACCGGAAGTCATCGACTGCTGGTTCGACTCGGGCGCCATGCCGTTTGCGCAGATCCATTACCCGTTTGAAAACAAAGAGCTGTTTGAAAAACAGTTCCCGGCTTCCTTTATTTCGGAAGCGGTCGACCAGACCAGAGGCTGGTTCTATTCGCTGCACGCGATCGCGACGCTCCTGTTCAACCGGCCGGCCTATAAGAACGTCATCGTGCTGGGCCTGGTGCTGGATAAGGACGGAGAGAAGATGAGCAAGTCCAAGGGCAATGCCGTCGATCCGTTTGACGCGCTCTCCACACACGGCGCCGATGCCATCCGCTGGTACTTCTACAACAACTCCGCACCGTGGCTGCCCAACAAGTTCCACGACAAGGCCGTGCAGGAGGGACAGCGCAAATTCCTTGGAACGCTGTGGAATACCTACGCGTTCTATACGCTGTATGCGGAGATCGACCAGTTCGATCCGACAAAACACACCCTGCAGTATGATAAGCTGTCCGTCATGGACAAGTGGCTGCTTTCCCGCATGAACACCATGATCGAGAAGACAGATGCGTCCTACGCGCAGTATAAGATCCCGGAAGCTTCCTATGCGCTGGAAGACTTTGTGGACGAGATGAGCAACTGGTACGTGCGCAGATGCCGCGACCGCTTCTGGGCAAAGGGCATGGAAGAAGACAAGGTGAATGCCTACATGACGCTGTATACGGCGCTTGTGAATGTCTGCAAGTGCGCAGCGCCCATGGTGCCGTTCATGACGGAAGAGATCTATCAGAACATCGTACGGAGCGTTGATCAGAACGCGAAGGAATCGATCCACCTCTGCGATTATCCCGCAGCGGATGCGGCGCTGATCGACAAGGCGCTCGAAGAATCCATGGCAGAGGCACAGCGGATCGTCGTGCTGGGCCGTGCCTGCAGAAACCTGTCCGGCATCAAGAACAGACAGCCGATCAGCCGGATGCTGGTCAAGGCGCCGAAGAAACTCGATGCTTTTTACGAGGAGATCATCTTAAGCGAGCTGAACGTGAAGGCGCTCACATTCTCGGACGATGTCAGAGAGTACACCAGCTACAACTTCAAGCCGCAGCTCAAAACGGTCGGTCCCAAATACGGAAAGGAACTGGGCGGGATCAAGGCTCACCTGGCAGAGCTTGACGGCAACAGCGCCATGGACGAACTGAATGAAAAGGGAAGCCTGACCTTTACCGTTAACGGAACGGAAGTGGAACTGACCAAGGAAGACCTGCTCATCGAGATGGTGCAGAAGGAAGGGTTCGTCGCGCAGGAAGACGGCGCGGGCGATAAGGCGGTGACGGTGGTCCTCGATACGACCCTGACGCCGGAACTTCTGGAAGAAGGCTTTGTGCTGGAACTCATCAGCAAGATCCAGACCATGCGCAAGGATGCGGACTTCGAGGTGATGGACAGGATCCGTGTAAGCTTAAGCGGCAATGAAAAGCTTTCCGCCATCGCGGAGAAGAACGCTGCAGCCATTACCGGCAAGGTCCTTTGCGACAAGGTGGAAAAGGATGTTACCCTCACCCACGAAAAAGAGTGGGACGTCAACGGCGAGAAGGTCAAGATTGGTGTGGAGAAGATATGAAGAGACCGAAGTTTAAATTCAACAAGGATTTGTTTAAGAGAAGCGTTGAGTACAACATCAAGACGATGTACCGCAGGACGCTGGAAGAGGCGGATAAGGATCAGGTGTTTCAGGCCGCGGCCTATGCCCTGAAGGACCAGATCATCGACTGCTGGATGCAGACGCAGCAGGCGTTCGACGAGCAGGACCCGAAGGTCCTCGTATATCTGTCCATGGAGTTTCTGATGGGCAGGGCGTTCGGAAACGACGCCATCAATCTGCAGGCGTTCAAGCCGGTGGAAGAGGCGCTGAACGACCTCGGGTTTGACATCAACGCGATCGAAGACAGAGAACCGGACCCGGCGCTCGGCAACGGCGGCCTGGGGAGACTCGCGGCCTGCTTCCTGGATTCCCTGGCAACGCTTTCTCTGCCGGCCTACGGCTGCGGGATCCGTTACCGCTACGGCATGTTCAAACAGGAGATCCGGGACGGCTACCAGGTCGAAGTGCCGGACAACTGGCTGGAGAACGGCAACCCGTTTGAATTAAGACGTCCGGAATACAAACAGATCATCAAATTCGGCGGCCATGTGGAACCGTACCATGACGAAGAAACAGGACGCACGATGTATAAGCAGGAAGGCTACTATGCCGTCAAGGCGATCCCTTACGACATGCCGGTCGTCGGCTACGGCAACGGCTTTGTCGATACGCTCCGCATCTGGGACGCGGAGCCGATGGAACTTTTCCATCTGGATTCCTTTGACAAGGGAGACTATCAGAAGGCGGTGGAGCAGGACAATATCGCGCGGACGATCTGCGAAGTGCTCTATCCCAACGACGATCATCTGCAGGGGAAGGAACTGCGCCTGAAACAGCAGTACTTCTTCGTGTCCGCCTCCATGCAGGCTTCGGTCATGAAATACCTGCAGAACCCGAAACACGATATCCGCAAATTTCATGAGAAGCGCATCTTCCAGATGAACGACACGCATCCGACGCTGGCGGTTCCGGAACTGATGCGCATCCTGATGGACGAACAGAAGCTTACCTGGGATGAAGCCTGGTATGTGACAACGCATGCGCTTGCCTATACCAATCACACGATCATGGCAGAGGCACTGGAAAAGTGGCCGATCGATCTCTTCCAGAGGCTCCTTCCGCGCATCTACCAGATCGTGGAGGAGATGAACAGACAGTTTGAAAAGGCCATCCACGAGCGCTATGACAGCGATCCTTCCGTGAACGTGGCGGACAAGGTGAGGAGCATGGCCATCCTTTATGACGGACAGGTGCGCATGGCCAATATGGCAATCGTTGCCGGATTCTCCGTGAACGGTGTGGCAAAGCTCCATACGGAGATCCTCAAGAAGAGAGAACTGAAGGACTTTTATGAGTTCTTCCCGAAGAAGTTCAACAACAAGACGAACGGCGTCACGCAAAGACGCTTCCTTCTGCACGCGAACCCGCTGCTGGCGGACTACGTTTCCTCCAGGATTGGGAAGGAGTGGATCACCGACCTGTCCAAGATGAAGGAACTGGAAAAATACGCCGATGACAAGCGGGCGCAGAACAAGGTCATGGAGATCAAGCAGAAGAACAAGGAACGCCTGGCCGCTTACATTCTGGAGCACAACGGCATTGCGGTGAATCCGGATTCCATCTTCGACGTCCAGGTCAAGCGTCTGCACGAATACAAGAGACAGTTCATGAAGATCCTGCATGTGATGGCGCTCTACAACGAACTGAAGGCGAACCCGGACAGGGAGTTCACGCCGCAGACCTTTATCTTCGGCGCGAAGGCGGCAGCAGGGTACAAGAACGCAAAGCTCACCATCAAACTGATCAACGCGGTGGCAGATGTCGTGAACAACGACCCGGCCGTGAAGGATAAGCTCTGTGTCGTTTTTATCGAAGACTACCGCGTCTCGAACGCGGAGATCATCTTCGCGGCGGCGGACATCTCGGAACAGATCTCGACCGCCAGCAAGGAGGCTTCCGGCACCAGCAACATGAAGCTGATGTTAAACGGTGCGATCACCATGGGGACCATGGACGGCGCGAACGTCGAGATCGTGAAGGAGGTCGGCGAGGAGAATGCCTTCATCTTCGGACTGTCTTCCGACGAAGTCATGGAGTATGAGAAAAACGGAAACTATGATCCCGTACAGATCTACAACGAAAACGAACGGATCCGCACGGTGGTCAACCAGCTCGTGGACGGCACCTATTCGCCGGATGATCACGAACGGTTCCGCCCGCTGTTCGATTCGCTCTTAAAGCCGATGAACGGCGGCCCCGCAGACCGGTACTTTATCCTGAAGGATTTTGAATCCTATGCCGATGCGCAGATAAAAGCACAGGAAGCCTACCGGGATCGTACGGGCTGGGCGAGGATGTCGATCCTCAACATGGCTGGCGTCGGAAAGTTTTCCTCCGACCGCACCATCAGGGAGTACGCGGAAAACATCTGGAAGTTAAAGCCGGTGGAATGGAGATAAACGCGTCAGGCGTTTTCCGAAAAGGCGATCTTTCCGGAAGCGATGGTGTAGCGGATGACACCGGGAAGACGCATCCCCACGAACGGGGAATTGGTTGATTTGGAATGAAATCTCGGAGAGACGATGCGCTCTTTTTCGGGATGAAAGAGAACAAGGTCGGCAGGAGAGCCCGGTTTCAGGGTGCCTGCCGGCAGCCCGTAAAGGTTTGCCGGGTTGGTGCTCATCAGACGGATGAGTGCCGACAGAGGCAGACCTTTTTTCTGTACCAGTTCTTTTAAGGCAAGGGAAAGTGCGGTCTCGAGACCGATCATGCCGCTCGGGGCACCGGTAAAGCTGCGCTGCTTTTCTCCCGCCGTGTGCGGCGCGTGGTCTGTCGCAATCAGGTCGAGGGTTCCGTCGCAGAGCCCTTTCAGGATGGCCTGACGGTCTTTTTCCGTCCGGATCGGCGGATTGACTTTGGCAAGCGTCCCCTTTTCGAGCAGGATCTCTTCTGTCAGCGAGAAATGATGCGGCGTTCCCTCCGCATGCAGATTCGGATTCTTTTTCTTATATTTGCGCAAAAGATCCACGGTCTCCTTGCAGGAAACATGCTGGATGCAGAGTATGGACTGGTTCCTGGCGGCCAGTTTGATGTCGCGCTCCACCATGGAGATCTCCGCCATGCGGTCTGCGCCGGTGAGCCCAAAGCGCACACAGGCTTCGTTGCCGGCATTGATCCCGGGCTCTTTGATGTAGGCGGGATCTTCCTCATGCAGGCTGACGGGAAGGGAGAGGGCGGTGGCCTTCTGCAGGGCTTCCGAAAGCAGCGCCTCCTGCAGGATGGGCAGGCCGTCATCGGTGAGGCCCCTGGCCCCGGCTGCCTTTAAGGCCACGAAATCGGTCAGTTCCTTTCCGGCCATCCCCTTCGTGACATTCGCACAGGCATAGACGTGGATGGCTTCTTTCCCTGCGCGGGCAAGAAGATCCTGCAGGACCTCCGGCGAATCGAGCGACGGTCTGGTATTGGCCATCATGATGACAGAGGTATAGCCGCCGGCCGCGGCGGCAAGTGCTCCCGTGTGCACGTCCTCTTTTTCCGTAAAGCCGGGATCTCTGAAGTGCACATGCGTATCCACGAATCCCGGTGCAACGATAAGGTCCGTGGCATCGATGACGGTCAGTCCCCTGCCGGGCGACAGTTTCTGCTTCAGCTTGTTTTTGACATGCGCAATGCAAGCGTCCTCCGTCAGGTGTTTCTGGAGGAGGGAAACGGTCGTGTCGGCAATGAAAATGTCCATAGGTTCGTCGATCCCGAGTACCGGATCAACCAGATGCCCGTTCTGAATCAGAATCATGGGTTCATTATAAGTCAGAGGCGGAGAAAAGTCAGTACGGAGGTGGGAAAAGTGTTTTTTTTATGATACAATCAGTCATATCAAACCAACGGAACGATTATAAAAATGCGGTAAAAAAGGCGCTATCCAGGAAGGCGCCGTATTGCATTTTAGAGGATACAATTTCTGAAAGGAAGACGAATGGGTTATTTTTCCACGGTCTGTGTCATGCTGTTTCTGGTCCTGTTTTTTCTGGCAGGCTTCGTTGTTTCCGGGGTCGCATTTCTGGTCGGCCTCCTTTCGCAGGATAAAAAAGACAGGATCAACACGGCGTATGTGCGCTTCGGGTTTCGCGTCATCCTGTTTTTGAGCAACTGCCCCGTGGAGGTCGTCGGCATGGAGAACATTCCGGAGAAGGAAGCGGCGCTGTTCATCGGCAATCACAGGGGGATGTTTGATGTGGTGGCCCTCGGATCGCTGCCGCTGCCCCTGATCGGCTTTGTCGCCAAGGCGGAACTCGAGAAGGTTCCGTTTCTGAACGGATGGATGCGCAGGATCCACTGCCTCTTCCTGGACAGAAAGGACATTCGGCAGGGCATGCAGATGATCCTGTCCGCCATCGATCTTCTGAAAGAGGGAAGGAGTCTTTGTATCTTTCCGGAGGGCACGCGGAACACGACGGCGGATCCCCTCCTTCCGTTTCATGCCGGCAGTTTCAAGATCGCTTTAAAGGCGGGCGCTCCCATCGTGCCCTTTGTCATCAACGGGACGGAAGGCACGCTGGAAGACCATTTTCCGCGGATCGACGGACACCGGATCCGCATCGAGTTCGGGACACCGGTTCCGACGGCGGGGGCGGATCGTACGCGGCAGAAGGAGATCCCCGAAGAGGTCAGAACCTGGATAGAAGAAAAGTATCTCGCGCAGAAAGAGGCATAAGAGACAGGATGGAACCGATGAATCAGAAGAAGAAAAAGATCCGGGCGATCGTAAGAAAGAGCGAAAGGATCGCGGAGAATATCTTTTCCATGGAGCTTTTTACAGAAGAGCCGCTTTCCGTGCGGCCGGGCCAGTTCGTGGGACTGTATCCGGACGGAGAAGACAAGCTCCTGCTGCGTCCGATCAGCATCTGTGAATACCGGAAGGAGACGGGCATTTTGCGCCTGGTCTACCGGGTGCAGGGCGGCGGCACGAAAGAGTTTTCCGGATGGAAGGAAGGAAAGGAAACGGCGTTTCTCGGCATTCTCGGGAACGGCTATCCCGTGGAGGAGATCGCGGAAAAGGCGGGCGGGGAAACCGGCAGCGTCCTTCTTTTTGGGGGCGGCATCGGGATCCCGCCGCTGTTAGCTCTGGCAAGGGAGCTGTCTGCAAAAACGAAGGTAACGACGGTGCTCGGATACAAAACAGAAGAAACGTTTCTTCTGCACGAATTTGAACAGTACGGCCCGGTATTTACGGCAACGGAAGACGGCAGCTGCGGGACGAAGGGAACGGTGCTGGATGCGGTCCGTGAAAACGGAATCTCCGGCGACGTCCTCTGTGCCTGTGGACCGACACCGATGCTGCGGGCGGTCAAACACTTTGCGGAAGGAAGAGACTGTTACCTGTCGTTAGAAGAACGGATGGCCTGCGGCATCGGCGCCTGTCTGGCCTGCGTCTGCAAAACGACGGACATCGATGCGCATTCCCATGTGCACAATGCGAGGGTCTGTGTGGAAGGGCCGGTCTTTGCGGCTGACAGGGTGGAGATTTGAATATGGAGAAAACAGCGGAAAAAACAAACCGCCCGGACATGACGGTGGAGATCGCGGGGGTCACCTTGCAGAATCCCGTGATGACGGCATCTGGGACCTTCGGCTCGGGGATGGAGTACGAGGACTTCCTGGATCTGAACAGGCTGGGAGCCGTGGTGACCAAGGGTGTGGCAAATCACCCCTGGGAAGGCAATCCCACGCCGCGCGTCGCGGAGGTGTACGGCGGCATGCTCAATGCCATCGGCCTGCAGAATCCGGGCGTCGACGTATTTATCGAGAGGGACCTTGCCTTCCTGAAAGAAAAGGATACGAAGATCATCGTCAACGTGGTCGGCAAGACCGTCGAGGATTATCTCGAGGTCGTAGAGCGTCTCTCGGAAGAGGACGCCGTCGCCATGCTGGAGATCAACGTGTCCTGCCCCAATGTCAAGGAAGGGGCAATCGCCTTTGGACAGGACGCAAAAGCCCTTTCCGATATCACGGGAAGGATCAGGCGGGTTTCGAAAAAACCGATCATCATCAAGCTCTCCCCCAACGTGACGGACATCGTTCTTCTGGCGAAGGCGGCGGAAGACGCGGGAGCGGATGCGCTTTCCATGATCAATACCATCACCGGGATGAAGATCGACCCGGAAAGCAGACGGTTCGTGCTGGCCAACAAGACCGGCGGCTTAAGCGGCCCCGCGGTGAAACCGGTCGCGGTCCGCATGGTCTATCAGTGCGCACAGGCGGTGAAGATCCCGATCATCGGGATGGGCGGGATCGCAAATGCTCAAGACGCCGCGGAATTTCTGCTTGCGGGAGCCAGTGCCGTCGCCATCGGATGCATGCACTTCCATGAACCGGATACGGCGCTGCAGGTCGTTGACGGACTGGAAGACTATCTTGTAAGACAGAAGCTTTCTTCCGTCCGGGAACTCATCGGCGCAGTCAGAGAATAGAGACTTTAAGGATGATTACAAAAAAGGCATATGCGAAACTGAATCTTGTGCTGGACGTCACCGGGAAACGGGCGGACGGCTATCATCTCATCCGTACGGTGATGCATACGATCGACCTTGCGGATGACCTGACGTTTTCAAAAAACGACGGCGAGAGAAACCTACTGTTTCTCGAAAAGGATTCCATCGTCTCGGAAGACGCCCTGTCGTTAAAGAAGGACAACCTGATCCTCCGCGCGGCAAATCTGATGCAGGAGCGCTTTGCACTGCCGCAAAAAGCGGACATCCGGCTGCGGAAAAAGATCCCGCTGGCGGCCGGAATGGCGGGCGGGAGCGCGGATGCGGCAGCGACGCTTCTAGGGCTGAACGAGCTCTTTTGCTGCAACGCGACGCAAGAGGAACTGCAGGAAATGGCGCTGCAGCTGGGTGCGGACGTGCCGTACTGTCTGCGCGGCGGATGCGCGCTGGCGGAAGGAATCGGAGAGGAACTGACGATGCTTCCTTCTTTGGAAGGAGTGCCGGTCGTCATTGCAAAACCGGAGGGCGGCATCTCGACGGCCGATATTTACCGGCGGCTCGATGCCGTAAAGGATCCGGAACACCCGCCCGTGGATGCGGCCGTGGAAGCGATCCGGAAGAAAGACATTCCGTCTTTGGCCTTGGCCGCGGGGAACATTCTGGAAGCCGTATGCAGACAGTCGGTGCCGGTTATCGGGGAAATAGAAAAAAGTCTCATCGAAGAGGGCGCGCAGATCTCCCGTATGACGGGCAGCGGGCCGACCGTCTTCGGGATCTTTGCAGACACGGAACAGGCAGAGAAGGCTGCTAAAGCACTGAAAGCTTCCTTCCCGGACCTGTTCGTTGCAGCAACCGGGCTTCTTTAGCCTGAAAAGCAGGAGGAAGGTCTATGACCGGGAGAAAAACAGAACATATCGAAATGCAGCTGCAGGTTGATCAGGATACGCCGTTACGGGAATCCGTTTACAATACTCTCCGCAAAAACATCCTGATCGGAAAACTCAAACCCGGAGAACATCTGACGGAGATCAGGCTTGGCAAGATGCTGGGGACCAGCAGGACGCCGATCCGGGAGGCCATCCGAAAACTGGAACTGGACGGGCTGGTGGTCATCGTGCCAAGGAGCGGGGCCCGTGTGGCGCCGATCTCGGAGCGTGATCTCAGAGAGGTGCTGGAAGTCCGCAGAGCGCTGGACGTTCTTTGCGCGGAACTGGCGAGCCGCCGGATCACCGGAGAGGAAAAGATCACGCTGAAGGAAGCCTATGAACGGTTTGAGGTGGCGGCAAAGGAAGGCGATCAGCTGGAAGTGGCAAAGGCGGACGTGGAGCTGCATGACATCATCGCGGCGGCTGCAGGGAACGAGCGCCTTCTGCAGCTGGTCGGCGGCATCGCGGATCAGATCTACCGCTACCGCTTCGAATACATCAAGGACGACTACCATTACGACCGTCTCCTGAGAGAACACAAAGCCATCGTCAATGCCATCATTGCGGGCGATGCGGAGAAGGCGGCGGAGGCGTCCAGGGTCCACATCGACAACCAGGAAAAAACGATTCTGGCGCAGCTGAGACAGCTGAAGGTGTGACGCTTACTTTGATTGATATTTAACTATCTATATGTTTTCGGAAAAAAACATTTATTTTCCTCCGGGCTGACGTCTATGTCTGTCCGAATATGGTAACATGAATCATTAATACTACATGATATGGAGGGATAGCAATGGACACAATGTTATGGTTGATTCCGATTCTGGGGGTAATCGCGCTGGTGTTTGCCGGCGTAAAAGCTTCTGCCGTAAACAGGGAAGATTCGGGAACGGATACGATGGAGGAGATCGCGCATGCCATCAACGAAGGGGCACACGCGTTCCTGACCAGTGAATACAAGATCCTGGTCGTCTTCGTAGCCGTTTTGTTTGTTCTCATCGGTGTCGGCATCGGCAACTGGATCACAGCCATCTGCTTTGTCATCGGGGCACTGTTCTCGACGCTTGCCGGATATTTCGGAATGAGCGTGGCGGTGCAGGCCAATGTCCGTACGGCCAATGCGGCGCGGACGTCCGGCATGAACAAAGCGCTTTCCATCGCCTTTTCCGGCGGTGCGGTCATGGGCATGTGTGTTGCCGGCTTTGGCGTTTTGGGGGTAAGCGCCATTTATCTGATCACCAAGAATATTGACGTATTGTCCGGCTTTTCGCTGGGCGCTTCTTCCATCGCGCTGTTCGCGCGTGTCGGCGGCGGTATCTACACCAAGGCGGCCGACGTCGGAGCGGACCTTGTCGGTAAGGTGGAAGCGGGCATTCCCGAAGACGATCCGCGTAACCCGGCGGTCATCGCCGATAACGTCGGAGACAACGTCGGCGACGTGGCCGGAATGGGTGCGGACCTGTTCGAATCCTATGTCGGCGCGCTGGTTTCGGCGCTGACGCTCGGTATCGTTTACTTCGGGGCAAACGGAGCGCTGTATCCGCTGTTGGTGGCGGGACTCGGACTCCTTGCCTGCATCGTCGGCACCTTCTTCGTGCGCGGCGATGAAAAATCGAATCCGCATTCCGCACTGAAGCTCGGCACCTACATTGCCAGTGCCGTCGTGCTTTGCGTATCCGTTATTTTCAGCAGAGTCTTATTCGGAAACTTTAATGCAGCCATCGCCATCATCGCGGGCCTGGCGGTCGGCCTTCTGATCGGTATGATCACGGAGTACTATACTTCCGGCGATTACGCCCCGGTCAAGGAAATCGCGCAGCAGTCGGAGACGGGTGCGGCGACCACCATCATCAGCGGCCTGGGCGTCGGCATGATGTCTACGGCGATCCCGATCCTTCTGATTTGCGTCGGCATCTTTGCCGCCTTCAAGGTCTGCGGCCTTTACGGCATTGCGCTTGCGGCGGTCGGCATGCTTTCCACGACCGGCATCACCGTCGCGGTGGACGCCTATGGTCCGATCGCGGATAACGCGGGCGGTATCGCGGAGATGTCCGGACTGGACGAGAGCGTTCGTAAGATCACCGATAAACTGGATGCCGTCGGCAATACGACCGCGGCCATGGGCAAGGGCTTTGCCATCGGGTCGGCGGCTCTGACAGCGCTGGCGCTTTTCGTTTCCTATGCGGAGGCGGTGCAGCTAAAGACCATCGACATTCTGGATCACAAGGTCATCATCGGTATCTTCATTGGCGGAATGCTTCCCTTCCTGTTTTCCGCAATGACCATGAATTCCGTTTCCAAAGCGGCCTATCAGATGATCGAGGAGGTGCGCAGACAGTTCCGCTCCATCCCCGGCATCATGGAAGGCACGGCAAGACCCGACTATAAATCCTGCGTATCCATTTCCACACACGCAGCCTTAAAGGAAATGCTGGTGCCCGGCATCATGGCGGTGCTTTCTCCGCTGGCGGTCGGCATCATCCTGGGACCTTCCGCACTCGGCGGCCTCCTTGCCGGCTCCCTCGTGACCGGCGTCATGATGGCCATCTTCATGTCCAACGCCGGCGGCGCCTGGGACAACGCGAAGAAATACATTGAAGACGGCAACCACGGCGGCAAGGGATCGGATGCGCACAAGGCAGCCGTTGTCGGCGACACTGTCGGCGATCCTTTCAAGGACACTTCGGGCCCGTCGCTGAACATCCTGATCAAGCTGATGACGGTCGTTTCCCTCGTGTTCGCACCGCTCTTCCTGGCAATCGGAGGACTGCTGTAAAAAGGAACCACCATCCCTGAGGAAAACGGTCTCGGGAACCACTTTCTTTCAGAAGAAACTGGTCCCGGCTGATCCGGGGAGGATATGTTTCCGCTGCGCGGACGCTTTCGCTCGGTCTTAGTGCGCAGCACTACATAAGACGACAAAAGGGTGTAGAGGAGAGCCTCTACACCCTTTTTACGTCGTCTAAGTAGTGGCGCACACGTACGCCGCTGGACAGAAACATATTCTCCCCGGACGCCGGGACCGTTTTCCTCAGGGATGGTGGTTCCCGGAACCGGTTTCCCCAGGGATGGTGGTTCCTTTTACTGCCGCAGGTTTTGGTAGTCGTAGGAAAGGAGCTTTGCGCGGAGGTCATCGAAGTAGGCGTGAAGGGTATCCGGTGTGAGACGCCCTCTGTCCGCCCGCATCTCCTCCAGCATCCAGTCGCAGATCTCCGGACTGTAGTGCCCGCTGTCCTTGTAGTTGTCGAGGCTCGTGATCACGCCGGCGTTGTGGCTGAAGGAAAACAGGTGAAGGTTCTCGTAGCCGCACATCTCCTCGGCGACGAGTTCCTCGGCGGCAAGAATCTTTTCGAGTTCGCCGTTTTCGTACAACTCGCCGTAATGGACGATGCTGTAGGGCGGGAAGAAATAATAGAATTCGGTATCCGGGTATTCTGCAATCACGTCCGTCACATTCTGCCGGATGTTTTCCAGTACCATCGCCGCTTCGGCATCCGTGAGGGCTTCCTGGGGGATGGCTTTGCCGGAAAAGGTCAGACCACCCAGCGCGTTTCTCTCTGCCGGGTCATCGGGCCAGTCGACGCCGTATTCATCAAAGGAAGTAACGCTGCCCGCTTCCCCGGCGGCCTTCTTCAAACACATCGGAACGCAGTATCCGCCGAGCACGTCCAGGTTCAAAAGGTACTTTACGTCGTCAAACGGATTGTTGTTGGTGAGCCAGACCGGATACTCGCCCAGGTCTTCCCGCTGCGCGTCCTTGTGGACCAGCAGATAAGAGTCGTCCAAGGGGCGCACCACGACCTTTACGTTCCCTGTGCGCAGCGCCTTTTTCAGGTTGTCGTTGATCTCCTTGTACCTGGCGCCGGGGTAGGGAAGCTTCACCGCCTCGAGAGAGAAGAGCCTCGCAAAGGAAGAGGTGCGGAAGTTCTCGCTCATGGAGGTGCCGGTGATGAGGGCCTCATACGAAAAGTGCCGTGTGATGCCGTCATTCTGAGAACGCTGATTGTTCAGTTCGTAGACGAAGCCCGCCCTGGGCCCGTGATAATGGAAGAAGGGGTCCAGATAATACACGATGCAGCCGCACACAAGGAGCGCCGCAACGAACAGGCCGAGGAAGAGACGAAGCCACCGCCCCTCCTGCATGACAGATGAAGTTTGATCGCGTTTCGCAGAAGGCATGTCTGCTCCTTAAAAGTTAAAGTACAAAAAGACAGAGACCCGTCCCATGGACAGCACCGCCAGCAGCAGGAGGCCAAGGGTCAGAGCCAGGTTTTTTCGGGTTGCGGGATACTCGTGCACATAGTTGTTGCGCGGGATTAGGCAGAGGAAGAAGGCGCCTGCAAACAACAGGACCGCGCAGAAAACATAAATGGCGGTATCCGAGAAAGGAAGGTGCAGGAGGGAACAGGCATACCGAAGGCCCCGGACCCGGAAAGAGGAGAGGAGATCCGGACTCACCTTCCAGCTGTTGCCGGAAAACAGGGTGCGCAGCAAAAGGCCCCACTGGCCTGCCGATTCGGCTCGGAATAAGAGCCACAGGACGTTGACGGCCGCAAACGTATAAAGCCAGCGGACGGGCTTTGCAAGGCGGGGCAGGGTGTTCCCCAGGAACCGTTCCCCCACCTGCAGCAGACCGTGAAGAAATCCCCACAGAACAAAGGTCCAGTTGGCGCCGTGCCACAGGCCGCTCACGAGAAAGACGATCAGGATATTCAGATACGTGCGGTTTTTCCCGCGCTTGCTTCCTCCGAGCGGATAGTAAACATAGGTCCTGAGAAACCGGGTGAGGGTCATGTGCTAGCGCCGCCAGAAATCCGTGATGGAAAGCGCCTTGTAGGGCGAATTGAAGTTCATGGGCAGGTCAAATCCGAACAGGGACGCCAGTCCCACGGCCATATCGCTGTAGCCGCTGAAATCAAAATAGATCTGAAAGGTGTAGGCGAGCATGATAAGGAGGACGTCCGCCGACGAGGCCGCGGCGGCATTGGCAAAGCAAAGGTCCACGGCGGCGCCGAACTTGTCCGCGATAAACATCTTTTTGGAAAGCCCGAGGGTAAAGAGCATGATGCCGCGGGTGATGCGCTCGGGATGCGGCCTGGAGTTGACCTCTTCCCCAAACTGCGGGATCAGTTCGCCGTGCAGGACGATGGGACCCGCCACCAGCTGCGGGAAGAAGGTAACGAAGTTGGCGTATTCCAGAAAGTGGTAGCGCAGGGTCCTGTCCCGGTAACTGTCCACCACATAGGAGATCTGCTGAAAGGTAAAGAAACTGATGCCGAGCGGCAGGGCGATGTGCAGAAGCGGAAATGCCGTTCCTGTCAGCGCATTGATATTGGAAAGGAAAAAATCCAGATACTTGAAAACGAAGATAAGGGCGACGTTGAAGGCGATGCCTATAAAGAGCAGGGCCTTTCTTAAGCCCGGTTCGTACTCTTTCCGAAACAGGAGCGACAACAGGTAGTTGACGCAGATACTTCCGCCGATCAGCAGGAGGTACCGGGGGTTGTTGTAGCCGTAAAACCACAAAGACATGGCAAGGAGAAAGACCCCGGCCCATTCGCGACGGAACCGATGGCACCAGAAATACCCCGCCAGGGTCAGCGGCAGGAAAAGAAGTACGAAAATATAGGAATTAAACAGCATGGGTCAATTATAACGCAAAACGACTTCGCTGAACAATAGAGCAAGGGCAGTGTAAAAAACGCCCATGGTATAGATGGTATAGCGGGTCTGAGGATAGATGACGGCGCTTGTCACCAAAACATTACAGATAACAGACAGAATGATAAGGGCTGCGAGAAGAAGGATCCTTTGACGATTGTTGTCTGCAAAGCGCCGACTGTCGGCCAAGACGGCTGCTTTCTCTTGGTGATACAGTTTCAGGAACAGGAAACAATAGACGATGTATAGACATAAACCTGCGAGCGCATGTACCATGCCCCCATCCCGCGCGATGCTGTTTAATAGCCCCATCTTTATCAGCATAATGGTAAGGGAAAAACTGCGCCTGGGAGATTGGCGAAGGAGGGCCTTAGCAAACCGCTGCTCCAGAACATCTGCCGCTTGCAGACGTCGGGCATAGGGAAGGAACTCTTGCCCCGTGCGATGAAACGCTTCATCGAGCACATCGTTCATGATGTCATAACCGATAATATCATAGGAAACAGTATAATGAGCTGTGCGAGTACTTGGTGTGGCATCATCGGGCAGATTGCTCCAATGGGCGCCCTGCTGTTTGGCACGTCTTACGATTTCGGTGAACAGTGCGGCATCTTCTGGCTGCAGTGTCTCAGCATCCTCCTCTTCGGCAGTGTAGAACAGTTTGGAACAAATGCCCATGGAGTTACCGGTATGGGACATCCAAATGCCGCGTACACTGTAATTGTAGCTGTAGTCAAACAGAGAGGATGTCAAAAGCGCCAGCCCTGTCACACCGGCGATAGTAAAAAAGCGGCGCAGGTTCTTAAGATAAAACAAATCCCGCAGAAGACTCACACCAAGCACAAGAATCACACAGCTGAGTAGTTGTTTACGTGTGCTTATCAGCAGAAAGAGTACCAGTCCTAAATACAGTAGATCCTTTTTTTTGCGATCTTTGGATAATGATTGCAGAAAGCTTACCAGAAACAGCAGATACAGAGACAACGTGATTCCCTCTGTCATTATGCTTTCATGGTATGAGGAAGCTCGTTGTGCCACAAAGCGATTCAACAGAACTACTCCCCATTGCGGGAGTATAGCTGCCAGCGCAAAAACTAGGGCCTGTTTTTTTTGTCTTGCATGACCGGAGCACCACAGGGAAAACACCCATACCGAAAATGCCGCAAGCACCGCCTGAAAGAGGACAAATGGAAACAGGTAACTATCCCGGCCTGTAGATTCAGGGATACCGCCGTAAATCGTTCGAAAAAGCAGTAAAAGAACAGGACAAAGCGGCTCGCGCGAGGGGTCCATTGCAGCGTAACTGAAGGAGTCTACGCACCACACGGGACCGTCCAGCAAAGGAAAAAGAAAATAAAACAAAAGATTAGCGCAAAGAAGCAGGCCCTTTTGAGACCTGGTGAGCAGCTTTTTTCCTGGTGACATGTTTATTTTACGGATTTGGCGCCGCCGAATTCCTGAAGCTTATCCACGGCGCGGCCAAAGAATCCCTTCTTTTTCTGTTCGGCGACCACCTTGGCGCCGTGCAGTCCCTTGACGCCGGTGATGTAGATGCCGCTCACCTCGGCTTTGACATTGGCCTTCACCGGGATCTGGTCGAAGATCTTGTCATCGGCGATCAGGGTCGTGATCTGCGGGCCGACCTTGGCCTTCACCACCGGCACCTTGGAGCGCCGATACAGGAAGGGGGCGGAAGCAATGACCGCCTGCGGAAGCCCGGACTGTTTTAAGGGCAGTTTCTTCTTATCGATGACAAGCATGGAGATCGTCTGCTTGTTGGCCGCGATCTGCGCTTCGGACTCTTCCTGCCGCTTCTGCAGCTTTTTGCCGTAAAAATACATGGCCACGACGGCGGCGATGAGCACGAGCAGGATCACGAGCAACACGATGGTTATGGGACGCAAGGGAAAACCCTCCTTTTTTACTGAAAAATGTGCATCTGCATGCCGAATCATTTTAACAGAGATTGCCATTTGCCGCAACGGCGCTTATGAAATTCCTGTGAAATCGGGCGTCCGGCGGCGCCGGAAGGTTGAAATGTGAGTGGATTGTGCTAAACTAGGAGAATCGACTTTTTGAAACTGAGGAGATGATAAAAATATGAAAAAGAGAACCATCCTTGCCTATTTGTTAATAGGAGTAGTTGCCTTGTCGCTTTTTGGCTGCGGCAGCACGACACAGCAGGAGACCTCTGCAGAAGAAAGCACCGAATCGGCAGAAACGGCGGAAACGGATCCCGCGGCTGCCGATACTGCGACGGCTCCCAAGACGTATGCGGACGAAGCCTATGTGGCGAATCTGAACGTGGATGATTACGTGGAAGTTGCCGATTACAGCGAGATCCCCGTTTCCGTGGAATCGAGCGAGGTGACGGAGGACGATATTCAGGCGGAACTGGATATGTACCTGATGTATGCCGCCTCTTTAGAGGAAGTAACGGACAGAGACGATGTCCGGGAAGGGGATACCGTCAACATCGATTTTGAAGGAAAGAAGGACGGCGTTGCCTTTGACGGCGGCACGGCGCAGGGGTTCGAGCTGGAGATCGGTTCCGGACGCTTCATTGAAGGCTTCGAAGAAGGCCTGATCGGCGTGAAGAAGGGTGAAACGGTCGACCTGAATCTCCGTTTTCCGGATGAATACATGAATGAGGAACTGGAAGGCCAGGAGGTCGTCTTTACGGTGACGGTAAACTCCATCCAGGCTTCCGTAGAGCCGGATCTGACGGACGAATTCGTCGAAGGCTTAAACCAGACCGATCATGACGGCAATCCGATCAAGACGGTGGACGATATGAAGGCCTATATCCGTCATTATCTCGAAGAGGATGCGGAGAGCGCCTACAACGGACAGGTGCAGCAGCAGATGATCGACTACCTGATCGAGAACAGCACCTTCAAGGGAGAACTTCCCGAAGAGATGAACACCAGGGTCCATGACATGATCACCAACGTGTATTCCTACTATGCCATGATGTACGGCGTGGATCTGGAGACCTTCATGACCCAGTATTACGGATCGGAAAGCGGCGACTACGAGCAGGACATCCAGGATGCCGCCGACCAGTACCAGAAGCAGCTTCTGATCATCAAGAGCATTGCGGAAAAAGAAGGCCTTACCATGACGGAAGAAGAGACCGAAAAGCGGATCGAGGAGCTGGCCGAGACGAACGGTGTCGACGTCGAGACATATAAGAACGGCATGGACATCAAGGCGCTTGAGGAAGACCTGATCGGGGAGAAGGTCCTTTCCTTCCTGGCGGAAAAGGCAAAGAACACGGTGGAGTAAGACATGAGAGATCAGATCACAGCGGTAAAAGAGATATACAGTGATCCGCAGTCCTTTGCGGAGAAAAGCGTAACGGTCGGGGGCTGGATCAAGAGCAACCGCGATTCGAAACAGATCGGGTTCATCGTTTTAAGCGACGGGACCTGCTTCCAGACACTGCAGATCGTTTATTCCGATCAGACGAAGGACTTTGCGAAGATCGCGGCCTTAAACGACGGCGCCGCCATTCTGGCGACCGGCAAGATCGTACTGACGCCGGATGCCAAGCAGCCCTTTGAAATGCAGGCGGAATCGATCGAGGTGGAAGGCGACTCCACGCCGGACTACCCGATCCAGAGAAAGCGCCACAGCTTTGAGTTTTTGCGGACCATGCCGCACATGCGGGTGCGTACCAATACCTTCCAGGCCGTATTCCGGGTCAGGAGCCTGATCGCGCTGGCGATCCACTCGTTCTTTGCGGAACGGGGCTTCGTCTATGTCCATACGCCGATCATCACGGGCTCCGACGCCGAAGGCGCGGGCGAGATGTTCCAGGTAACGACCCTGCCGCTTGAGGAAGTGCCGAAGACGGAAGAAGGAGAGGTCGACTATACCGAGGACTTCTTCAAAAAGCCGACCAACCTGACCGTGAGCGGACAGCTTAACGTCGAATCCTACATCTTCGCGTTCCGTGACGTATATACCTTCGGACCGACCTTCCGGGCGGAGGCTTCCAACACGACCCGCCACGCGGCGGAGTTCTGGATGATCGAGCCGGAGATGGCCTATGCGGATCTTTCCGACAACATGCAGGTCGCCGAAGACATGATCAAATACATCATCCGCTACGTCCTTGAAAAGGCGCCGGAGGAGATGGCATTCTTTAACAGTTTCATCGACAAGGGACTTTTAGAGCGGCTGGACCACGTGCTGCATTCGGACTTCGGCCACATCACCTATACGGAAGCCGTCGAGATCCTGGAAAAACAGAACGACCGCTTCGAAAACAAGGTCTTCTGGGGCTGCGATCTGCAGACGGAACACGAACGTTATCTGACAGAGCAGGAGTTCAAGCGTCCGGTCTTCGTGACGGATTACCCGAAGGAGATCAAGGCTTTCTATATGAAGCTGAATCCGGACGGCAAGACCGTGGCGGCGATGGACTGCCTCGTGCCCGGCATCGGCGAGATCATCGGCGGCAGCCAGCGTGAGGACGATCTGGAACTCTTAACGAAGCGAATGGACGAACTCCATTTGAACAAGGAGGATTACCAGTTCTACCTGGATCTGCGGAAATACGGGAGCGTCAGACATTCGGGATTCGGTCTCGGATTTGAGCGCTGCGTCATGTATCTGACCGGAATGGAGAACATCCGTGACGTGCTTCCGTTCCCGAGGACCGTGGGAACCTGTGAACTGTAATCTGTAAATCGTTTTATGGTTTTGAATCACATTCTGACAGTTTTTATAAGGAAAACACATAGGGCCGCGGGACGTCTTGTCCTTCTGGCCCTTATGCTGTCTGTTGCCCTGCATGCGGTCCCGGTCTATGCGGACCCGACGGAAGAACAGACGCAGGAGGGAGAGACGGCGCCTTCCGAGGAAGAGATCAGAAGGCAGCAGGAGATCGAAGCCCTGAAGGCACAGCAGCAGCAGATGGAGCAGGAGATCTCCGGCGCCAGAAGCGAGCTGCAGAGCACGGAGGGACGGATCTCCACGCTGCACAGCAGAGTCTCTTCCCTGCAGGGAGAACAGGCCGCCCTTCTCGGAGAAATGGATGAGGTCAACCGGGACATCTTCGACCGCATGAGTATGATTGACGTGCTGGAAGAAGACATCGCCGAACTCCAGAGCCAGTACGAGATCAAGCAGGAAGAATACGACGAGGCAAGGGGACAGGAAGTCGTCCAGTATGAGGCGATGAAGAACCGGATCCGCTTCATGTACGAAAAGGGCGACGTCACCTATGTCGAAATGATCATGAAGGCGGCGACCTTCGGCGAGATGCTGAACAAGGCCGAGTACGTCAATAAACTCTATGAGTATGACCGCAATATGCTTCTGGAGTTCCAGGAGATCCAGCGTGTGATCGCCGAAAAGCAGGAAGAACTGGCTGCGCAGAAAAAGGAACTGGAAGAGGCGCAGAAGGAACTGAAGGCAGAAAAGAAGGCGCTGGAAGAAAAACTGGCGCAGCTGGAAGTGGAATATGAGGATTATGAGGAACGCATCGCCGATGCCAGAAGCCTTGCCAACGCGCTGCGCGTAGAGGCTTCGGAGCAGGAGAGAGCGCTTTCCGTGCTCGTTGCGCAGAAGAACCAGGCCGCGGCCAGGGAGCAATCGCTTTTGGCGGAGCAGGCGGCGGCGGAACTGGCGCAGTATGCGGCGCAGGAGACGCCTGCCGAAACACAGGAAGAGGGGACGGAAACCGCCCCGGCACCGGCTAAGACGACGCAGCCCGCCAAAACGGTATCCTCCGGCGGCTCTGCGGCCGGCAGGAGCGTGGTGAACTACGCGTCGCAGTTCGTGGGGAATCCTTATGTTTACGGCGGATCCTCTCTGACGGGCGGGACCGACTGCTCGGGCTTCACCATGGCGGTCTATTCCAACTTCGGCGTTTCTCTGCCGCACAATTCCGAGGCGCAGATGAACTACGGCACGGCCATTGCATCGCTCGACGAAGCGGTTGCCGGCGACCTTCTCTTTTACGGCGGACATGTCGGGATCTACTGCGGAGACGGGACGATCGTTCATGCCTCGACTGCCGCTACCGGCATCAAGTATTCCGTCGCGACCTACCGTCCCATTATCGGGATCCGTCGTCTGGTGAATTAAAGCGCTTCGAAAGAGAGGAGCATCATTTATGCAGTGGGATAAACTCCTGTGCCCTGACAGAATCCGCAGTTTTCAGAAGCAGAGTTCCTCCGATCTCCGGTCGGAGTATGAAAAGGATTATCATCGCATCATCGTCAGCGCGTCGTTCCGCAGACTGCAGGATAAGACGCAGGTCTTTCCGCTTGATAAAAGCGACTTTATCAGAACCAGGCTGACCCATTCTCTGGAAGTTTCTTCCGTTTCCAAGTCCCTGGCCCAGAATGTGGGACGCAGTATCTTAAGAAACATCAAGGACCCCGGATTTAAGCCGGAGAACCAGGCGGATATCTGTGACATCCTGCAGTGCGCAGGGCTTCTTCACGATATCGGCAATCCGCCGTTCGGGCATTTCGGCGAAACCATTATCCGGAGCTATTTCGAAAAGAATCTCTCAAAGATCGAATACCGCGTGGAAGGGACCGACCAGGCGCTGCCGCTGTCGGAACTTCTGACGCCGCAGATGCAGAACGACTTCATGCACTTTGAAGGCAACGCGCAGGCGCTGCGCCTGACGACAAAGCTGCATTATCTTGTGGACGAGCACGGCATGAACCTGACGAAGGCCCTGCTTGCCACCATCATCAAGTATCCGGTCAGTTCCCTCGAGATCAACCGCGACGGCGCGATCAGAGAGCATAAGATGGGATACTTCTACGCGGACAGAGAAGTCTTTGAGGAAGTCGAGAAGGCAACGACCTTAAACGGAAGACGCCATCCGCTGACCTTCCTTTTGGAGGCGGGGGATGACATCGCCTATCACACGGCAGACATCGAGGATGCCTTCAAAAAAGGTTTCATCAACTATGATCAGCTGCTGCAGGAGCTGGAAGACGATGCGGATCCGAAGATCGACGCCGTCAAAAACGACCGCTTCAAACAGTCCCAGTACAGACAGCTGATCGAGAACCTGAAATACCGCTACAAGAAGGGGTGCGAAAAAGGCGTCCGCAATCCGCAGATCTATGCGGTGCAGAACTGGGTCATCGCGGCGCAGGGAGCGCTCATCTATGCGGCGACGGAGGGATTCACGAAGAACTACCGGGCCATCATGGACGGCACCTACGAAGAGGAACTCATGGCCGGCACGGGCGGGGAACACATCAACCGGAAACTCGGCGAGATCGCCATGAACTATGTGTTCGAAAGCACGCCGATCAAGACGATAGAGATCTCCGCAGACCGGATCCTGACCTTCCTGCTGGACAGCTTCGTACATGCGGTACTGGATTACGATGTCGAGGGCAGGACCCTCTCGCCCATCAACAGAAGGCTGATGATCCTGGTTTCCGACAACTATAAGGAAATATATCAGATCTACTCGCGGGGGAAGGATCCGATCGAAAAACTGTATCTTCGGATCATGCTGATCACGGACTTTATCTGCGGCATGACGGATTCCTACGCGCAGGATCTGTACTGGAAATTGAACGGGAGGATTTGAGACGGATGAAGGTAGTAGTACTTTGCGGCGGATTAAGCTCGGAGCGGGACATTTCGCTCTCCTCCGGGACACAGATATGCACGGCGCTGCGCAAAAACGGCCACCGGGCGGTGCTGGTGGATCTGTTTCTCGGACTGGAGGACAAGGGAGATGAGGTCCTTGCGGACCCGTCGGTCCTCTTTGAAGACCTGCCGGCCCTGGATCCCATCGTGTTTACCGGGAAGGAACCGGATCTAAACGCAGTCAAAAACAGCCGCAAGTGGAAGGATGAGAGCCTCTTCGGAAGAGGCGTGCTGGAAATCTGCAAGGCGGCAGACATGGTCTTTATGGCGCTGCACGGGATGAACGGCGAAGACGGACGCGTGCAGGCGGCCTTTGATATGATGGGCATCCGCTACACCGGATCCGGGTATCTGGGATCCGCCATGAGCATGGATAAGATGCTTACGAAGGAAAGGCTGACCCCCTACGGCATCCCGATGCCGAAATGGATCTCCCTGCGAAACCAGACGGAAGAAGACATCCCCGCCATCGAGAAGACGGTCAGGGAATGGCTCCCCTGCGTGGTGAAGACACCGACCGGCGGCTCTTCGCTCGGCGTATTCATCGTCCGGGAAGAAGGACAGATCAAAGAGGCCGTAAAAAACTGCCTGTCGTTTGGAAAGGATGTTCTGATCGAGGAATTCATCGAGGGAAAGGAGCTGACCTGCGGCGTTTTGAAGGGCAGAGCCCTGCCGTCCGTGGAGATCATTCCCAAGGTCCGCTTCTATGATTATTCCAATAAATATATGGCGGGCGCGACGGAGGAGATCTGCCCCGGACGGATAAAACCGGAGACGGAAAAGACGATCGGAGAGATCGCGCTGAAGGTACAGGAGATCATGGGACTGCATACCTATTCGCGTTCGGACTTCGTCGTGGATCAGGAGGAAAAGGTGTACTTCCTGGAAGTCAACACGCTTCCCGGAATGACCCCGACAAGCCTCGTGCCGCAGGAAGCGGCAGCCGTCGGGATCTCTTTTGAGGAACTCTGCGAAATCATTTTACAGGATGGGATGACAAGGGACTGAAGATGGAAAAGATCACGCTGAAAGACCTGCTGGAGGCAACCGGCGGAAAACTGGCGGGAAGCTTTCGGGATGAGACCCGGGAGATCACCGGCGTAGAATCCGACAACCGCAGGATCGCGGAAGGAAATGTGTTTTTTGCCTTTCCGGGAGAGCGGGCGGACGGACATGACTTCGTGGAGGCGGCGCTGCAGGGCGGTGCGTCCGGCTGTGTGATCACAAAGGAACTGAGCACGTACAGAGACGACGCGTTCTATGTGATGGTGGAGGATGCGATCAAAGCGCTCGGCGCTCTGGCCTCCTGGTACAGGAGCCGGTTCGACATTCCGGTGATCGCCGTGACGGGATCGGTCGGCAAGACCACGACCAAGGACATGATCGCTTCTGTCCTTTCGCAGGAATACGAAGTCCTGAAGACGGAAGGCAATTACAACAACGAGATCGGACTGCCGAAGACCCTGCTGCGCATCGGAAAGAACACGCAGATGGCGGTGGTCGAAATGGGCATGAACCATGCGGGCGAGATCTCGTATCTGACAAATATCGCGCGCCCCACCATGGCCGTCATCACCAACATCGGAGACGCGCACATCGGGAATCTCGGCAGCAAGGAAAACATCCTGAAAGCCAAGTGCGAGATCTTTGAAGGACTGCAGGAGGGAGGCATCGCCGTCCTCAATGCCGATGACGAGTACCTTTTGACGCTGAAGGAAGACACCGCCCTTGCGGCGAACACACAGATCATCTGGATCGGGGAAAGCGCGGCAGCAGACCTCCGTGCGAAAGAGATCGACTGTACGCTTCCGGACCGCATGACGTTTCTCGGAACGGCGGGAAAGGAAGAGGGGACACAGGCCTTCTTTGAAGTACCCATTCCCGGCAGACACATGATCTATCCGGCGCTCACGGCCTGTGCCGTCGGACGCGCAAAGGGACTTACCTACGACCGCATCGCGCAGGGCATCCGGGAATATGTTCCGACAAAGATGAGGATGGAGATCCACACCTATCCGGACAATATTACCGTGATGAACGATACATACAATGCCAATCCGCAGTCCATGAAGGCGGGCCTGTCTTCTCTGGCTGCCTTGAAGGACGTCAGAAAGATCGCGGTGCTCGGCGATATGTTCGAGCTGGGAGAAAGGGAAGAAGCCCTGCACAGGGAGGTCGGCGCCTTTGCGGGAACACTGCCCGTCGATACGCTGATCACCGTCGGAAATGCGGCAAAGATGCTTGGCGAAGAAGCCCGGGAAAAGGGCCTTCCGGAAGTGATCATCTGTGAAGACAAGGAAGAGGCAAAGCAGGCCCTGGAGGCACGCCTTTGTGAAAATACCGCCTTTTTATTCAAGGCATCCCGCGGGATGAAGCTGGAGGAACTGGCGGATTTTGTGATGGATACGCTGGAAAACAAAAGAAGCCGATGGTAGAATATTCTCTGTTATGAATCGAAAGAATACATCCGAATATAAGGGAGGCGGGGATGTGCTCCGGATTGGGGTCCCGCTTGCGTGGATGGTCCTGTATCTGGCGCTCGCGATCCTTCTTCCCCGTTTTACGTTATATACACAACTGATCTTTTATGTGGGGCTGATCGTCTGGTTTCGCCGGGATTTCAGCATGCCGCAGTTCCTGCGGGGGATCGGCAACGTCCGCTATCTGATCGGGGTTCTGCTGACTGCGGCGGGGCTGTATCTGTGTTACCAGTTAACGGATCTGCTGTCCGAGAAGATCTTCATGACAACCGCCGAAGGCACCATCAGCGTCGTGTATTACACGACGTTCGAACTGCTTTTGTTTTCCCTTTCGACCATCTTTCTGATGCCGATTGCGGAGGAACTGTTCTTCCGCAAGGCGATGGTCTGCATGACGGAAGGAATGGGATTCTTTCTGCTGACGGCCTGTGTTTCGACGCTTCTGTACGCGCTGTCGCAGGCGCACGGGTGGCTCGGCGTCATGGAATACCTGATCATCGGGCTGCCGCTTCTTCTGTCTTACGTGCTGACCAGAAATATCTACGTGCCGATCCTGGCACACATGATCGTTCTGCTTATCATCAAAGTGCCGAATATCGTTTATGACCTTGCGCGCATGATGCTGCGCTAAAGGAGATCCGGCATGGCGGGAAGAGAAGAGAGTTTTGACAGTTACAGAAAACGTCTGTATGAGATCGTCGAGGTCGGAGCCGCTGACGATGCGGTAAGCAGAACCTACGACTTTGTCGGCATCTTTTTTATCCTGCTCAATCTGACGGTCAGCATCATGCTGACCTATGATTCCCTCGAAGCAAAGTACGGAAAGATCCTTCTTGCGATCGAAGCCTTTACGGTCTTTTACTTTATGATCGACTATGTGCTTCGGATCATTTCCAGCAAATACCGTTATCCGAAAACCTCCGAAAAGAAGGCAGTGGTAAAGTATATCTTTTCGGGAACGGGACTGATCGATCTGTTCTCCTTCCTGCCTTACTATCTGCCGTTCTTCTTCCCGGCGGGCGCCGTGGCCTTCCGAATGTTCCGCATTTTGAGGATCTTCCGCCTGTTCCGGGTCAATGCCTACTACGATTCGCTGAATGTCATCACGGACGTTATCGGAAGCAGGAAGCAGCAGCTGCTGTCTTCCGTGTTCATTATTCTGATCCTGATGATCGCGGCAAGTCTCTGCATGTATTCGCTGGAACATGACGCGCAGCCGGAAGTCTTTAACAATGCCTTTTCCGGGATCTGGTGGGCGGTATCGACACTTCTGACCATCGGGTACGGGGATATTTATCCGATTACGCAGGCCGGCAAGTGGTTCAGCATCGTCATCACCTTCCTCGGGGTCGGCATGGTCGCGATCCCGACTGGTATCATTTCCGCAGGCTTCGTGGAACAGTACACAAAGATCAAGAGACACAGCGAATACCTGCGGGAAGAGGAAGTCCATTTCATCAAGATTCATCTGGGGGAAAATGACAGCTGGGTAGGGAAGACGATCTCCGAGATCCGGCTCCCGGGCGATGTTCTGGTGGCCGTCATCCGCAGGGGCGACGAGACGATCGTGCCGCGCGGGAACGTCCTGCTGATGGAAGGAGATATCCTGGTGCTCGGAGCGGAACCCTACGACAGCAAGGAACACGTCGACATGACGGAGATGACACTCGGAAAGCACAACGAGTGGAACGGGCAGAAGATCAAGGACCTTGATATTTCCAGACAGACCATGATCGTCATGGTCAGAAGAAACCGCAAGATCCTTGTGCCGAACGGTGACCTCGTCCTGCAGGAAGGCGATAAGGTTGTCATGTATTCCAAGCAGAAGCTTTACGGGACCACAGAATATATCGTTTAAAACAACGGGATATCAGTAAAACACTAAGATAAAGTGAGGAGAGAAAATGAAAACGATCAAGGATTACATCCGTACCATTCCTGATTTTCCGGAACCGGGGATCATGTTCCGGGATATTACGACGGTGCTGCAGGATCCGGACGGACTGAAACTGGCGATCGACAGCATGCAGGATCTGGTCAGGGACATCGACTTCGATGTGATCGCGGGAGCGGAGGCCAGAGGCTTTGTGTTCGGCACGCCGATTGCCTACAATCTGCACAAGCCGATGATGCTGGTCCGCAAAAAGGGAAAGCTTCCCTATAAAACGGTTTCGGTAGACTACACCCTGGAATACGGGGACGTGACGACCCTGGAGATCCATGAGGATGCGATCCTTCCCGGACAGAAGGTGCTGCTTGTCGACGATCTTCTGGCGACCGGCGGTACGCTCCAGGCCATGGCAAAGCTCGTGGAGAAGGTCGGCGGAGAAGTGGCCGGGATCCTCGTGCTCTTGGAACTCTCCGGATTGAACGGCCGGGAACTCTTAAAAGACTATCCGGTGTTCTCCGCCGTGAGTTACGAAGGAAAGAAAAAGACTTGACAGTGTAAAAGAATTGTGCAAAATATAATTGTACAAAATATTTGTAACTCGTAAGAATTCATGACATAGAAAGAGTGATTCGAAACGGAGGACAAAACCATGGCAGGCATTTATGATTTTACACTGACAAGCGGAAGCGGAGAGGAAGTAAGCTTAAAGGATTACGAAGGAAAGGTCATGCTCGTCGTCAATACAGCGACCGGCTGCGGCTTTACTCCGCACTATGAAGATCTGGAACGGATGTATGAAGCCTATCACGATCAGGGGCTTGAGATCATCGACGTGCCCTGCAATCAGTTCGCGGGACAGACACCGGAATCCGATGAGGAGATCCACGAGTTCTGCACGCTGAAGTACAACACACAGTTCCCGCAGATGAAGAAGTCGGACGTGAACGGCGAGAACGCACTGCCGCTCTTCAAATATCTGAAGGAGCAGAAGGGCTTCGAAGGATTCGGACACGGCCCCAAGGCGATGATGATGGGCGCGATGCTCTCCAGGATCGATAAGGATTACAAGAACAATCCGGAGATCAAATGGAACTTCACCAAGTTCCTGGTGGACAGACAGGGCAATGTCATCGGACGTTTTGAGCCGACCGAGGATATGAAGAAGGTCGAAGAGGCTGTGAAGGCGGCTCTGTAAGAAATAAGAATACGGAGATGAGCGGGGACCGGGTCGCATGATCCGGTCCTTGCTTTTTTTATTTTCACCCACTATAATTGCGATACAAGTCGAACTGATGACGTTCGTGATCAGTTTCCCACCTGTACAACTGAAGTGACAAACGAACTGCATAGCCTTTCAGGAGGAACGAATGAAAAAACGATTCGCTTTTTCGATCGTCATGGCTTTTTTTGCCGTGATGTTTTTCTTAAGGCCGTCACTTGTTGCACACGGAGCGGAAGAGGGTACCACCAAAACCATCGCAATCGGACATGTCCATCAGGGGAGTGAAGATGCGAAGGGGGGCTGCTTTACCACGGAGATCACGGCGGAAGAAGTCTGTCCGTCGGAGGAGTACGGGTATAAGAACTGGTATATTTCAGACTCCGGGCATTTTCACGGCTTCTGCAATGTCTGCGGCTACGAACATGTTAAGAAGGCAGACACCAAACAGCCTCTGCCACAGCACACCCGGTCTGTCACAAAGTATGTACCCGCCTGCGGTTATGCGCAGAACGGGCAGACTGGTACGGTCACCGTGAATGTCCGGGGCGGCAGCATCACGGCGCCCGACTCCGCGCAGGCGGGGACGGATCTCACGGTGCGGTATGCGCCGCTTTCGCCCGGAAACGGTCTGACCTACAAACTGGAGAACGTAACGGTGAACGGGAAGGATATGACTGCGTCCAACCCTTCCGAGATCACATTTCCCAAGGTAAAGGACGATCAGACGGTCTCGGTGACATACCGGCTGACCGACACCGTGTTTGCGGAAGGCGCTGTCGTACAGGCGCGTCTTAATACACTCTCCGGCATCGGGGAAGTAAAGTCGGTCGGCTTTGCGGACAGTTACCATGCGGAACAGGGCGGGGTGGAAGTGCAGCATGCAGACTCGCCCGGAAAGATCATTGCCTTCATTGAAAACAATACGCTCTTCTTTTGTGCGGACGAGGGGAAAAGCGGCTTAAGGCTGCATCCCGACTCTTCCGGATTCTTCTCACCGCTTACGGGGCTTACGGAACTGGACATGACCCCGTTTGACAGCGCGTTGTTACAGTCTACGAAAAACATGTTTCCCTCTTCCCTCGAAGTCTTAACGCTCCCTTCTTCTTTCCGGTTTTCGGACGACACGCCGCAGGGCGCAACGGCGGAAGCAACGGAAGGAAGCGGCCTTGCGGGATTCTGGCACAGAGACGGAGAGACGCTTTCTTTTCCGTCACAGAGAGAACTCAATACGACCCTCTTTGCCAGCACCTTTGAAGGAATGTTCAACGCCGATCCCGCGGCAAAGGCGGGAACCTGGCTGAAAGGGGAAAAGAGCCATTACTACTGGGCCAAAGGACAGGCGGCCACGGTGGAAGAGGGAAATATCTGGGAGATCCACCACCCGGAGAACCGGTTCTTCGGATACTGCTTCGCGCAGCACCTTGCTTCTCCGAACGGCCGGTATGAACGGACGGAAGTCACGGACATCAACACGCTGTACGAGATCCTCGGGAAGCAGAATTATATCTGCACGCCGGCAGGCGCCAATATCCAGGAAGCGCTCATTGCCATGCTCTACTTCGGCTATCCCTCGAACGGAGGAGGGCTGCAGGAAAAGTACGGCCTGACCGATGCGGAGTTTTCCAAGATCACCTGGGGCGCCATCGGATACTACGAGGCGCACTCGAACGACAAGATGGTGAAAAAGATTCTTTCGGGAGATACGTCGGGTTTAACTTACCGGGCGCTTTCGTACACGCAGAAAAAATATGGCCAGGCCCTGCAGGAGCTGATTGGCATGACATACGCTTCGGTCCCTGCGTCGCTGAAAGAAGACCTGCATCTGTTCATCTATGTTTCGCAGGAACACCAACAGCACCTGATGGCATTGGAAGGTCTGGTGCACAGCCCGCGCGGCGGCGCGGAGGTCGTGAAAAAAGAAGAAGGGTCGGGCCTTCCCTTAAAAGGGGCGGAGTTCACGGTCTATGATACATCCGGGGCCGCGGTGCGGACCATGGTCTCCGATGCGGACGGCAGGGCGGCGCTTTGCCGGATGGACGACAGCGACGGCGTCCTCCCGGGGACCTATACGGTCAGGGAGACGAAGGCGCCGGCGGGCTATGATCTGAGTACGAAGGCCTATACCTTCACCGTAACAGGCGGCGGACAGATCGTAGAGACCGGTGTGGATGAAGAGGACGGCCTGCACAAGAGGATGGTCTTCGAAAACCATCCGACGGTTCCCAGACAGGCAGGGGGACTCCGCCTGCGCAAGGTAGATGCCGGCAATCCGGAACAGGGACTGCCGGGCGCCGTCTTTGGAGTGTATAACGCGGCGGGGACACTGGTGACGCAGCTTTATACCGATGAAAACGGATCGGCGAAGACCGGGATCAACGAACTGGACTTCGGGATCTATATGGTGAAAGAGCTGACGCCGCCTGCCGGTTACCGTCTCTCCGATACCACCTACACAGTGGAGATCACGGTGCAGAACGCATATCAGGAGAACACGCTGGTCATCGATAACGAAGCCAAGACCGGCAAGGGACAGTTCGTGCTGCAGAAGGTCATCCCGGACAGACCGGACGGGTCCGCCCATAAGATGGAGGCAGACCGTTTCCGCTATGAACTCTATCGCGTGACCTATGCCGATGCGGCAATGGAACAGATCCAGTCGAAGGTCAAGGTGGCGGAGGCAAAGAACGATGCTGCGGGGAAGATCACGTTTCCGGAGATCACCTTTAACGCGGTGACGGATCTGGGGCAGGTGAACTTTATCGCCGTGGAGATTCCGGGAGAGGACGGCCGGTATGAATATGACACAAAGGTTTTGAAGATGCAGATGATCTGTGCGGAGGAAGAAGGGAAGGACGCCCTTGTCTGCACGCCCGGTTATATCGACGATCCGACATTTACCAATGCGTTTACGGAGCCGGAAGAGTTGCCTGCGCCGCATAAGGAAGTCTCAGGCGGTCTTACGGTGGAAGAAAAGCGTCACAATGCGGTGTACCGGGGCTATGACTATACCTACCATATTTTCCAGACGATCCCGCAGGCGATCCCGGAAAACCGCTACCGGTCGTTTTCGCTCACCGATTCCTTTGCACCGCACCTGGAGATCAAGGAGGTCAGCGTCTTTAAGGAGGGGACGGACATCACGGATCGTTTTACCGTTCAGAAGGAAAGAGAAGCCAAAGAGGGAACTATCCTGCGTGTTTTCGCAAAGGAAGAGTATCTGGCGGACGAGGGATTTTATGATGCCGTGTACGAATTCCGCGTGAAGGTGAACGTGCTGGAGAGCATGCAGGAATCCCGGGTGATCAACAAGGCGATCTCCTTTATCTCGTTTGTCGACGATGACAACAGGGATGTCAAACGGGAGACGAACGAAGTGATCACGGATATTCTGAAGGATCCGGTCAAGGACGTCAAAAACGACAGGGGGATATCGATCGCCGGAGATCCGGTCGAGCCGGGACAGAAACTGACGTATGAGATTACCTGCAGAAACCCGCTGCCTGCGGAAGCGGAGGTAACGGTTACGGACACCGTTCCGGAGGGAACGAAGTTCCTTGCGGCATCACAGGGAGGACAGATCGAGAACCGGACGCTTCAATGGAAGATCACGATCCCTGCCGGAGAAGAAAGGACGGTATCGTTCACCGTGGAGGCGGACACGAACGCCCGCATCATCAAAAACAGGGGTGAAATGATGATCGGGGAATACAGAAGGCCCACGAATGAAGTCGTAAACGCCGTGATGGAGGCGCCGAAGAAGGCGGTCTTTAACCGGAAGAACATCGAGATCAACAAGATGACGATGCAGGAGACGGAGGAACTCGTCTACAGGGTGACGTGGAAGAATCCGTTTGATACGGAAAAGGAATTCACGGTGACCGATACGCTGCCTGACGGACTGGAATTCGTAAAGGCTTCCGACAAGGGCATGGTTAAGGGGCAGACGGTGACCTGGAAGGTGACCCTGAAGGCGAAAGAGGAAAAGGAAGTCAGTGTCAGCGCAAAGATCAAAAAGGGGACAGCCAAAACGACCCTAAAAAATACGGCGCTCGTTACGGCCGGAACGTATTCGAAGAAGACCAACGAAGTGGAAAACCCCGTCGTCAAAAAGCCTTCTTCCGGCTCTGACAACGCTGGAGAGCAGGGAACGGTGACGACAGCCGTTGTCGAACCGATCCCCGGTGCGCAGCCTCCTGCCGCCGAGGTGCTCGGCGCGACGAAAGGCCCGGAAGGAAGGACCGGGGATGATAAAAACCCCCTCTATGCCCTGACGGTCTTTGCCGCCAGTACCCTTTTGCTGCTTCTCTACGCCGGCAGGAGATACAGAAAATAAAAATGTGTGACGGCTTTTTTGGTCACCTGGAAGAGATCCGGTCCTGCCGGATCTCTTCCGTTTGACAGGACGTTTTTGTACTTACTGAAATAGTCTTTTCGTTGACGAAAAAATCCCCCTGCACTAAACTAGATTGTTGAAAAACCACACAAACAGGGGAAAAACGACATGGAAACAGAAAAGAAAAAAAGCATTCTTTCGGGAATTCAGCCGACCGGCGTGTTTACGCTCGGCAACTATCTGGGAGCGATCCGCAACTGGAAAAGCATGCAGGACGAGTTTGACTGCGCTTACTTCGTGGCGGACCTGCATTCTTTGACGGTCAGACAGGACCCGGCGGATCTGAAAAAGCGGTCGCTCGATGCATACCGGATGCTTCTGGCCAGCGGCCTGGATCCGGAGAAGAATCTGATGTTCATCCAGTCTCATGTGCCGGCGCACGCGGAGCTGGGATGGATCCTGTCCTGCTATTCGCTGTTCGGCGAGCTCTCGCGGATGACGCAGTTCAAGGACAAATCCGCCAAGCACGAAGACAATATCAATGCCGGGCTGTTTGATTATCCGGCCCTGATGGCGGCGGACATCCTGCTGTACCAGGCGGACCTCGTGCCGGTGGGCGCCGATCAGACGCAGCACCTGGAATTCACAAGGGACGTGGCAAACCGCTTTAACGGACTGTACGGAGACGTGTTCAAGATCCCGGAAGGGTATTACGGGAAGACCGGCGCAAGGGTCATGTCTCTGCAGGACCCGACCAAGAAGATGTCCAAGTCCGACACGAACCAGAATGCCTTTATCTCCATTCTGGATGATCCGAAGGTCATCGTGAATAAGTTCAAGCGCGCGGTCACGGATTCGGAGACGGAGGTCGCTTTCCGGGAAGGAAAGGACGGCATCAACAACCTGATGGGGATCTATTCGGCCGTGACCGGTAAGAGCATGGACGAGATCACGCAGGAATTTGCCGGAAAGGGATACGGCGATTTCAAGATCGCCGTCGGAGAAGCGGTCGTAGAGGAACTGCGGCCCATCCAGGAAGAATATGCTAGGCTCCTCACAGAGAAGGACTATGTGGAAGCCTGTTATAAAAAGGGCGCCGAAACGGCAGCCTATGTGGCCGGGAAGACACTTTCCAAGGTAAAGAAGAAAGTGGGGCTCCTGCCGCCCGCGAAGTAAGAACGAAACGATAACGACGAAAAGCAATACGGAGGACGACTATGGCAAAAACGCAACCGAAGAAACAGGCGGAACTTGTTTGCGAAGAAAAGAAACCGCTCACAACAGCCTATTTGAAGAAGATGGACGCGTATTTCCGCGCGGCCAACTATCTGTCGGCGGGACAGCTGTACCTGCTGGAGAATCCCCTGCTGCGGAAACCCTTAAAGAGGGAGCAGGTCAAGAAAAAGATTGTCGGACACTGGGGAACGGTGCCGGGACAGAACTTTGTCTATACGCATCTGAACCGCGTGATCAAGCGTTATGATCTGGACCTCATCCTGCTTTCCGGCCCGGGACACGGCGGCAACTTCTTTATTGCCAACACCTATCTGGAAGGAACCTACAGCGAGGTCTATCCGAACATCAGCGAAGACGAGAGCGGCATGCAGAAGATGTTCAAGGCGTTCTCCTTCCCGGGTGGAATGCCTTCCCACTGCGCACCGGAGGTACCGGGCTCCATCAACGAAGGCGGAGAACTGGGATACGGGATCGCGCATGCTTTCGGAGCGGCGTTTGACAATCCGGACCTGATCGTCGCGGTCACGGTGGGCGACGGCGAAGCGGAGACCGGTCCGCTTGCCACCTCCTGGCAGTCGAATAAATTCCTGAACCCGATCACCGACGGAGCGGTGCTGCCGATCCTTCACTTAAACGGTTATAAGATCGCGAACCCCACGATCTTTTCCCGCATTCCGAAGGAAGAACTGATCAAGTTCTTCGAGGGCTGCGGCTGGAAGCCTTACTTCGTGGAAGGCTCCGACCCCATGAAGATGCATAAGAAAATGGCGGAAGTCATGGATGCCTGCATCGAGGAGATCCAGGCGATCCAGAAACGCGCCCGTACAAAGAACGACGCGACGAGACCGCAGTGGCCGATGATCGTGCTGCGCACCCCCAAGGGCTGGACCGGCCCGAAGGTGGTGGACGGCAAGCAGGTCGAAGACTACTGGCGCGCGCACCAGGTGCCGATCGCCATGGACAAGCCGGAGCATCTGAAGGAACTGGAGAAGTGGCTGAAGAGCTATCATCCGGAGGAACTGTTTGACAAGGACGGAAAACTCATTCCGGAACTGAAGGCGCTCACTCCGACGGGCGACCGCAGGATCGGTGCCAACCCGCACGCAAACGGCGGGCACCTTTTGAGAGACCTTCGGATGCCGGACTTCCGCAAATATGAATTCAAGGTCAAGGAACCGGGCGCCACGGAAGGGCAGGATATGAAGGAACTCGGAAAATTCATCCGGGATATCGTAAAGCTCAACGCCGACGCAAAGAATTTCCGGATCTTCGGACCGGATGAAACGGCATCGAACCGCTTAAGCGCTGTTTTCGAAGTGGAGAACCGCAACTGGAACGGCGAGATCTTAAAGATCGACGATCACCTTTCGCAGTCGGGCCGCGTCATGGACGGCATGCTGTCGGAGCATATGTGCGAAGGGTGGCTGGAAGGCTATCTGCTGACCGGAAGACACGGGTTCTTTGCCAGCTATGAGGCCTTTGCCCGCATCATTGATTCGATGGCGGCGCAGCATGCGAAGTGGCTGAAGGTCTGCAACCAGCTGCCGTGGAGAGAAGAGATCGCATCTCTGAACCTCATTATGGCGTCCACCGTCTGGCAGCAGGACCACAACGGATTCACGCATCAGGATCCCGGCTTTATGGATCACATTGCGAACAAGAAGGCAGACGTCGTGCGCCTGTATCTGCCGCCGGATGCCAACTGCCTCCTGTCCACCTTCGATCACTGCATCAGAAGCCGCAACTATGTCAACGTCATCGTGGCATCGAAGCATCCGCGTCCGCAGTGGCTGACCATGGAGCAGGCCGTGAAGCACTGCACGCAGGGCATCGGCATCTGGGAGTGGGCATCGAACGATGCGGGACAGGAACCGGACATCATCTTTGCCTGCGCCGGCGAGACGCCGACGCTGGAAGCGCTGGCGGCGGTCTCCATCCTGAATAAGGAACTCCCGGATCTGAAGATCCGCTTTATCAATGTCGTGGACCTGTTCAAACTGCAGCCGCAGACGGAACATCCGCACGGACTGTCCGACGCGGAGTACGACATGCTCTTCCCGCCGGAAGTGCCGGTCGTTTTTGCCTTCCACGGCTATGCGTCGCTGGTGCACGAGCTGACCTACAGAAGACACAACAACCGTCTGATGCACGTGCGCGGCTACAAGGAGGAAGGAACCATCACCACGCCGTTCGACGTCCGCGTACAGAACGATGTCGACCGCTTCCACCTGGTACAGACAGCGCTGCGCTTCCTGCCGCAGGTCGGCACCAAGGGGGCACACCTCTACCAGAAGATGAGCGACAAGCTGGTCGAGCACAAGCAGTACATCCACGAATACGGCGTCGACCTGCCGGAAGTGGCTGGCTGGAAGTTTAAGGGATAAAGCACCTCAGGGATAACCATCAGGTATAATAAACGGGACGGGACCATGAAGGATTCCGTCCCGTTTCATGTATGTCTTATACTGGAAGCGGATAAGAAATATACAGGGAGAGTAGATCATGCTGTTATTACTGTTGGTCGCTGTGGTCAGTCTGCTGCCGATGCTTGCGCTGTTCTTTTGGATGCGAAGCGGCGCGGAAAAAGACGGAATCGAAAAAACGCTGTATGACAAAGCATTTTGTTACGGCCTCCTTTGCATATTCCCCGTCATTCTGGTTTCCGGGACGTCGCATGTGCTGATCCGGCTGACAGGCACGCAGACGACAAACCCGCTTCTTTACCAGATGCTGTATAAGTTTATCGTTCTGGCGCTCGCGGAAGAGGTGGTGAAGTACGCGATGTTTCGCCGGCTTTTGAAAAAGACGGGACACAGCTGTACCCACCTGAGCGCCGCCACTTTGATGACATCGGTCGGGATCGGGTTTTCCATCCTGGAGAGCATCATCTATGCCATCGGCGCGGACGTCCCTACCATGCTGATCCGGGGCTTCAGCTTTCCGCATGCGGGGTATGGTTTTCTGGTCGGATACTATTACGGCAAGGGGATCAAAACCGGCAGACCCTCGCTGGTATGGGTAGGTTTTCTGCTGGCATGGTTTATGCACGGACTCTATGATTTTTCCTTAAGCGAGGAACTGCTTGCCATCAATGATAACCTTGTTATTATTCCGTTCCTTCTGGTGGCCATCGAGATCGCGCTCGTCGTGGTGCTGATCCGCTTTATACGTAGGGAGAGGAAAAAGAAGCTGAGCGAGTAAAAAGATTTTGCGTTTTGTCATGCAACAAACGGAAAAAAACCGCGTGTAGTAAGATAGCGGACGCTTTAAAAGGAGACAGATATGCTGGAAGATGCGAAGATCGTCGACCTGTACTGGGCACGGGATGAGAAGGCGATTGAAGAAACAGCGGGAAAGTATGCGGCCTATCTCAAAAAGATCGCTTATAACATCCTGTTTTCGCAGGAAGACAGTGAGGAGACCGTGAATGACACCTACCTGAAGGCGTGGAATTCCATGCCGGAGAATCGGCCGTCTGTTTTGTCGACGTACCTCGGCAAGATCACCCGCAGAGGGGCGATCGACATTTACCGGAAAAGGCACTCGCAAAAGAGAGAGGACTCACAGTATGCGCTGTCGCTGGAAGAGATGAAGGAGTGCGCGGGCGAAGAAATCAGCACGGGAAACACCGTGGAAGAGATGGTGGAAGAGACGGAACTGGCCCGGGCGATCTCGGATTTTCTGCGCAGCAGGACACCGGAGAAGAGAAACCTTTTCTTAAGCCGCTACTATTACATGGATTCCCTGCCGGAGATCGCGGAGCGCGCCGGGATGAAGGAGGTCACTCTTCGCAGCATCCTGCACAGGGAGAGAGAGGCTCTGAGGGAGTATCTGAAGAAGGAGGGCTATGCGGTATGAGCGATGAGAAGATGAGAGTACGCCCTTCTCTGACGGAGGAGCAGATCCTGGACGCGGTGGGCCTCGTCGACGACGAACTGTTGCAGGAAGCCGATGCGTTCCGGCTGGGAGAGCAGGCGCCTGCACCGGCAAAGAGCGGAGGAAATGTCCTGCGCTATGTGGGGCCGCTCCTTGCGATGGCAGCCTGTGTCGGCATCGTCTTCGGAATGACGAAGCTGGGACTTCTGTTTAACCCGGACAGCATGATGGGAGGACAGCAGAGCGCGGCGCCCGCGGCAGGTTCGGAAGAAGCGGCTGTGGTGGTTTCGGAAGAAGCTGCGGCAGAACTGGAAGAAGCGGCCGCGGAAGAGGCGGCGCCTGCCGCGGAAGAGGCACAGGCGGAACCTGCTGCAGCGGAAACGGGAGCGGTCGAAGAGGCGATGGCAGAGGCGGAGACACCGGCAGAGGCAGCCGATACAGAGGAAGCCGTTGCGACGGAATCTGCCGCAGAGGACAGTGCGGCGCAGGAAAACAGAGCGGAGGAAAAGGCAGCCGGAACGACAGCATCAAAGGAAGCGGCGGAAGCCGGAGAGATCCGCGAGAACGAGGACGGAACGATCACCCTGTCGCTTGCGGAAGGAGAGGCCGTTTACCGGGAAGAGACCGCTGACAAGACCGATGACCTGCAGGAGCGGCTGGGAGAGACCGTCGCGGAAGACGACAGGGCAGTCTGGTATCTTGTGCAGGACAACGAGGATATGTCCGCATTGATCCGCCGTGACCGTGCAACCGGAGAGTACACGTTATGGACGAGACAACAGTAACAACGGAACGAAGAAGCATTTATGATTTATATGGGAAGTGAGGAGAAAATGAAAAAAACGATTTGGAGAAGAAGAGTACTTATGACAGTGGCGCTTACGCTGTTCCTTCTTTCGCTTTCTGCCTGCGGGCGGTTCGCACAGGAAAAAAATGCGGCGGCTTCACAGGCGGCGGTGGAAGCGGTAGCGGAAAGCGAAGCGGCACCGGAAGAACAAACGAAAGAGCCGGAGACAATGGAACCGGAGAAGGAGGAGATACAGGTGGCGGGAACAGATAAGACGACCGTGACGGTCGTTTCGGATCACGGAGTCAGGGTCGTGCCGGATACGGCAGAGATCATGTTCGGCGTACAGACGATGGCAGCCAGTGCCAAGAAGGCACAGGAAGACAACGCCGGGGATGTGAATAACGTCATCGCGAAACTGAAAGAGATGGGCGTGGAGGAAAAGGACATCCGCACGACAGGCTACGACATGTATCCCCGCTATGACAACAACGGCCAGCGGATCATCGGCTACACCATGTATACCAATCTCGCCGTCAGCAACCAGTCGATCGACAAGGCGGGAGAGATCGTCTCGGGCTGCGTAGAGGCCGGCGTCAACCAGATGAACGGCATCACCTACACCTACAGCGGCTACAACGAAGCCTATGCCGAAGCGCTCGGCAATGCCACAAAGGCCGCCTCCGTGAAGGCAGAAGCCATCGCTTCCGCTGCCGGCAGGAAGATCGGCGCCATCGAGAGCATTTCGGAAGGCTACCAGAACACTTCGCTGCGCAACAGCTATCAGGACCTCAATATGCTTGCGGCCAAGGAAGAGGCGGCCATGGACTCCGTCGCTATCCTTCCCGGGGAGGTCGACGTCAGAGCGACGGTGACCGTGACCTACGTCCTGGAGTAAGCAAGGAACCACTATCCCTGAGGAAACTGGTCCCTTGCTTACCACCCGGCCGCGATGTCCAGCAGCGCCCGGTAATATTCTCTCGTCATCGGTACGTCGATGCCGTGTTTTTCCGCCATCCGGATGACGTCCCCGCAGAAGACCTCCAGTTCCCCGATCTTGTGCTCCGCAAAATCGCGGGAGAGGGAGGAGTCGGAATCGTCGGTGGTCGCGTTAAACCGCTTCATCAGCTTATCAAGCAGCGTGTCGGAGAGAGAAACACCTTCGGCAAGCCCTACGGCATAGGCTTCTTCCATCAGCGTCCGATACTCCGCTCGCCGTTTCTCATCGTATTTGATCTCGCCGGTCGGGCAGGCGAAACGTGCCGTCGCGACATTGTAAGCGCAGTTCAGGATAAACTTGTTCCAGATCTCCGTCAGGACCTTGTCGCTGTAGCGGCAGTCAATGTCCGCATCTGTCATGACCTGATGGAACAGACGGGCCTTCTCCTCGTCTTCGGGAGAAAGCGGTCCCACAAACAGATGGGTGTAGTTTCCCTTTTGCACCACGGAAAAATCTTCCGTTGCCATGCTGACCGTGTAGATGACGCTCGGCAGCACGACGCCGCAGGGGAGCGTATCTTTCAGTCTGCGGTATGCGGTGACACCGTTCATGATCGGAACGACGATGGTCTCTTCCGTCAGGAGCGGCCGGACCATCTCCATGGCCGTATCCAGGGCATCGTTCTTTACGCAGATGAGGAGGATGTCCTGCTTCGGAAGTGTGGATGGGTCGTCGGTGACATGCGGGACCGGGACGGTGAAGTCGCCAAGGAAATCTCCGTGGAGCGTCAGCCCTTCCTTCTCAAAGTGTTCCTTTCGCTTTCCGCGCGCGATCAGAGTAACCTGCGCGCCGTACTTTTTCAGAAGCTTGGCGCTGATGGCACCGCCGACGCCGCCGATTCCAAAGACCGTGATTTTCATTTCGCTTGTGTTTTTCATATGCTAACCCTCTCTCTCAGGACCTATTCTGTCCGGCCCGGGATGCTCTACTAACTATATACGAAGCGGCCAAACGGTGACAAGCGCGGATTGTACCTGCATGTTTTTTTGAAAAAAATCGGGCAAAAAAATTGATAGCAAACGTCCGCGGTGGTAATATTTCTCTGTTGTGAAACTTCCCGCAAAAGCGTCGGGATTTCTCATGAGAGGAGTGAAAAAATGGGTGAAAGAAGAGTCGGTACGGTATCCAGAGGGATTCGCTGTCCCATCATCCGAGAAGGAGATGACCTTTCGGCGATCGTTACGGAAAGTGTGCTGAAGGCTGCGGAGTCCGACGGATTTGCGCTGCGTGACCGCGATGTCATCGCCGTGACGGAGTCGGTGGTGGCAAGGTCCCAGGGGAATTACTGCTCTGTGGACGATATCGCGGAAGACGTCAGGAAAAAACTGGGTGGGGAAACAGTCGGCGTGATTTTCCCGATCCTTTCGAGAAACCGTTTTGCCATCTGCCTGCGCGGCATCGCCAAAGGCGCAAAGAAGATCGTCCTGATGCTCAGCTACCCTTCGGATGAAGTCGGCAACGAACTCGTCAGCCTCGACAAGATCGATGTGGCGGGCATCAATCCCTACAGTGATGTCCTGACCGAGGAAAGATACAGAGAACTCTTCGGAGAAAACCGTCATGAGTTCACGGACGTTGATTACGTAGCCTATTACAAGGGCATCATTGAGGAGTCGGGTGCCGAAGCGGAGATCATTTTTGCAAATCAGGCAAAGACTATCCTGAACTATACGGACAGAGTCTTAACCTGTGACATCCACACCCGCGCCCGCACCAAGCGGATCCTGAAAGAAGCGGGAGCGCAGGTCGTCTGCGGTCTGGACGATATCATGACGGCGCCGGTGAACGGCAGCGGCTTCAACGAAAAGTACGGACTGCTCGGCTCCAACAAGTCCACCGAAGACACCATCAAACTCTTCCCGCACGAGTGCAGGGAACTGGTACTGACAATCCAGAAGAACATCCTCGACAAGACGGGCAAGCATGTCGAAGTCATGGTGTACGGCGACGGCGCATTCAAAGATCCGCAGGGAAAGATCTGGGAACTCGCGGATCCGGTCGTATCTCCCGCCTTTACGGACGGGCTGATCGGCACACCGAATGAGCTGAAGCTGAAGTATCTGGCGGACAACGATTTTGCCGCCCTCTCGGGAGAGGCCTTAAAGGAAGCCATCTCCGAGAGCATCCGCAACAAGGATGCCAATTTAAAGGGAACCATGGCAACGGAAGGTACGACCCCCAGACAGCTGACCGACCTGATCGGCTCGCTTTGCGACTTGACCAGCGGCTCCGGCGACAAGGGAACGCCCGTTGTGCTGGTACAGGGCTATTTTGACTCTTATGTAGCGTGACAAAAAGCGGCAGAAGATCCTGCCGCTTTTTTACTTCTATGCATAACAGAAAGGAAGGATATATGGCAGACAATAAAAGACCGGAAACCATGGAACGCATCACGACGGAAGCGCTGGCGCAGGCCTTTATCGACGAACAGATCAAGGCGATCCGGGAGCAGGTGGGCGATAAGAAGGTGCTCCTTGCCCTCTCCGGCGGTGTGGACTCCTCTGTCGTCGCGGCGCTTTTGATCAAGGCGATCGGAAACAATCTCGTCTGTGTGCACGTCAATCACGGTCTGCTCCGCAAGGGAGAGCCGGAGATGGTCATCAAGGTGTTCAAGGAGGAACTCGGCGCCAATCTGATCTACGTGGATGCAGTCGACCGCTTCCTCGACAAGCTGGCAGGCGTGGATGATCCGGAAACCAAGAGAAAGATCATCGGCAAGGAATTCATCGATGTGTTTGCGGAGGAAGCCGGAAAACTGGACGGGATCGCCTTCCTCGGACAGGGCACCATCTATCCGGACATCCTGGAATCGGACGGGGTGAAAGCCCATCACAACGTCGGCGGACTTCCGGAGGATCTGCAGTTTGAGCTCGTGGAGCCTGTAAAATTCCTGTATAAGGATGAGGTCCGTGTGGTCGGCAAGACCCTGGGACTTCCCGATAACATGGTCTATCGTCAGCCCTTCCCGGGACCGGGTCTGGGCGTGCGCTGCGTCGGCGCCATCACCAGAGACCGCCTCGAAGCAGTCAGAGAGGCAGATGCCATCGTGCGCGAAGAGATCGATAAGATGGATCCGACACCATGGCAGTACTTCTGTGCCATTCCCGACTTTCAGTCGACCGGCATCAAAGACGGCAAACGCTACATGGGCTGGGCAGTCGTCGTCAGAGCGGTCAACACCGTCGACGCCGTTACCGCCGAATCCGTGGAGATCCCGTGGGATATGCTTAAGCGCATCCGCGACCGCATCATCGAGACCGTCCCCGGCGTAAACCGCGTCCTCTGGGACATCTCCGACAAACCCGTTTCTACCATAGAATGGGAATAATCGATAGTATAAGTCTATAGTATTCGCGGCGCGCAAAACAGTTTTGGGCGCCGCGAAGAGTCTCATTTTTTATTTTTCTCCTTTTTTCTCCGTCCTTTTTCCGCCTGACTGGCGGGAGGGGACAACCACAATTCTCGTTTTAGTTGTTTTTCTCCGTCCTTTTTCTGCCTGACTGGCGGGAGGGGACAACCACAATTGTCACTTCAGTTGTTTTTCTCCGTCCTTTTTCTGCCTGACTAGTGGAAAAGGACGACTACAATCTACATTTCTTGTATTTTTCTCTGTTCAAACCTTGCCGGCAAAGCGGAAAAGGACGACCACAATTTACACTACATCCATTTTTCTATGTTCTTAGGAGGAATACCATGCTAAACAGACGAATCATTGAAGAGTTGAAAGTGGAGCAGAAAAGGCTCGAGACTGTGATCCGCAACGCGGAACGTGAACTCAAAGGGGCACCGGAAGGCAGTGTTCTTGTGAAGAGTTACAAGAAAGGCGCGCAGTTCTATTATCGGGAGAATCCGAACGATCGAAATGGGAAATATATGCCGGTATCGGATCAGAAGCGAGCCGTTTTGCTGATGCAGAAAGCATATGACAGAAAAGCGCTTGCCGCGGCGCAGAGACAGAAAAGCGCGCTCGACTCCTTTTTAAAGAAATATGATCCGCAGGCATTGAGCAATGTCTTCGACAGGGAGAGCTTGATTCGGCAGGGACATCTGCGTCCCTTTGAGCTTCCGGATGCGCAGTACGCGAAAGCGTGGCGGCTTGCTGCATACGAAGGGAAGCCGTTTCGTGATGATATGCCTGTTCACTATACGGAAAAGCAGGAACGTGTCAGGTCCAAATCCGAGGTCTTGATTGCGAATGCGCTTATTCGCGCGGGAATCCCTTATCGGTATGAATGCCCGCTGAACCTGAGCGAGCAGGTCATACATCCGGACTTTACGATCCTTCGCATGCGGGACAGGAGAGAAGTGTACTGGGAGCACCTCGGAATGATGGACGATGCGGAATACCGGAATCAGGCATTTCTGCGTATCCGTGCGTATGAAGAGAGCGGGATCTTTCCGGGAGACGGACTGATCCTCACGGTCGAGACAGGGCGCCTGCCGTTGAACGCAGTTATTATACAGCGGATAATCGGGCAGTATCTTTTGTGAGGGTAGTAATACTCTTTCAAGAGTCGAGTACGAGTGACAAGGTATAATCCGCCAACAGACAGCGAGATGCAGCGAAGCGGAATCGAGCGGAGCAGCTAAGCAGCAGTGTTATGCTGTCGCCAAATATAAAATAGATATGCAAAATATAGTTGACATTATCTGTAATGCAATATATAATTTGCATTACAAGGAGGAGCACCGATGAGAAACCTACGGATGAAGTTCAGGAGAATTGAGCTGAACATGTCACAGACCGAACTTGCTGAAAAGGCCGGGGTCACGCGACAGACAATAGGGCTGATAGAAGCAGGTGATTTTAACCCATCCATAAAACTGTGCAATGCGATCTGCAGAGCTTTGGGAGTGACGTTAAATGATTTGTTCTGGGAGGAAGAGGAAGATGTGGAAGAAAAAGAGTAACCTGGACGAACAACAGGAGCAGAAACTGTTAAAGATAGAGAGCCGTGGCTTTTGGATCGCTTTTTGGGGAGCGCTGGTAGTTATGGCGATCAATGGAATCCTTGTTAAAGAACCTGTAGCCATAATCAGTTCCTGGATTCTGTTCATGACGCTGGCGATCTATGTCGCAGCTGCCTGTATCAGAGCAGGGATATGGGACAGAAAATTGGATACAAGCAACAGAACATGCTTGTTTATATCTGCCATTGCCGCAGTGAGTACAGGCGGATTCATGGTTTTGTTCGGTTACCTTCGGAGCAGTAAACTAGACGCTTCGCTTGCTGCTGGTGCATTGGTTTTAGTCGTTACATTCTGCCTGTGCTATGCGGCTTTAAAAGTGACTGCGAAAGCGGTCAAAAAGCGGCAGGACGAGTTGAATGCAGAGCCGGATGATACGATGAGTGAAGAGTAGAATCTCAGGAGGCAGAGAAGATGATCAGGATTTATAATGCAAGAGATGCCTTGGAAGCGGAAGAAGTAGTCAGTATTCTGAAAGAAAATGGCATACCGGCCTACTATCAAGACGGAGCGGGCGGAGTAGTTGCACATGATGTGTCAGGGTTCGGCTTATTCGGTGTGGATGTGTATGTGGATGATGGTGATACCGAGAGAGCAAGTCAAATAATTCAAAGCGAAGAATAGTAAGAGGGGCAACCAATATAAGAGAAAGAATCTAGTTCACCGAGGAGAAAGAGTATGAAGATTAAAAACTTAGCGATTGTGAGCCTGTCCGCGGGAACGATCGGAGAAGACTTTGTAAAACATGAACTGGAGATCGGAATTAAACGACTGGAAGACTATGGGCTGCAAGTCCGTTTTATGCCGCATGCTTTGAAAGGAATCGAGTATGTGAAGGAGCATCCGGATAAACGGGCGGCAGACCTCTTGGAAGCAATCAAAGATCCGGCTATCGATATGATCCTGTGCGCAATCGGAGGCGATGATACCTATCGACTGCTCCCCTATTTGTTTGACCACGATGAGTTGGCAGAGGCAGCGTGCGATAAGATTTTCCTGGGGTTTTCAGACACCACTATCAATCATTTCATGTTCAATAAAGTCGGTGTTAAGACTTTTTACGGGCAATCTTTTCTTTCGGACGTGTGTGAACTGGAAGAAGAAATGCTCCCATATACAAAACAGTATTTTGAGGAACTGATACACACAGGAACGATTCGGGAGATCAGACCAAGTGATGTCTGGTACGAAAGCCGGACGGATTTCGGGGTTGATCAGATAGGAGTGCCGTTAAAGAAGCATGGTGATCATGGGTTCGAATTATTACAGGGAAGTCCCGTTTTCTCCGGAGAGATTCTTGGCGGATGTATCGATTCCATCTACGATATGTTCTATGGCGACCGCTATGCGGATATGCCGGTTCTTTGCGAAAAGTATAAGCTGTTCCCGGAGAAAGAGGACTGGAGAGATAAGATCCTTCTGCTGGAAAGCAGTGAAGAGAAAATGCCTCCTTCCGGGTATAGAAAAGCAATCGAGATGCTGAAGGAAAAGGGTGTTTTTGATGCCGTCGCCGGTGTGCTGGCAGGGAAACCCATGGATGAAACATACGCAGACGAGTATAAGATGATTCTTCAGGAGACGACCGGCGATTTGCACCTGCCGGTGGTTTTGAATATAAATATCGGCCACGCGCTACCGCGTTGTATTATGCCGTTCGGCATCAGGGCAACGGTTGATGCAGAAGAGCAGGTGATTCGGTTTGGGTAGCAACTAAAAAGAACAAGGTTATATTTAACTAAAAAAGCTTCAGACAATACATTCGTTGTTCGGCGAACAGGAGACGGATCCCTGAGAACAAAAGACAATTCAGACAAACTGTGATACGCTTAGAATCAGCATAATTACAGACTACAGGCCTGAGATCGAAGAGGATATTCGCCGTTGAAAACACATAGATGTTTCATCATTGCATTTTTGTGCTGTCTGCTCTTTCTGCCGTCGCTGATCGCGCTGCCGATCGAAGCGAAAACCACGCAGGAAGGAGCGGACAGCGAATCTTATCCGCCGTCTTCCGACTACGCAAACAGCCGCATCGCGGTCCTGACCGGGAGCAATTTCCCGGAATTGGTCGAGGCAAGTTTTCCGGAAGCGGAGCAGATCTTTTACAACACCGTCGCAGATATGATCCAGGCAATGCAAAGCGGGAAAGTCGACGCGATCGCGATCGACGAACCCGTCGGCCGCAACATAATGGCGGAGAACGACTGGATTACGATGGCCGACGGATATCTGGCCAGTTTTGATTTTGCGTTTTTCTTTGCAAAGACCGAAGAGGGGGAGGCCTTAGCAAACGAGGTCTCCGCGTTCCTGCGGAAGGTGAAAGAAGACGGGACCATGGACGCGCTGCAGAAAAAATGGTTCGACAGCGTGCCGGACGAATCCATGATGTCCATCGATCCGAATACACTCTCTGCGCCCAACGGCGAACTCGCGGTATCGGTCATGCAGTATCCGCCGTTTGTGATCCGGGGAGAGCACATGTACTGCGGCTATGAGGTGGAACTGCTCACCATGTTCGCGCAGGAAAAGGGACTTGGACTCTCCTTTGTCAGTACGAACGCGGACGGCACCCTGCCGGAAGTACAGAGCGGCAGATGCGATGTCGCCGCAACGGGCGCTGCCATAACGGAAGAGCGAAAAGAAGTGATTGTTTTTTCGGAGCCCGATTACAGCGGCGGCGTCGTTCTGATCGTAAGAGATGAACGGGGAGGAAGCAGCACTTCCTTTATCAGCCGCCTGAAAGAGAGTTTTGAAAAGACCTTTATCCGGGAAAACAGATACCTTCTGTTTCTGCACGGCATCTGGGAGACCGTCCTGCTTACGGTCCTGTCCGCGCTGTTCGGCACGGGACTTGGGTTTCTGATCTTTATGGCATGCCGGAAGGGGAATCCCGTCGCCAATCTCCTGGCGCGGTTCTTCAGCTGGCTGATCGCGGGTATGCCCGCCGTCGTGCTGCTGATGATCCTGTACTATATCGTTTTCGGAAAAACGCCGATCAGCGGGATGGCGGTTTCCGTCATTGCGTTTACGCTTGTCTTCGGCGCGGAAGTCTACGGGAAGTTGAAGACCGCAGTCGGTGCGATCGACCGGGGACAGACGGAAGCGGGCTATGCCCTCGGGTTTACCGACAGGCAGACGTTTTTCAAATTCATTCTGCCGCAGGCGCTGCCGCACCTAATGCCTTCCTACCGCGGAGGCCTTGTCAGCCTGATCAAGGCAACTGCCGTCGTCGGCTTTGTAGCGGTAGAGGATCTGACAAAGACCGGCGACATCATACGCAGCAGGACCTATGAGGCCTTCTTCCCTCTGATCGCGGTCGCGGTCATCTATTACATCCTGGCTGCCATCCTGGTTTTTCTGGTGGATCGTTTCACGATGAGGATGGACCCTGCAAGAAGGGATGAAAAAGAGATTCTGAAAGGAGTGCAGATCCATGATTGAGCTGGTGCACCTTGAAAAAAAATATCCGAACTCCACACCGCTTGCCGATGTGAACGCGGTCATCCATGACGGCGACGTGATCTCGATCATCGGCCCTTCGGGAACCGGGAAGTCGACGCTGCTTCGCTGCATCAACCTTCTCGACAAACCGACGGGCGGCAAGATCATCTTTGACGGGGATGAGATCACCGCGCCCGGGTACCCGGCGGAGGAAGCCAGACGCCGGATGGGGATGGTCTTTCAGTCCTTTAACCTGTTCGGGCATCTGACCGTCATCGAAAACCTGATGATCGCGCCCATGGACATCCTGCACAAATCGAAACAGGAAGCCTATGATACGGGCGTGCAGCTTTTGAAACGGGTCGGACTCGCGGGAAGAGAACTGAGATATCCCGACCAGCTCTCGGGCGGACAGAAGCAGCGGGTCGCCATCGCGCGGACGCTTGCCATGGATCCGGAGGTCATCCTCTTGGATGAGCCGACGAGCGCACTCGACCCCGCGATGGTCGGCGAAGTGCAGGCGGTCATCCGCGATCTGGCGCAGAGCGGTAAGACGATGCTGATTGTAACGCACGAGATGAACTTTGCCCGGGCGATCTGCAACCGCGTCTTCTTTATGGATGAGGGCGGCATCTATGAGGACGGCACGCCGGAGCAGATCTTTGAACATCCCGAAAAGGAACGTACACGGAGATTCATTCAGAAACTGAAGGTGCTGGAGATCCAGGTGGACGAAAAAGACTTTGACTACATCGGCGCCGGATCACAGATCGATCAGTACTGCCTGAAGAATGATATCCCCTCGCGCACGAAGTACCGGATCCGCCTTGCCTTTGAAGAACTGGTGCAGCAGATCCTTTACGGGACAGAAGCCCTGCCGGTCCGCTTTGTGGCGGAGTATACGGAAGCGGAAGAGAAGACCGCGATCACCGTTACCTACGGCGGCGGAGCGCTGGATCCCGCGGAAAAGGGAGACGGTCTGTCCTTCAACGTATTGAAACAGTCCGTGGACGAAATGGAATATACGTATGATGTGACGCAGGATCTGCCGAACCGCGTGGACATCCTCATCAGGGAGCATTCGTAAGCAAGACGCCGGACGACACACCGGTGCTGCAGATTGAAATGATCAAACGATCCCCCTTCGTGTATAATAGAAACAGAGATTATGATAGAAACTGGCACAACGCAAAACGAAAGGATCGAAGCGATCAAGGAAGAGATCCGGCTTGCCGCACAGGCGCCTGGAGACCGGGTCTTTGTTTTACTGCGGAGACTGAAAACAAAAGTTGACGCGGAAAAAAACCATGCGTTGAGCGGTTTTTTGTATTATTCCTATGCGTATGCCTATTCTTTCAGAGACGATCATGCGTCTCTGATCAAATACCTCGAACTGGCCGTGCACCATCTTCTGCGGGCAAAGCAGCCGGAACTTTTGGCCCGCTCCTACAACCTGTTTGCCATCGAGGCGCAGAACTACGGATGCTTTGAAGTGGCATTTGATTATTTCAGCATTGCCGCTTCGCTCGTGCAGGATGAGAAAGAGTCGCTGGCGCTTGCCTACATCGAAGCCAATACCGGGGATCTTCTTGCGCAGATGGGCGACTACCGGCTTGCCGTTTCCCATATCGAAAAAAGCATTCCGATCGTCGAAAAGCATTCCGAAGATGTCTGGAGCGTGCAGAATACGGCGCTTGGTCTGGTCAACCTGGCCATGTGTCATCTGCTGGCGGGCGATCTGAAAAAAACGGAGAGAGTCCTTCGCCGGGTGGAGAAGCTGCTCAAAAAGGCAAACCCCGAGCAGGTGGAATCGGCGCGTCAGTGGTATACCCTCGGGTGCGCGCGGCTGGCGGTGGCGCAAAAGGACAAAAAGCGGATCGGGGAGCTCTCGGAGGCGGTGCGAAAGCAGGTCATCGAGGGAGACAACTTCGGAGAATTCATCCGGGAAATCCTGTACTACTGCGAGGAACTGATCGCCGCGAGAGAACTGAAGATGGCGGAAGAGGTGATCCATTCCATCGACAGGATGAAGATTACGTCCGAGTATCTCCTGGGATTCTTCATGCAGTGCAAGATCGACTACTGCAGGATGGTGGGTGACTTCAGAAAAATGATGCGCTTTTACGAAGAGCGGCATCGTCTGTATGAAAAACAGCAGGAAATCCAGAGAATGGTCTATCTGGAATCCATCGATTTCATGCATCTCCTCGAGGAACTGCGGCAAGAGGAAGCGTTAGCCAGACAGGAAAACACGATCCTGCAGCAAAGGGCGGAGACGGATGCGCTGACGGGACTTCCCAACCGTTATGCGATGAACAGACAGTTGGAGGAAGCCTTCCTCGAGGCAGAAGAAACGGGACAGAAGGTCGGCATCGGCATAGCGGATATCAATGATTTCAAAAAGTATAATGACACCTTCGGGCATGCGGAGGGAGACTGCCTTCTGCAGCAGATCGCTGCTGCCCTGCGCAGTATGGCAAAGGAAGAGGACCTTTCGGTGTTCCGTTACGGCGGAGACGAGTTCGTTTTCATCTACCGGAACATGGACGATAAGGACATCCGCCGCATCGATGCGATGATCCTGAAAGAAACGGACGGAAAACTGTCGCATGGTTTTTACAATGCGGTCCCGACACAGGAGACGAAGATCTGGGACTTTCTGGCAGAGGCGGACAAGCGCCTCTACCGCAGGAAGAAAAGGCGCAGCTGACGAATGGATATCACACGGTACAGCAAACAACTGCAGGAATACTATCGCGAGCATCAGCATCATCTGCAACTGGGAAACCGGGAGGCGTGCAGTGTCTTACGCAAGATGCTGAAGATCGCAGTGGCCGAAAACGATCCGGAACTCATCGGCTATCTGTATCATTCGCTGGCCTTTGCGGAATACTTCATCATGGGCCGGTACGACGCATTCTTAAAAAACCTCCGGCTCTCCGCCAAATACATTCTGCAGTGTGAGGACCAGACGGAGTTTTTGCACATCTACTATCTGATCGCCATCGACGCCATGAACAAGGGCAATTACGATATCGCGCATCACTACTTTCTGGAAGCAAGAAGCATTGCGGAAAAAGCATCCCTCATCACGGAAATGGGGATCCTGGAAGAGAGCATTGCCTACGTCATGATGCGGATCGGGGACAACCGGAGGGCGCTCACCTATGCGAAACTGAGCCTTAGCCGCATCCGGAAAGACAAGAGCCACCCGCATTACTTCAACAATCTGATCACCGGGTATCTGGGAGAAGCGATCGCGTACCTGCGCCTGCATCAGATCACACAGGCAAAAACGGTCAAGGAGAAGGTGGACAGATTCTATGCGGCGCATCCGGAAGAATTCCAGGATGACATCCTTCTGGATTACCTGCTGCTTTCCTATCATCTGATGGTGGAAGAAGGCGGCGCGGACAAAAAGAAAGAGAAGGCGCTTTTCCGGGAAGTCTGTGAAATGGTGCAGAAGATTCCGAACCTCCATATGTACATGAATGCCATCCGGATCCTCTGCGATACGCTGAAGGAGAACCGATGCAACAGACAGGTGGGGATGCTCATCGAAGCCATGGAGAAGAATACGGTGGCGCCGAATGCCGTCCACGCGCTGCAGCTTCTGATCAATCTGAAGATCGACTATTATCTGTCGACGGGGAAAAGGGAAGAACTGCCGGACTGCTACGCGGAGCAGGACCGCATCTACGCACGCGTCCTTGCGGAACGCAAGGAGATGTACGAATACACAAGGGAACTGGTCAAACTCACCGGGGAGCTGCGAAAGGGAAGAGAAGCGGCGCTGGCGGAAAAGGAAAAACTGCTTTACCGCTCCTACACCGATGCGCTGACAGGCGTGATGAACCGTTATGCGGGCGTCATCCGGCTGGGAGAGTTGTTCGAAAAGGCGACCCCCGAAAGAAAGCGTGTGGGCATTGTCTATCTGGATGTCGACGAACTCAAACACTACAATGACGCCTTCGGACACCCCGAGGGAGACAGGCGGCTTTCGGAACTGGGAAAGCTTTTGCGTTCTAGGGAAAAAGAAGACGGATTCCGGGCGTCCAGGTTTGGCGGCGATGAATTCATCCTGATCTTTGACGATGCCAATACCGCGCGGATCGAAGAGTGTGTGAAGAACCTGCAGGAGCAGTCGCCGATCGGCTTCTCCGCGGGCATCTGCAATGCCATTCCGGAAGAAGGAGAGTCAATGTGGGACTTCATCGCACAGGCTGACAAGGCGCTCTACCGGGAAAAGAAAAAACGGAGAAACAGGAGCCGATGAAAAACAACATACAAAAAGAAGAAAGATGCCTGCGGGTCGGAATCCTCGGCTGCGGGCTGATCAACCAGGCGGGCCACCTCATTGCAGCGACCAAGGCAAAGAACATCCACCTGCAGGCGCTGTGCGATGTGGCGGAGGACCTGCTTCAGAAGATGGCAAAGATCTATGAGCCGGACAGCATCTATACGGATTACGGAGAGATGCTTAAGGACAGCAGGGTCGAAGCAGTCATCATCGGCATCGGCGACCAGTTTCATGTTCCCTGCGCACTGCAGGCCGTAGAGGCAGGCAAGCATGTCTTTCTGGAAAAGCCGATGGGGGTCTCCATCGAAGAATGCGAAATGCTGCGGGACAGGGCGAGGGAAAAAGGCGTTCTTTTGCAGATCGGCCATATGAAACGCTTTGACGAAGGACTGCAGTTTGCGAAGAAGTTTAAGGAAGAAAAACTCGGAGAGATCACAACGTACAAGGGCTGGTACTGCGACAGCATCGGACGATATACCTTGACCGATAACTGCATGCCCGTCCTGTATTCCAGCGATACCATGAAAAAACCTGCCGGCAATCCCAAGGCGGTGCTGGATCATTATTACCTGCTCGGCCACGGCAGCCACCTGTTCGATACCGCGCTCTTCCTGATGGGAGAGATCGAGGCGGTTCGGGCCCGCTACGTGCATAAGGGTAGGATGCATTCCTGGCTCATCGACTGTGACTTTGCAGACGGCGCGATCGGGGTCCTGGACCTGACGGTCGCCATCGCGCAGAAATGGCATGAGGGATGCGAGATCTATGGAACGGGCGGCACGATCTACGCGGAGATCTTCAATCCCTGGGAATTCCGATCCTCCGTCGTGGAATGCTTCGACAAGGAGACCTGCACGTCCGTGACGCCGGCCGCCTTTGACGGACAGTTTTACCGGAGGGAGCTGGAGAGCTTTGCGAAGTGTGTCCTCGAGAAAACGCCGGTACAGGGCGCCGACGGAGACGACGGGATTCAGGTCATGCGTGCGCTCCTTGCGACCTACCGATCCGTGCAGGAAGGCGGAGAAAAAGTGTATTTAAAGGATGTGGAGGGCATGCTGTAGGATGGAGATCGGCGTATTTTCCAGGACCTATGAGACAAGGGATCCGGCAGAGACCTTCCGTCATATGACTGCGCAGGGGATCCGCCGTGCGCAGTGGAATTATATCAATGCGGGACTTCCGACCATGCCGGAAACCGTCACGGAAGAAGACCTGGCAGGGATACGGGGAGAAGTGCAGGCGTTCGGCGTTCAGTTGGATGCCGTAACGGGCACCTTCAATATGATCGACCCCGATGCGGAGGAAAAGGAGAGAGGGCTTACGCAGTTTGCCCTGCACTGCCGCATCGCCAGGGAACTGGGGATCCCGGTCATCACGCTTTGCACCGGCTCCAAGAGTCCGGAGAGCAAATGGAAGTGGCATGAGGACAATGAGAAGGACTCGTCCTTTAGCGAGCTGCTTGCTTCCACGGAGAGGATCCTGCGGTATGCGGAGGAGAACGACATCATCCTGGGGGTGGAGCCGGAGTCCGGCAACATCATCAATACGTCGCTTCGCGCAAGGCAGTACCTGGATGTGTTTCAGAGTCCGCATCTGAAGATCGTGATGGACGGTGCGAATCTGTTTATACCGGAAAAAGTTCCGGACATGACAAAGATCCTGACGGAAGCCTTTGACGTGCTGGGAGGAGATCTGTGTCTGGCGCATGCCAAGGACTTTACCCTGGACGGGAGCATCCGTTATACGGCGCCCGGAAAGGGGATCCTCGATTTTGCGCTTTACGGGAAGCTCCTTCGGCAGACCGGGTATGAGGGAGCGCTGATCATGCACGGCTTATCGGAGGAAGAGGTGCCGGCAGCCAAAGCATTTCTGGAAGGAGTATTGCGCAGTGAATAGATTCACCCATCAGGGAATCGAGTTGGAATACGAGGTGCGCGGAGAAGGAAGGCCCCTTGTCTTTCTGCACGGGATGGGCGGCAGCATCGATCAGATCCGTGCCGTCTATGACGAGATCCCGGGAGTCCGGCTCATCAGTCTGAACCAGCAGGGACACGGAGGAAGCGGCGCGGACTGGGAGACGCTCACCTTCGACCGCATGGGGGAGGACGTGATCGCGCTTCTGGATCATCTGCAGATCGAGAGTGCCGTCTTTGCCGGGATCTCGATGGGCGCCGCCGTCTGCCTCAATGTGGGGGTCCGCTTTCCGAAGAGAGTACAGAGCCTTCTTCTGATCCGGAACGCCTGGACCGAAGAACCCATGGGAGAGGACGTGAAGCAGGCGTTTCAGGATCTTTCCCATGCGCTGGAAGAGGGCGGAGCGGAAGCGTTTCAAAAGACAAAAGGATGGGACATCGTGAAGGAACCGTCCGCCTATACCAGGAATTCGTTCTTAAACCCGTTTGAGAATCCGGTGAATAAAAAGAACGCCAGGATCTACCGGACGATGCCGGATCAGACACCGATCCTGGACGTGCGCGTACTGGAAAAACTGACCATGCCGGTCGTCATCCTTGCCTGTAAAAACGATCTCTGCCATCCTTTTTCCTATGGGAAGATGCTGCATGCCCACATCAAGGGCTCGATGTTCCTGGAGATCCCGGATAAGGATACGGACGAGGCGGGGCAAAGACGGATGATCAACGAAACGATTGAACGGATCATGCGCCTGTAAAAGAGGCTTGCATTTCAAAAGAAAGAGTCCATAATAAAGGGAATGCGTGAAAGCGCATTCCTTTTTTTTATGAAAA